>JAJDZG010000004.1 GCA_022824765.1 Dehalococcoidia bacterium | reverse complement strand
CCCAAATCTCCTCGACCACCTCGACGCCAGCCTCGCGCGCCTTCGCTGCCACTCGTTCCGTGTCACGACAGATCATCTCGACCGATCCCGCCTGCAAGAGCAGCGGGCAGACGCCCTCATAATCGGCAAAGACCGGGGAGATCAACGGATCCCTGCGGTCGGCATCGCCCGCGTACATCGCCGCCCATCCCTGCGACGCCGTGATCGCGACCGTGTTGTCGGGAATGGTCGGATCATCAAGTCCGAACGCAGACAGCTCCTCCGGCCCGGCCGCGAGGTCGGCCCATGGCGACAGCCCAATCCCGCCGCTGGGCATACGCACGCCGCGCTCGCGAGCAGCGATCAACGTCGCCAGCATCAGACCGCCTCCGGCCGAGTCACCGCCGATGAACACCGCACTCGCCTCGCCCGGCTCAACCGGTCCGTTCGCCCAGATGTACTCGAGCCCGGCCATCGCATCCTCAAGCGCGGCAGGGTACGGATGCTCCGGCGCGAGCCGATAGTCGAGGCTCAACGCGACGCATCCTGCCGCCGCGCAGATGTCCGCGACCAGCCGGCGGTGCGTCGCGATCGAGCCGAGCACGTACCCGCCGCCATGCACATACAGCAGCCGACGGTTGGGATCCGATTCCGGCAACACCGTCCACTCACCCCGCACGCCATTGGCGTCGGCTGCAACAAGTGAGATGTCGTCTGGCAACGCAAAGCTGAAGCCCGCTTCCATCGCCGCACGCTGCTCCTCAATCGTGATCTCGGCTCCGATCATGCTGGCAGCCTGCGCCTGCATCGCCTCGACAACCTGTTGGTACTGCTCCGATGGCATAGACGGCTCCCTTGACCCCTGCACTGTCGGCTCCACTCACGCGTGCTGGCGAATCCACTCCCCGATCCGTTCAATCGCCGCCTGACCTTCAGGCAGCATCGGCGCGAACGCGTGCCAGACGTGGAACATCTCGTCCCAGACCTCCTCGCAGACATCAACCCCAGCCGCCCGCGCCTGCTCGGCCACCCGCGTCGTGTCGGACAGCAGCACCTCCGCATCGCCCACTTGCAGCAACAGCGGCGGCAAGCCCGCGTAGTCTGCATAGAGCGGCGAGATCAGCGGGTCTCTCGCATCGCCGTCGCCGATGTAGTTCGCAGCCATGCCCGAGATCATCGACGTGTCCGTGATCAGCGGATCAGCGTCCGCGCGAGTCTCGATCGTTTCACCCGTGATGGCCAGATCGGTCCAGGCGGATATGCCGATCGCCGCGTTCGGCAGGGCAACGCCTTGCTCGCGCGCCGTCAGCAGCGTCGCCAGCGTCAAACCGCCGCCGGCCGAGTCGCCCGCCACGAAAGTCGACTCAGCCGCCCCCGCGCCATTGGGTCCGTTCGACTGAATGAACCTCAACCCCGCAATGGCGTCCTCGACCGCCGCCGGATAGGGATGCTCGGGCGCGAGTCGGTAATCCAGATTCAGCACCGCGCAGCCGCCAGCCGCAGCGATGCCCTCGCAGAGTCGGCGGTGGGTGACCGGCGATCCAATCACATACCCTCCGCCGTGCACGTACAACAGACGTCGGTCGGGGTCTGACCCAGCCACCGTCACCCACTCGCCCGGCACCCCGTTGGCCTCGACGGATGTCACGGTCGCCGCGTCGGTGGCGGGGAACGACCCGGCCTCCATCCCCGCGCGCATCTCTGCAAGCGTCACCCCGCCTTGAGCGATCGGACGTTCAGCCAACAACCCAAGTACCTTCTGCAGCTCTGCCGATGCCATACGGTCCTCCAGTCTCTACCCGTCGTCGGTGTTGCCGTACAGGCTAGCGATCCGAGTCCGCGATACTGCCTGGAGCAGAGATTGGACAGCACCCATGCGCATCCTGACACCGCCGATGGCCTCAACCCTGGCCGGCAAGATCGACGCGATCCGACAGATCGAAGCTGACGGCTTCGCCGGCGCCTTCCTCCCATCTGTCGCCCACGACGCGATGACCGTCCTCGCACTGGCGGCAGGCGAGACGTCGGAACTCGAACTCGGCACCTACGTGATCCCCACCTACACTCGCCATCCCGTCGCCATGGCACAGCAGGCGCTCGCCACCAACGCCGCCGCCGGCGGACGCTTCACGCTGGGGCTGGGACTCTCCCACCAGGTCGTGATCCAGGACTCCTGGGGCATCCCCTTCGACAACGTCGTGCGTCACATGCGCGAGTACCTCGAGGTGCTCATCCCCCTGATGCGCGGGGAGGTCGTCCACCACGACGGCGAAGAGTTCAGGGTGCACTCGCAGGTCGAACTGCCCGATTGCGACCCGCCCTCCGTGGTCGTCGCCGCGCTCGGTCCGCAGATGCTGCGAGTCACCGGCCGCCTCGCCGACGGCACAGCGCTGTGGCTAGCCGGACCGAAGTGGATTGAGGACGTCGTGATCCCTGAAATGGGCGGCGCGGCCCAGGCCGAGGGCCGTCCCGAGCCCCGCGTCATCGCAGGCGTGCCGATCTCGATCACCTCCGACCCGGACGCCGCACGCGAACGGATCGCCTCGGCCTACCAGATGTACAACACGCTGCCCTCCTACCAGCGCGTGATCCAGGGCTCGGGCGCCGACAATCCAGCCGGCGTCTCGATCATCGGCTCGGAAGAAGAAGTGGAGCTGGAACTGCGCCGCTGGCGCGACATCGGCGTGACCGACTTCTACGCGGCCTTCGAGGGCGCAGACGCCGACGACCGCCGACGCACCCGCGAGTTCATCGCCGCCCTCGCACCCAGCCTCTAGCCTGTCGCCAATCCAGCTACGCCCCGAAGGAGCCCGCCATGGCCGTCTTGCTCGAAGTCCGACACCGCATCATGCCAATCACCAACACCGCATTCGACCTCTTCGTCGACTTCTACGCCGACACCGTCGTCCCGGCGATGGATCGTCACGGCATCGACCTGATCGGCGCCTGGAAGATGACCGGCGGCGAGATGGGCTGGGACATCTCCATCCAGCGCTACGAAAGCATGGCGCACGCCGAAGAGTGCCTCACCGCCCTCGGCCAGGATCAAGCGCTCTGGTCAGCCGTGGAGAAGCTGCGCGGCGAGGTCGAGATTGAAGAAATCACCAAGTTCGCCAACACCGTCTCCTACGCTACCGATCAGCGCCTCCAGGCCGCCTGCGACTCCAGCAATCCAAGCCAGCCTCGCCAATACATGCTCGCCGTGCTGCAAACCGCAGGCGGAGGCATCCTACCCGCCATCGACATCATCAGCGGCCTCGCCGACACCATGGAACAGGCCGGCGCGCTCAATCTCGTCACTGCCTACGCCTCGCGGATCGGCCGCACCGGCGAGCTGACCGATCTGTGGATCATGCCCGGCGGCCCGCAAGGCATGCTGGACTACCGCGCCGGCGATCCGCTCAACGACATCATCGCCCCACTCCGCCAGCACGCCCCAGAAGAGTCCATCACCTTCCTCAACCCACTGCCCTACTCAAAGCTCCAGTAAGCCGCTGGACAGCCCGGGCGATTACCATGGTTGAGACAGGTCCGCATTCGGTTCTAGCTTGATCCGAGACGCACGATGACGACGCGAACAGCACTCGGCGATGCTTCCAGGCCCCGGTTCGTCCTGCCCGACATACCCGAAAAGCACCCGGACGACATGACTTCAGCCCAACATCTGAGTGAGACGGGCCTCCATCACCACCTCAAGCAGTTTCTGGGTCGTCCCGAGACCACGATCGTGTCGGGCGAGCGATACATGATTCTCCAGCCGGGTGCGCCGATGCGCTATCCCGATCTGATGGTCGCCTTCGACGCCGACCCGCAGGCGTATCTCGACTCAAATGGATACATCATCTCCGACCAAGGCAAACCGCCCGACTTCGTGCTGGAGATCGCATCGAAATACTCAGGGAAGATCGACGTCACAGCAAAGCGTGACTTTTACGAGTCCCTGGCAATCCCCGAGTACTGGCGTTTCGACGCGACAGGCGAGTTCCACGGAGTCAAACTGGCCGGCGATCGGCTGGTCGGCAATCGCTTCGAGCCGATTCTGGTCGCAGAACCAAGTCACTCAGACGCTGAAACGTGGCAGGGGTTCAGCGAGGTGCTTGGTCTCTTCCTCCGCTGGAGGGATGAGGAGCTTGGCTTCATCGATCCGTCGACCGGCGAACACATCGCCACATTCGAGAGCCTGCGGCTCAGGGCAGAGCGCGCAGAACGTGAGGCTGCGCAGGATCGTCAACAACTGGCGCTGGATCGTCAACAGCTGGCGCTAGCCGAAACTCGAGTCCAAGAGCTTGAGGCAGAGCTGCGCCGACGCTCGAACGATTAGCCCTACGTGACCATCCGACGCACGATCTCGTACGTCAGCTCGACCCCCATGTTGAGATTCTCGATCGTCATGTGCTCGTCGTTGCCGTGGAAGCCCGCCGCTTCCTCCGGGCTCAGCAGCACTGGAATGAACCCGTAGGCCGGAATCCCCTGCTGGCGCAGGAACCGGTTGTCCGTCCCGCCCACACAGGTCGACGGCACTACCGTCGCATCCTCAACCGCCTCGTTGACGACCGCCTCGATCGTGCGATACAGCTCAGTGTCCCAATCGACCTCGACCGGTTGCTCCTGGTCCCAGCCTGAGAACTCGACCTCAATACGGTCGTCATCGATTACGTCGATCACCTGCTGTCGCCAGTCCTCCCGATCCTGGCCAGGCAGCAGCCGGCAATCGATCACCGCCTCCGACTTCGCCGGAATCACGTTGGCCTTGATGCCGCTGTTGATCATCGTCACATTCAGCGTGTTGATGAACATCGCGTGCGTGCCAGGATGCTCAACGATCTGCGCCGCCAGGTCGTCAGGATCCTGCACCGGCGCCAGGTGACCCTCCTCGATCAAGCGGTCCAGCCACACCTGCGTCGACGGCGTGATCGTGACCGGACGCTCCCACGCGGCGAGCTTCGACAGCGCGTTCACCAGATGCACCGCCGAGTTGTCGTAGTGCGGACGCGACCCATGGCCCGGCGTCCCGATCGAGGTCAGCTTCAGCCAACAGATGTCCTTCTCGTTCGTCGCGACCGAGAAGATGTTCGCCTCCTCGCCCAGCAGCTGCGTCGATCCCGATCCGCCCTCCGACAGCTCGAACTCCACATCCACCAGGTCCGGACGGTTCTTGCAGAGCCACTCCATGCCCCAGACCGAACCCGCCTCCTCATCGGGCACACCGCAGAACACCAGGTCGCGGGCGAGCGGGACCTCGTTGCGCTTGAGCAGCAGCATCGTCATCAGATGCATGATGCCGCAGCCCTTCATGTCGACCGCGCCCCGACCGTACACCTTGCCGTCCTCGATGTAGCCCTCGAACGCCGGCTTCGTCCAGTAGTCGGCCTCAACCGGCACGACATCCGTGTGGTTGCACAGCATCATCGGCCGCTTCGAGCCATCCCCGCGCAACCAGGCAAACACCGCCTCACGCTCCGGCTGAATCTCCACATACTCGACCTCCATCCCCGCATCGGCCAGAATCCCGCCCAGCCACCGAGCCGCCGGCTTCTCATTCCCCGGAGGATTCGAAGTATCAATCTGCAGGTAGTTGACGAAGTACCCCAACGCCTCATCAAACGCAGCATTCCAATCGATCGGAGTTGTCATGATCGGTCTCCAGAGATTCCTCTGACGGCAGCGGTGTTCAGGTGTTCAGCGAACGTTTTCTTCGGCGGGGGAGAACACAGATTTTCAGTGTTTTGCGGGGGTTGGCGTTCAGGATCGGTCAGGATCGTTCAGCCATGTTCAAGTTCGTTCGGGTTGAGCTGATCGGGTTCCGTCCGCTGCTGGTCGGGGTGCTCACGGCGCTATTGTATCCAGAATCTCCGCCCAGCGGGTGCGGAGGGAAGGCTGCGTTGCCGATGCATTGATCTCGTCGCCGACCTCTCGCATGAGCGCAACTCGCGCATCTTCACCGGCTAGGGCAAGGACAACGTGGAGTAGCTCAGTTAGCGAGAGGCGATAGACGTTCGTGCCCTGAGCCCATTCGTCCCGAACCCGCGTGGCTGCGCTCTCGCGATCCGTTTCGATCACCTCGGGAGCGGCGAAAAGCAGTTCGGTGACTTCGGCCTGGCGCGCTTTGGCGATAGACGCGTTGATGTCGAGCAAGGTGAGGTCGCGATCCTTGACTTCCACCGAAAGCACAATCTGTGGCGGCGTTCCCCGATAGCACTGGATGTCGCCCGGGGCGCCTGAGGCGGCGTCGGCTTCATTGATGCGTTGGCGTGCGACATCGTCGAACAGGGCGAAGCGGCGCCCGATGACGCGGAAAAGGGCAGTTGCAGCGATCAGCGGGGCTTCGCCGCCGGAAGCCTGGGCCGTGAATTGCGCAAATGCCGACTCACATTGCTCTGTGCTAATGCGGTTGGGTACGGGGTAGGCGATGTTGAGCTTGGCATAGCGGCGAGCGATACCGGCGAGACATCGACGTAGAGTCGACTCCGTGTGCGAAGGGTCGTTTCGTTTCTGCACGTCAGACAGCACAGCGACCAACTGTTCCCAAACCGCACGACCGCGCAGAGCGACGGACCAGTCATCTAGCCGTCTGCGGCGCAGGGGCTTGTTGACATAGGGATCAGGACTCGTGCCCAACACATTGTCGGTCACCTGGACCCACGGTACGACGACGGCGGTGCAGAATCCGCGCGGGTCCCACCGACCAGCGTCGATCGCGCCCTCCGGGTCGCCGCGCTGCAAGCACAGGGCGTCGCGGCGATGGTCGGCATGCTTACCCAATAGCTGTGTCAGCAAGGCATACCGAATCGAAACAAACCTAGACTCGCAGATCTCGTCGATCTGCGGATCGGAGGCTCCAGAAGGGGAGGCAAGCATCTCCTGCCACGTCTCGTTGAGCCAAGTCGTTGCCTCTGAGTCGGTCAGCACGGCAGCGGCTCGTAGTTGACCCAGAGGGACTCTTGGCGAGTGGTGCGGACGGAATGGGCGATGCGAGGGGCGGCGTCAATTCGATTCCAGTCGCGGAATATCTCGTCGTAGAGGGTGGATTGGTAGCCGGAGACAGCGGCTCGGCCTTTGATGGAGTGGAGCAGGTCGGCTAAATCACGGTGGTCGTCGTCGGTCATCTCGGTCGCGTAGGCGGCGGTGTCTCCGCGCGAGTCGTGGACGTAAGGCGGATCGAGGTAGAAGAGCGTCTCGGCGCTGTCGTAGCGCTGAATCACTTCGAGGGCGGGCGCGTTTTCAATCTGGATTCGCTGCAATCGCTGCACGATCTCGGAGAGTCCTTCGACTGAGCCGAGCCAGCGGGAGACCGCGCCGGCCATGCCGGCTCGAGAGGTCAAGACGCAGTGCGCCCAACGCCCCTCGGAGGATGATTGGGCGAGTCCGGTGCGAGTCTGGCGGGCGCGCACAAAGAAGCGACGGGCGCGTTCTACAGCGTCTGCCCCGTTCGGCGGCTCGCAAGCGAGAACCAACTCTTCACGCGAAAATGGCGTCAAACCGATCGCCTTAACCAGATCGTCGCTGATCTGCGGATCACGCAGCACTCGGAAGAAATTCACCAGCTCGGAGTCGAGGTCGTTGTAGGTCTCCACCGGTGCAGGATTGCGGTTGATGATCACCGCGGCGGAGCCTCCGTAAACATCGCAAAAGTGACCTTCGTCTGTAGGAAGATTTGGCAGGATGAAACTGAGATGGCTGAACTTGCCCCCGTACCAGCCGAAGGCGATCATGCGCTTTCGGCGTCGGGCCGCATTTTTGACAATCCGTCGTGTTCTCATTATCGGCTCCTTCAGCTCCGCGCATATGTTCGCATACACCCTCGGGATTGGCAAGTCTCTGCATCGATCCATGTGACAGCGTGTGGACGATTTCCCCTGTCGCCACCGCATGATCGCGGTGCTACCATGCGGAACATATGAGCATATCTGCCGCTGACCCTGGCCTTGAACACTTCCATCCCCTCGTGCGCGATTGGTTTGTCTCCCGATTTGGCGCGCCCACCTTTGCCCAAGCCGACGGCTGGCCCGCAATTCGCTCCGGCGACGACTGCCTGATCGCCGCACCGACCGGCTCAGGCAAGACGCTGACCGCGTTCCTCTCCGGCATCGATGAGCTGATCAGAGAAGGCGAAGCGGGCGAGCTGGCCGATCAGGTCCGCATCCTCTACATCTCGCCCCTCAAAGCCCTCTCCAACGACATCCGCCGCAACCTCGAAGAGCCGCTCGCGGAGATCCGCCAGCTCGCCGACCAGCGCGGCGTCGACCTCCCCAGGATCCGCATGGGACTGCGCACCGGCGACACCACACCGGCCGAGCGGCAGGCCATCGTCAAGCGCCCGCCGCAGATTCTGATCACCACACCCGAGTCCCTCTACCTGATGCTGACCGCGAAGAAGTCGCGCGAAATCCTGCGCTCCGTGCGAACCGTCATCGTCGACGAGATCCACGCCATCGTACGAGACAAGCGCGGCTCGCACCTGGCCCTCTCGCTGGCCCGCCTCGACCATGTCGCCGACCAGCGGCCGACCCGAATCGGCCTCTCAGCCACACAGAAGCCGATGGAAGAGATCGCCGCGTTCCTGACCGGCATGGACCCGGTCGGACGTCCGCTGCCCTGCCGAATCCTCGACCTCGGCCATCGACGCGAACTGACCCTGTGGATCGAAACGACCGAGGCGCCGCTCTCTGCGCTCGCCACGCACGAGCACTGGGGCGCGGTCTACGATCGTCTGGCAGAGCTGATCGCGCAGCATCGGACGACCCTGATCTTCGTCAATCGTCGCGCGCTGGCCGAGCGAGTGGCGCACGAGCTCGGCATTCGACTGGGCAAGGAACACGTCTCGGGCCATCACGGCTCGCTCTCCAAGGATCGCCGCCACGCCATGGAGCAGCGGCTCAAGTCCGGTGACCTCAAAGCCGTCGTCGCCACCGCCTCGCTCGAACTGGGCATCGATATCGGCTCGGTCGACCTCGTCTGCCAGATCGGATCGCCCCGCCGCATCGCCACCTTCCTGCAGCGCGTCGGACGCTCCGGGCATGCCCTGGGATTGGTCCCGCATGGCGCGCTCTTCCCCACGTCGCTCGACGAACTGGTCGAATGCGCGGCCATGGTCCGCGCCGTCGAGCGCGGCAGCCTCGATCGCATCCGACAGCCAGCAGCGCCGATCGAAGTCCTGGCCCAACAACTCGTCGCCGAAACCGCCGCCGAAGAAGAGTGGATCGAGGACGACCTCTTCGACCTCATGCGCCGGGCCGCGCCCTATCGAGCACTCGACAGAGAAGCCTTCAACGAGACGCTCGACATGCTCGCGACCGGCGTCGGAGAAGGCGGTGGTCGCTCCAATCCACTCATCCACCGCGACCGCATCAATGGTGTCGTGCGGCCCCGCCGCGCCGCTCGGCTGACCGCCATCGTCAACGGCGGCACGATCCCCGAAACGGGCGACTACCGCGTCATCAAGGAGCCCGAAGGCGCCTACGTCGGAACGGTCAACGAAGACTTCGCGATCGAGACTGCGGCCGGCGACATCTTCCTGCTCGGCAGTACCTCGTGGCGCATCCGCCGTGTCGAGAACAAGGGCATCGTCCGCGTCGAGGACGCGCACGGCGCACCGCCGACGATCCCCTTCTGGCTCGGCGAGGCACCCGGCCGGAGCGTCGAGCTATCCGCAGAGGTGGGACTGCTGCGCCGCGAGATTGGCGCGATGTCAGACGACCGCGAGCGAGCCGCGATGACCCTCCAGCGCGACTGCCACATGGCCGCCTCGGCCGCCGAGCAGATCGTTGAGTATCTGACTGAGGCGCAGGCCGCGCTTCAAGTCATGCCGTCCGACACCGATGTCGTCTTCGAGCGCTTCTTCGACGAAGGCGGCGGCCAGCAACTGGTCGTCCATGCGCCCTTCGGCTCGGGCGTCAACCGCGCCTGGGGACTGGCGCTGCGCAAGCGCTTCTGCGTCCGCTTCGACTTCGAGCTGCAGGCCGCAGCCAACGAAGAGGGCATCCTGCTCTCCTTGGGACCGACCCAGTCGTTCCCGCTCGAGGAGGCATTCGAGTATCTGAAGGCGTCCAACGCCGAACAGTCGCTGCGCCAGGCCGTGCTCTACGCGCCCTTCTGGAATACGCGCTGGCGCTGGGCCGCGACCCGTGCCCTCGCCGTCCCCAGACGCCGCGGCGGACGCGAAGTACCGCCCTATCTGCAGCGAATGATCGCCGACGACCTGCTCGCCGCCGTCTTCCCCGCCCAGGTCGGATGCCAGGAAAACCTGGCCGGTCCGCTGGAAGTGCCCGACCATCCTCTGATCGCCCAGACGATGGACGACTGCCTCCACGAGGCCGTCGATACCGACGCGCTGATCGACGTCCTCGAACGGGTCGAGCGCGGCGAGGTGCGCCTCCATGCCCGCGACACCGTGACGCCCTCTCCCATGGCCCAAAGCATCATCAACGTCGGACCCTACGGCTTCCTCGACGATGCGCCGCTCGAGGAGCGACGCACCCGCGCGGTCATGTCGCGCCGAACGCTGCCCAACGACCAGCGCGACCTGGGCCGGCTCGACCTCGACGCCATCCGCCGAGTCCAGGAAGAAGCCATGCCGCCCGTCCGCGACGCCGAAGAGCTGCACGAACTGCTGCTCTCGCTGGTCGCGCTGCGAGCGGGAGGTGCCGGGTCGGTGCTCGGGGACCCGAACTCAACTGAGCGCGACCGGCTCTTCGCAGAGCTGCACGAACAGGGACGCGCCGCATCCGCCGATGGTCCCGACGGCACGATCTGGTTCGCCGCTGAGCAGCTCGAATCGATCCGACAACTCTTCCCCGATCACGCCGTTGAACCCGGCTTCTCGGTGCCCGAATCAGCCCTGATCCTGCCCGATCACCGCGAGGACGCCCGCCTCAAGCTGGTCCGCGGCCATCTTGAAATCTCCGGGCCGATCACCGCCGATCAGCTCGCGTGGCGTTGCGGCCTCGCCGCCTCCGACTGCGGCTACGGACTGGCGCAACTCGAGGCCTACGGCGAGGTCATGCGCGGACGCTTCACTCCAACCCTGGCAGCCGATGCTCCTGAAGAGTTCTGCGACCGCCGCCTGCTCGCTCGGGTGCACCGCTACACGATCGCGCGATTGCGGGCTGAGATCGAACCCGTCACCGTCCAACACTACCTGCGCTTCCTGCTGCGCTGGCAACACCTGACTCCAGACACCCAACTGAGCGGCAAAGCCGGCGTGCGCGCCGTGATCGAGCAGCTGCAAGGCTTCGAAGCGCCGGCCGCCGCTTGGGAGCGCGACCTGATCGCTCCCCGCGTCGCCGACTACCGCGAGGCCTGGCTGGACGAACTCTGCCTGGCTGGCGATGTCGCCTGGGCCAGATTGACCGCCCGTGCGGCGCGCCGCGCACCGACCAAGACCACACCCATCGCCTTGGCGCTGCGTCCCGACTTCCGATCGCTGCTCGCCGCCGTCCGACGCCCCGCGCCGCTGCCGCCCGCACGCGGACGCTCCACGCCTGAGCCAGAACCCGATGTCGCCGACCAGCTCCACGCCGACGGCGGCGCGGCCAGCCAGATTCTGCGCCTACTCGACGACCGCGGCGCGCTGTTCTTCGACGAGATCGTCGACGGCACCCGCCGCATCGCCACAGATGTCGAAGGCGGACTGCGCGAGCTCGTCGCCAGCGGCCTCGCCCACGCAGACGGCTTCCAGGGCTTGCGACAACTGATCCGCGCCAATCGCAGCAGTGCGCGACGCCCGCGACGGCCACGCTACGGCGGTGGCGGCGTCTTCATCGGCGAGGGTCCCGCCGGCCGCTGGGCAGCTCTGCCGCCCACGGTCAGCCCGCCCGACGACCCACTCGCCGCCGACGAGTTGGCCGAGCGCATCGCGGTCATCCTGCTCCGACGCTACGGCGTCATCTCGCGCGAACTCGCCGTCCGCGAGGGACGCGAGAGCCTGACCATCCAGTGGCGCGAGATCCTGCGCGCGCTGCGGCGGCTGGAAGCGCGCGGCGAGATTCGCGGCGGACGCTTCATCCAGGGCCTGATCGGCGAGCAATTCGCCCTCCCACAGGCCATCGACCAGCTCCGAGCCGTCCGCCGCGCCACCCCCGACGGCCAACAAGTCACCGTCGCCGCAAGCGACCCATGCAACCTGGTCGGCATCCTGCTCCCCGGCCAAAAGGTGCCCTCCCGGCTCGGCGCCAAACTCACCCTCCTCGACGGCGTTCCCGCGGAGCCCACAGCCTCAGCCATCGCCGCCGCCGATTAGGCCTGCTCAGGACCACGCAGGAGCTGCACTGCCACGTTGATCGCGATCAGTGGTAGGCCGATGTTGACGACGATCCAGAGCAGCCCGGTTGGTGCCACCTCGCCGCCCCATTCACGCGCGAACCAGTTGCTGAAGAAGGCCAGAGCCACCACGATCGTCCCATAGAAGCGCAGGTTGACGACAAATCGGGTCCAGGTGTCTGCGTCATCGGGCAAGGCCTGCTTGACGTGCGCGGTGACCATCAACAGGAGCACCGCCGCCACCGCCACGAACCAGTTGAGCATCCCCCAAACATCGTTCGCGCCGGCCACATCGCCGCCGCCGCCGTACAGCGGATAAACCACGAGGTAGCCAGCCTCAGCCAACCCGACCAGAGCCAGGTACACGCCAATCACTCGGTGCGCCAAGTCCATGACGATCCCTCCCAAATCGCGTCCCATGCAGGCAAGCTAGCGGATTGCAAGGGCCCACCGGCTCCACAGCAGCAGTCGAAGCAAGCCTCGCGGCAGAGCAAACGACCTGCACAGTCACGGCGATCGCCGGAAGCGTCACCTCAACGGGGGGACTCGCGACAGCGCGGGTGTCACTGGGTGACAAACTCAAAGTCCGACGGGTTGTAGCCGAACGCGCTCAGTAACTGTTCGAGGCGCTTCTGCTTGTTGGCGAAGCTGAGATTGGTGTCTGCATAGTAGTCCGACCCGGCGATTCGGTACGGTTGGAGCAGACCGTCAGGGCTGCCAAACCGAAAGCCAGTGACGGCATCAACGACCTTGCCAAAATCATGCTGATGTCGCTGATAGATCAGATCAACCGCCAGAGTGAACGCCTGCCGTTGGTTGGCCACCGGATGCCGTTGCCCCCACATCATTAGTGCAACGACGTTGACCCGCTTTGCCTTCGGGCGAGCCGACACCCGCACGTCTTCCCTGGTTCTGAGTGTTGGCGTAGGCCGCGCGAGCTGTTGAGTGCCTGTGTTCGCAACATCGGCCGACCCGTTTGCAGGCGGAGTGACCACCGTTGCCAGAAAACTCATCACCTGACCATGAGTTGGCCGCGCGCCAAGCGTATCTTGTACCTCTTCTTGCACGAGCTCGACCAGCATCTCGTTGGGACCTGCCAGGAGCCGCCGCCATGCACGCGGAATCTCGCTGAGCATCCGCTGCTCAACCTGTTGCGCGTCCAGCATCTCTTTGGCTCGTCGTTCGGCTGCACCGCTCGTCAGCGCTTCATATTGAAGACACGATTCGAACGACTCGGTGACCTCAGCTGCATCGTCGCTGCGAAGATCAATCTCCGCGAAGCGTCGCTCTGCCGGACTACCTTTCTCACGCGGCAGATAGAGCCACCAACGTGCACCTGTCGTCAACACACAGATGTCGACGCCTTCATGAAAGGCATAGTTCAGAACCTGCGCGACGTGAGGATTCAGATCTTCTCTGGGCGCTTTGGCTTCGATCAAGGCAAGGGGCTTGCCATTCGTTCCAAGCAGTGCATAGTCCAACCGCATCTGACCTTGGGCAAGGGGGTACTCGAAACGCACCTTCGATAGGCCGCGCCAGCCCAGTTCCGCCAAGATGGGGGTGATGAATGCGGCCTTGGCATCAGCCTCGTTCACGTGGGTCCCCGCAGCGGCAATCTCCTCCTGGACTTCACGAATCACGTCTGACAGCGTCATATCACGCCTCCGACGCCATGCTAGCCCAGCGACTGCTGATCTCTCTCTGGTGGACGGAGGTGGGCGATGGTGAGGCTGACCTCGGGCCTCGACAGTCGCTGCTCAAGTTGCTCGTGGATTGCTGCGTTGCTGGCATCGGGATCTCTCATCAGCTCACGTTGGATCGCCGACACGTGCTCGGCCGGCGGCAGCGAGCGCTCCAAATCCAGCTGCACGCCCTGACGCAGACCCGTGAGCAGATGGCTCACGACGGTGCCGGGAGACAACATCCGCCGCTCCGCGATGGCCAGAACGGTGTGGCCGTCCTCGTACAGGTCCACCGTCACCTGCCAACTCTGCGGCCCGCCGCCTGAGGGGGCTGGTGAGACTGCCGGCGCCGACTCCGGCGCCGAAGTCGCCTCCGAGACTGTGCCGATGCCGATGATCGCAGCCACGTCGTCCGCGAAGCGCTCCGCGACCAGCGCGCCCACACCGTCGACCACCGCCAACGCCGCGATCGACTGCGGTGGATGCTCCGCCAACTGGCGCATCGCTGCATAGCTCAACAGGTCGGACGTGTCGCATGATTCACGCTCCGAGACCATCGTCCGCCACTCTGCCAGAGCGTTGAATCGCTGCTGCCAATCTTCGGGCGGCGCGTCGTCGTTGGTCGTCACGGCCAGCTCCAGTTCCTGCTGCTCCGGCTGGGAATCAGCCTGCGATGGCTGCTTGAAGTTGCGGATCACGTCCAGCAGCGCCTCGCCGTAGGCGTCCGCCCGCTTGCGGCCGAAGCCCTTCACTTGCATCAACCCATCCAACGACTGCGGACGCTGCCGCGAGAGCTGGGCCAGGTCGCGGTTGCTCGCGATCACATAGGGCGCCGTCGCGTGCCGCGAGGCCAGCGCCGACCGCACCTGCCGCAACTCCTCGTACAGCCCCTCCTCGTCGCTCGTCAGCGGACGCGGCCCATCGACGCCGGGCGGATCGGGCGGGTCATCAGGATCGACGGTCGTCCGCGACGGTCGGCTCGAACGGGGCGGCTCGGATGGATCGCCCAGGCAGTTGTCGCAGCTGCTGCACGTCGATGCATCGGGGCGGTTGCCGAAGTACTTGAGGATGGTCGCCCAGCGGCAGCTTGATTGCTCGCTGAAGTTCATCATCGTGCGCAGCCGTGATCTTCGCTGCTCGCGCTGCTCGACATCCTCGATCTGCTCGATGAAGTGCATCTGCGTATGCCAGACGCCCTTCGTGTAGAACATCAGGCACTCGGACGGCTCGCCGTCGCGCCCCGCGCGGCCGATCTGCTGGTAGTAGTCCTCGATCGAGCTCGGCATGTCGAGGTGCGCGACGAGCCGAATGTCCGGCTTGTCGATGCCCATCCCGAACGCAATCGTGGCGCAGATCACGGGCGTCTCGCCGCGTTGGAAGCGGTGTTGGATCGCGCGCCGCTGGTCGGCATCGAGACCAGCGTGGTAGAACTCGGCGTTGATCCCGGAAGCGCGCAGGCCCGCAGCCGTCTCTTCGGTGCTCTTGCGCGAGGTCGAATAGACGATCGCCGACTCCCCAGGCTGCTCGCGTAAGCGCGCCGCCAGTCGGTCGACCGCCCGCTGCTTGCGCACGATTCGAATCTTCAGGTTGTCACGCATGAACCCCGTGGCGAACGTCTGCATCCGCGGTCGGTCGAGCCGCTCGACGATGTCCCGTTGGACGCGCGGCGTGGCCGTCGCCGTGCAGGCGATGGTCGGTACGTCCACAAAGCGCTCGGTCAGACGCCGCAGAGTCAGGTAATCGGGGCGAAACTCATGCCCCCACTGGGAGATGCAGTGCGCCTCGTCGATGGCGATCAGGCTTGGCGGACGCTGATTCAGCAGATTGCGGAAGCTGTCGGTGTTGACCCGCTCGGGAGCGACATAGACCAGCTGGACCTGTCCGGAGAACACCTGCTGCGCGACCACTCGCTGATCACGCAGCGACAGTGAACTGTTCAGGTACGCCGCGGCGATGCCCCGATCCCGAAGCGCGTTGACCTGATCTTCCATCAGCGCGATCAGCGGAGAGACGACAACGGTCAGGCCGTCCGATCGCACGGCCGGGAGCTGATAGCAGAGCGACTTGCCGCCACCCGTGGGCATCAACACGAGCGCGTCGCCGCCCGATTCGATCCGCTCAATCACCTCGTGCTGCTGGGGACGGAACGAATCGTAGCCAAACCAGCGCTCCAGGTCGTTCAGCAGGTCGTCGCCGTCCCGCTCAGTCGGCATCGGTCGTCTCGCCAACCAGATAGCCGGCCGCGTAGTCGAAGAAGTCCTGCGGGCGTTGCTGCGGTTCCGTCTGTCTGGCGGCGCTGCCCCAGGTGGGTCCATCCGTCCAGAACCCTTCCGGAATGATGAAGCCGCGCATCATCAACAGCGGACGATCGCCGACCTCCGCGATGCGGCGGCCGATCTCGATCAGCGCCTGACCCAGCGCCGTGTCGTTGAAGATCCAGGAGTGCATCTCGTCCTGCGTCGGCGGCCGCTGGCCCGGCCTGGCCGCAACCGCCTCCTGGTAGAAGGCTCGCAAGTCCTCCACGACGTGGCGCAGGAGGATCGGCATCGGATGGCTCCACTGCGGACCCGAGGCAGCAGCGGGCGGCTCGCTGAACCCTGCCCCCTCGGCGCAGGCGAGCACAAAGCTGGTCACGGCGTCGATCTGATCGGGACGCGCCCCGCTGATCCCGACGGTCGTGCGGCCGCGCCGACGGCGCGACTCCTCGTACCAGGGGCGCAGCAGGTCGACCTCTGCACGCAGCGCCGCCTCCAGATCGCTCATGTCCGGCTCGGGCAACTCAAGCGCGCAGGCCCAGCTGCTGCCGTCGACGAGGTCGGGTGCATCGTGCGGATACTCCGCAATCGTCGGCGACTCTGCCGTCTCCAGCAGCCGCAGCGCCGACCGCAACACGTCGGCCTGAAACTCGGGGTGCTCGGCCGCTCCCAGCGGCCGGCCGAGCGGGAAGGGCACCCAGAGCGCGCGCGGTGGACGCACCACCTCCGAGTGCTCGCGGATGATGCTGATGCTCGTCGTGGCGATTCCCTCTGCTTCGAGCAAGCGCGCGAGGACACCGACGGTGCCCGTGCAGGCTGGTCAAACGGGCGCGAGCATCGCGGCGTCGACTCCCACATCGCGCATTCGCTGCGCCATGTCGGAGGCAGCCGGGGCGAGCCGTGTCGGCGTCGGATTCGCGCCCATCACCGAGAAGTGCCTGGCCGACACGCCGCCGATCTCGCCCGCGTCGGCCAGCTCGCGGATGCGGTCGATCGGCAGCACGACATTGACGTCGCGCTGATAGTGCGTGCGGTCGAAGTTGACGCTCACATGCGCCTGAACCAGGTCCGCCGGGTCAACGTCGCGCGGGATCAGGCGGTAGGCGTAGTCGCCCCAACGGAAGGGCGGATCGTCGCGGCGGTGCAGACCAGCCGATGTGACCAGGGCGACCGTCGACTCGCGCAACGGAGGCGGCGTCACCCAAGCGTCGGGCGGCAGTTCCAGCTGCTCAAAGCGCCGCGCCATGTTGCGCATGTGATGCGCCTCTTCCTCATGCAGATCGTCCAGACGTACCATGCGTCGCCTCATCTCCTCCAGCGAATGATCGGTTAGGGCGCTTCCTCGATGGTCGCCGAGAGCGGCCCGGCGCAGTGCGGAATGCGCGGATCTGGCCCCCAACCGTGAATCTGATCCTGGTGCCCGCGAACCGTCTCGTAATCGGCAGTTTCGACGATGCCGCGGCCGTTGCCGTCAATCATCGAGGCAATCGCGAACGCCTTCTCCTTCGAGTAGCCAAACACCGCGCCGAGCAGGTCGATCACGTACTCGTACGTGTGGTCGTCGGAGTCGTGCAGGAAGAGGTGGAAGCGCTTCGCCAGCTCAGAACCGCGTTCGGCGTCGACGTCTTCCTCGACCAGGACATCGGGCCGCGGCAGCGCCGGCTGCGAGCTCATGCGGATGCCTCCAGCATCGCCTCGAGCGCACGGCGCTCGGGCGATGCCGGATCACCGTGCTGCCAGAGATCCACGGCGCGCTGCATCGCGATCCGCGCTTCGTGGATCACGCCCTGCGCCGTTCGCGCCCGACCCCAGCGGAAGAGATCGCGAGCCGTTGCGCCGCGATCAAGGCGCTCGCGCAGCAGTTCGAGCGCCGCCTCCGTGTGGCCAGCCCGCAGATGCGCTTCGACCAGCGTCTCCTCAAACACGTCGCGCTGCGCGTTGGAGCCGCCGAGCGAGACGAGCAGCTCGCGAACGTCGGCGAGGCCGTTCGCAGCCGCCTCGTAGTCACCCTGTCCGAAGGCCGCCAAGGCCTCCACGACCGGTGCGACCACCGTGCCGGCGGTCGGATGGCCGTGCTCGGCGGCCTCGTTCAGGCCGTCCAGCAGCTTGCCAATGCCGACCTGGTCGCCGAGCGCCGCGAGCGCCATCGCGCGGTGGACATCGACCCATGCGGTACCGGGACGCGGGAAGGCCTGCTCGGCCAGCTCGGCGATCGGCTGCCAGGTCGGCTGCAAGGTCTGCTCGCCGTTCGTTCCCGCGCTGCCGACCGTGTCGTGCAACCGACAGCGCCAGAGCAGCGATGCGGCGTCGGCGACGGCACCGAGCGCGTCGCCCTGCACGTCGGCGCCCGGACGGATGGCGTCGTCGTGCAGATCGAGCGCTGCCGAACGTTGTCCGTTGGCCAAGAGGAACAGCGCCTGATGCCAGGTCAGGTGGCGGTGGAACCCTGCCCGCTCGGGAAACTCCGTCAGCCATTCACCGATAAAGCCGGCGCCGCCTTCGAGGTCGTGGGACTCGAAGAAGACGTGCGACATCGCGTGCGCAGCCTGGCCGTTCTGGCGGCGCAGATCCAGCGATCGCTCGACCAACTGCCGCGCGGTCTCCAGCTCGTCCATCTCGTGATTGGCGAAGGCGTGCCAGCTGAGGAACCACCAGTCGTCGCCGAAGGACGGCGCGAGCGCGTCGAACTGTTCCAGCATCCGCTCGCGCTTCTCGACGCCACCGCCGTAGAAGTTGCCGCCCAACCACTGCAGCACGATCGGCGCATCGCGCGGCGTCTCGCGCAGGTGCTCGTCGATCAGCGCCGGCGCCTCCGACGCCTTGCCTCGGGCGGTGGCGCCGAGGATGGCGGCATGGCGCTGCTCGCGGGGCGTCGCCCGCTCCGCGAGCTCGTGCGCGCGATTGGCCAGCTCGGCCGCACGCCGACCCTCGCCGCGGAAGAGGTGGAAGAGTCCGAGCTGCGCGTGCGCCAGCGCGAAGTGCGGATCGAGCTCGATCGCGCGCCCCAGCGCGTCCTCGACGCCGAGCCGATAGGACAGCATCCGGTCAACCCCGTCGCGATAGGCTTCCGCTGCGTCGTCGGACGTGGTCAGCGTCAGCCCCCATGAGTCGCTCGGCATCGCCATCGTCAATCCTCCCGCCTTGTCTGTCCGCAGGGTAGAGCGGTCGGCGCTATGCTGTGCGCTCGTGAACGATGGCATCGTCCAACAAGCGTCGCAGTTAGCCGATCTGATCGGCTCGGACTTCGACGCGCAACTCCAAGGACGACTCGACGCGGACCGGGCGCAGGGCGTCCTGCTGGGGCTGGCTGTCGGCAATCTGCTCGGCCTCGTCGTTGAGGCCTACCGCGCCACAGAGATCCGAGACTACTTCCCAGACGGCGTCACCGAGATCGACCCGCGCGAGCGTCGGCGTCCGATGGATGACGATCTGGCCCAGGCGGTCGAGTTGGCGGAGTCGCTGGCTCACGATTCTGACCTCCCGGCGGGGTTTGCCGAGCGGTTGGTGCGCTGGCGCGCGGAGAACGGCCGCGGGATGGGGTTGATGACCGACGGCGTCATCGATCTGCTGGAAGATGGGCTGGGAGCGCCCGACGCGGCGATGCGCTACTGGGACGAGTCCGGCAGACCCGAGACGCAGCCCAACGGTGCGCTGATGCGCTGCGCACCAGTGGCGCTGCGGTACGCACTCGATGCCGAGCAGTTGGTCCAGCAGACCGCATCAACGTGCGCCGTCACGCACTACGCGCCAGGTGCGCAGTGGTCATGCATTGTGGTCAATGCGGCCATCGCGATCCTGCTGCGCGGTGGGACCGTGAGCATCGAGCAACTCGCCAGCGCCGCGTCCGACGACGGCGCGCCGGCGGAGATGGTCGAGTGGATGCGCGCCGTTCCCGAGGACATTGCTGGTCGGATCGAGGCGGAGCCGATGATCGGCCACACCTATCTGGCGATGCAGGTGGGTCTGTGGTGTCTGAACTGCGACGAGGACCTGGAATCGGCGCTGATCCGGATTGTCAACGCGGGCGGCGACACGGACACCAACGCCGCGGTGGCCGGGGCGGTGCTTGGCGCGCGTTATGGGGCGTCAGCGATTCCCCAACGATGGCTCGGCTGCGTGCCGGATCGCGGCAGGATTGACGCGGCGACTGCTTCACTCGTCGGTCCGTGATCGAGTTCGGTGGTCCTGGCGATGAGCGCGACGCGACTCAGACTCGAGCGGTGGCCGCGCCGTCGACGGCGATCGTTTCGCCGCTGATGAAGCCGGAGTCGGCGGCGAGCGCCAGGGCGGCGGCTCCCACATCTTCGGGCTTGACGAGCGACTTGGCCGGGAGCATCCTGGCCAGCTGCTGGACGGATTCCGGGTCGTCGCCGAAGCCATGCTGACCCTCGTAGAAGCCGACCTGCAAGGCGTTGACGGTGATGCCGTCCCGGGCCCACTCCTGCGAGAGCGCTCGGGTCACGCCTAGCAACCCGGCGTGGGCTGCGGCGTAGGCAGCGGTGTTGGCGACGCCGCGCTCGGCCAGGATTGAGACGATGTTGATGATGCGACCGTAGCTCGCGGCCTTCATCGGTTGGGCGGCGGCTCGACAGACGAGACTGGGCGCGACGAGGTTGGCCACGAGCAGATTGTGCCACTGGGGCAGGTTCCAGTCCTCCATCGGCCCGGCGGCGACGACATCGGCGGCGTTGACCAGGATGTCGAGACGTCCCAGCTCCGAGACGACGCGCTCGACGGCGCGGCCAATCTGATCGGGAACGGTTGCGTTGAGATCGAGCGCGAGATTGCCGCGTCCGAGCGACCAGATCTCGTTGGCCACCGATTGCACGCGCACGACTTCCGACGGGCCGCCGCGCAGGCTGGCCACGGCGACATCGGCGCCGGCTTCGGCGAGCGCCAGCGCAGCGGCGCGGCCGAGCGGGTCGCCCGCGCCAACGATCAGAGCGACGCGGCCCTTGAGGGCGAAGGGGTCATCAGGCTGTTCGGGGTTGGGCGTCGGGATGAATTCGGACATGGCGTCGGCTCTCAGCTCGGCTCAGTCAGTGGGACGTTGGGCGCCCAGCCGGTCGGACCGATGGCGGCGAGCCCGCCGCCGTCTTGGGCGATGGTCTCGCCGTTGATGCCCGCTGATGCGTCCGACGAGAGGAAGACGGCGAGCGGTCCCATCTCCCAGGCCAGGCCGGCGCGTCCGACGGGGATGAAGCGTCCGCCGCGCCAGCGTTCGAGGGCCTGCGGCGTGTGCGGGAAGATGCCGGGCGCAATGCAGTTGGTGCGCACACCCTGCGGTCCGTAGGTCACGGCGAGCGAGCGGGTCAGGTTGACGACGCCGGCCTTGGCGGAGACGTACATCCAGTTGTCGCGTCCGCCGCGCAGTCCGAAGCCTGAGGCGACGTTGATGATCACGCCGGAGCCGCGCTCGGTCATGTGCGGCAGCACGGTTCGCGCGCAGAGCATCTGCGAGGTGAGGTTCATGTCGATGCCCCAGCGCCACTGGTCGTCGCTGAGCTGTTCGAGCGGCGCGCCGTCGCCGTCAGCGCCGCCGCCGGCGTTGTTGACGAGCACATCGATCCGACCGAATCGGTCGAGCGTCTCGTCGACCATGCGCTGGACGGCTGTTGAGTCGGCGACATCGGTGGAGATCGAGATTGCCTCGCCGCCGCGCTCGGCAACGAGCGCAGCCGTCTCATCCAGCTGCGTCAGTGTCCGCGACGCGCCGGCGATGCTGGCGCCGGCATCGGCGTATGCGAGCGCCATGGCGCGGCCGAGGCCGCGTCCTGCTCCGGTCAGGAGGACGACCTGGCCGTCGAGTCGGAATCGGTCTGGTGCGGGCATCGTGCGCCCCCTCTGTCACTCCGTGACATCTCCCCCGGAGGGGGAGAGGTTGGTGGTGTTCGTGACATCTCCCTTGGGGGGAGATGTTGGTGGTGTCTTTTGCGCTCTCCTGGTGGGGGAGGTGTTGATGGTGTTCTTGCGGTCTCCTGGTGGGGGCTTCCCCCCTCTGTCACTGCGTGACATCTCCCCCGGAG
>JAJDZG010000160.1 GCA_022824765.1 Dehalococcoidia bacterium | reverse complement strand
GCCGGATCGCGCGAGACAGGGACGGCTGCACGTGGGTGAGACGCGGACGGTCGGCACGATTGATCTGACCTGGCTGGGGGCGGAATCGGTCTTCTACGAGGTCTCAGCTGATATCCCCGGCGCGTCGGGCGACGCGCTGATCGCCCTGGAACGGTTCGGGCAGGCGCGAACCGCGGAGACATTCGACGCGCTCGGCGGGGAGAGCGTGCAGCTGGCCGTCGGAGCGACGAACGAGTCCTCGGCTGGTGGACAGGTCGGGCGCTCGTCGCGGTTGATCATCGGACTCGGTGGCGATGCGGGACGGCTCGAGCTTGATGAAGGCCAGCAGATTGTCCAGAGCGGGCTGCGCTACGAGTACGCGGGTCCGCGCGAGTTCACCGGCCTGAACGTGCGGCGCGATCCTGGCGGCGTCGCCTTCTGGGTCGGTGTCGGACTCGGCCTGGTCGGTATGAGCGCGACATTCTTCACCCCGCGCCGCCGAGTCTGGGCGCGGATCACGAGCGATCGCGTGCAGTTGGCGGGGCAAGCCGGGCACGGCGTTGACCTGACGTCGGAGCTCGAGCGGCTCCTGCAGGATGAGTCTGAGCGGCCGACACGGCGGATCAGGCGCAGTCTGTTCGGCGGCGATTACGCTCATGGCAGGGATGGGAGACGGGACGATGCTTGACGTGCTCGACTTGCTGAACCTGCTGAATGTGGTTGCGATCATCAACATCAACATCAACCCGGTGCTGATCGACACGGGCGGCTTCGAGCTGACCTGGCATGGGCTGTTCACGGCGATTGGGATTGCGCTGGGCGTGTGGTTGTCGGTGCGGCTGGCTCGACAGGCGCGGATCGCCGAGGACGACGCCATGTCGATCGCGGTGGTCTCGGTGCTCTCGGGCATCATCGGCGCGCGGCTGCTCTGGGTGATCGAGCACACAGATCAGATCGGTTCGGTCGGCGACATCTTTGCGTTGACGGACGGCGGGATATCGATCTACGGCGCGATGATCGGCGGCGTGTTGGGCGGATTCATCTATGTGACGCTGTTCAAGCCCAACTTTCCCAAGTGGGTCGCGCTGGACGTCGCCGCGCCGGGCATGATTCTGGGCCAGGCGGTGGGACGGTTTGGCGACTTCGTGAACGGCGAGCATTTCGCCAACGCGTCGGATCTGCCGTGGGCCTTTCGCTACACGCATCCGTTCACGGACGGACCATGGTCGGCGCCGGGCGTGGAGAACTGGTTCCGCGGCTCGCGTGGATTGGAGGGCGAGGAGCCGGTCGCGGTGCATCCGGTGGCTGGCGGTTACGAGCCGATCCTGGATCTGATGATTCTGGGCGGGTTGTTCCTGTTTCGCCGCATGGGCGTCGGCGCTGGCTGGGGTTTCACGTTCTACGTCTTCGCGTACGCGGTCGTGCGCGGGTCGCTGTCGCTGCTGCGCACCGACGAGGCGGCGATCGCCGGGGCGCTGAGCGTCCCGCAACTGCTGGCGATTCTGACGGCGGCGGGCGCGGTCTGGATGGCGCTGCATCTGAGGCGCCATCGGCAGCGTCCGGTGCCGACCAACCGCACGATCGAGCGGCACACCTCGAGAGGCAGCCGCAGAGGAGGCATCGGCCGTGGCTAGTCCGCTGCAGCTGGTCCTGTGGACTCGCGCTGAGTGCGCCGCGTGCGGTCCGGCGCGGGAGACGATGGCCTCGCTGTCGGCGGCGCTGCGCTTCGAGTGGAGCGAGCGTGATGTGTCGGAGGCGCCGGAGATGATCTTCGGCGACATCGTGCCGGTCGTGACGGCTGAGGGTGGCGAGGTGCTGGCTCACGCGCCGTTGGTCGCGGGGGAGCTGGTTGACGCGATCATCCAGCACACGGCGGCGAGCTAGGGGCTGTTCACAGAAACTGGAGGGCGTCCCAGATCATTGCGAGACCGGGGTCGTGGATCGTCGTCCCAGCGAGGTCTGAGACCTCGCTTGCGGTTTGTGTAGTTGGCCAGGCGAGATTCCAGACAAGCTGGAATGACGGTAGGGGCTGGAACGGCGAACGGTGGGGGCTGGAATGACGGTGTGGGCTGGGATGGCGGTGGTGGCTGTGCGGTTCTGGTCGGGTGGGAAGTCGGGCGAGGTTCCAGACAAGCTGGAATGACGGAGGGCGCTGGAATGACGGTGGTGGTTGCGGGTCTTTTGGGGCGGTTACTTGAGATTGATTGCGTGGAGGCCGCATTCCTTTTGGGTTGCTTCTTCCCACCACCAACGGCCGGCGCGTTCGTGTTCGCCGGGATGGGTGGCTCTGGTGCAGGGCGCGCAGCCGATTGATTTGAAGCCCTCGTCGTGGAGCGGGTTGTAGGGGACCTGGTAGGCCGTGATGTGCTGCCAGACCTGTGCCGAGGTCCAGTTGGCGAGGGGATTGAACTTGACGAGCGGCTGGGTCTCGCGGCCGAAGCCTGGGTCCAGCTGGACGACGGGAATTTCGGCCCTCGTGCCGGGCGACTGGTCGCGCCGCTGGCCGGTGATGTAGGCGTCCACGTCGGCGAGGGCGCGGCTGAGCGGCTCGACCTTGCGAATTCCGCAGCATTCCTGGTGTCCGTCGCGTCGGAAGCTGAACAGGCCTTTGTCTCGAACCAGTGACTCGACGGCGTCGGCCAGGGGCGAGTAGGTGGCGATGGTGATGCCGTAGTGGTCGCGCACGCGCTCGACGAATTCGAGCGTCTGAGGATGGAGGCGTCCGGTGTCGAGGCTGAAGACCTGCACGCTGCGGCCGAGTTTGGCGGCCTCTCGGACGGCCATCTCGACGAGGACGACATCCTCGGCGCCGCTGAAAGAGATTGTGATGCGGTCGAAGTGGGCCAAGGCCTGGGCGATGATGTCGGAGGGGTGCGCGTTGGCCAGACGTCTGGCGGTGTGGTCAATCTCTGTCGCGTCGAATGCACTGTTGGGGGTGGACATGGGCGATCTCCCGCCGGGAACGCGTGAGCCGCCTGTGACGGCCGACGGCAAATGATACTATTTCAGTCAAGATTATCCGCCAACGCGCGGTGGGTTTGTCGCGAGGATGTCGTCCAGATGATGAAGCTGTCGTCTACGAGCGATTACGGCATTCGTGCGCTGGTCGATCTGGCGCAGCATGATCACGGTACGCCGATTCGTTCGACCGAGATCGCGGAGCGGCAGGGGATCCCTGCGTCGCTCGCGGGGCAGGTGCTGGGCCGTCTGCGCGCGGCGGGGTTCATTGCGTCGGCTCGTGGAGCGCAGGGCGGGCATCAGCTGGCGATGGCGGCCGACCAGATTTCGCTCGACCAGGTAGTGGAGGCGCTGGAAGGTCCGGTCTCGCTGGCCGATTGCCTCGAGCGAGGTGCGCAGAATGGCCGAGCCTCGGAGCGCTGTACCGGGGCGGCCGCACAAGTCCGACTGTGGGACGATGTGCGCGCCGCCATGATGCACGTGCTGGCTGACCGCACGATCGCCGACCTGGCCGCTGAATCGGCTCGGCTCGGCGCACCGGCCGGTGGCCGCTATCAGATCTGACTGCCTACCGTTCGACTGTTCGGACGACGACATTCCACGAGACGACTGACCCTCTTGAGCCTGACCCGACCGCCGCTGGCAGATTCCGTGCTCGACTTGATTGGCGCGACGCCGCTGGTGACGCTGCAGCGCGTCGTGCCTGAGGGCGCGGCCGAGGTGGTGGTCAAGATGGAGTCGCTCAATCCTGGTGGATCGGTGAAGGACCGGATTGCGCGGTCGATGATCGAGGACGCCGAATGCTCGGGGGCGCTGCGACCGGGCGATGTGATCGTCGAGCCGACATCGGGCAACACCGGCGTCGGACTGGCGCTGGTTGCGGCGGTCAAGGGCTATCGGCTGATTCTGACGATGCCGGAGGATATGTCGCACGAGCGTCGTCGTCTGCTCGAGCGTTTCGGCGCTGAGGTGGTGCTGACGCCGGCGATCGAGGGCATGACCGGGGCGGTGTTTGCGGCCGAAGAGCTCGCCCGCGAGGACGGCTGCTTCATGCCTCAGCAGTTCCAGAATCTGTCCAATCCTGAGGTCCACCGCCGCACGACGGCGCTGGAAATCTGGGCTGGACTTGCGGGCCGAGAGACGCGCGAGGGCGAGCGCCTGCACGCGTTCGTGACCGGCGTCGGCACGGGCGGCACGATCACTGGCGTGGGAGAGGTCCTGCGCGAACGCCAACGCGGGATCAGCGTCACCGCGGTCGAACCGGAGCGATCGCCTGTGCTGCAGGGCGGACGGTTTTCGGTACATGCGATCCAGGGCATCGGCGCGTCGTTCGTGCCGGGTGTGCTGAATCGCGAGGTGTACGACGAGGTGATCGGCGTCTCGGACGGCGACGCGGAGCAGATGATGCTGCGCCTGACGCGCGAAGAGGGCATCTTGTGCGGCATCTCATCGGGCGCGAACGTATACGCAGCGTGCATCGTCGCCGAGCGTCTGGGCGCTGGCCGCCGAGTCGTCACCACGATTTGCGACACGGGCGAGCGATATTTGTCGATGCCACTGAGCGAGAGTTCAACAGCGAACCGCTGACACAGCCTGATCCCACCGGGGAGCAGCCGAGAGGACAATGAGATGAGTGTGAAGGTCTACATCCCGACGCCGTTCCGCAAGATCACTGGCAATCGCACGTTCGTCGACGCTGACGGGCTCGACGTGAACGGGGTGCTGCGTGATCTCGATCAACGGTTTCCGGGCTTCGGGGAGATGGTGTTTGACGGCGAGCAAGAGCTGCTGGAGCACGTCAACGTCTACGTCAACAACCACGAGATCACGTCGCTGCAGGGCGCCGAGACGCAGGTCTCGGATGGTGACGAGCTGGCGGTGATCCCGGCTATCGCGGGTGGTGCAGGCAGTGCGATGACGCCGGAGATGGTCGAGCGCTATTCGCGTCACCTGATCATGGATCAGGTTGGGCCGCTGGGTCAGCGCAAGCTGATCGACGGCAAGGTGCTGGCGGTCGGCGCGGGCGGTCTCGGATCGCCGGTGCTGGTCTATCTGGCGGCTGCCGGGATCGGGACGATCGGCGTCGCGGACTTTGACGTGGTCGACCGCTCGAACTTGCAGCGTCAGATCATTCACGGCACGTCGGACATCGGGCGGCTCAAGGTGGACTCGGCCAAGGATCGGATTCTGGAGATGAATCCGAACATCAACGTGGTCACGCACACCTCGCCGCTGACGTCGGACAACGCGATGGAGATCATCCCGGAGTACGACGTGATCATCAACGGAGCGGACAACTTCGCGACGCGCTATCTGGTCAACGACGCGGTGTTCCTGGCCGAGAAGATTCTGGTGGACGGTTCGATCTTCCTGTTCGAGGGCCAGGTGACGACGTTCTTCCCGGGCGAGGGGTGCTATCGCTGCCTGTATCCGTCGCCGCCGCCGCCGGGCATGGTGCCGTCGTGTTCGGAGGCTGGCGTGCTTGGCGTGCTGCCCGGTACGGTCGGGGCGATTCAGGCGACGGAAGCGATCAAGGTGCTGCTCGAGCAGGGCGAGCCGCTGAAGAATCGGCTGCTGCTCTACGACGCGTTGGCGATGGACTTCCGCACGGTCAAGATTCGGCGCGATCCGGGCTGTCCGCTATGCGGCGACGCGCCGACCGTGACCGAGTTGATCGACTACGAGGAGTTCTGTGGGTCCCCGTTCCATGAGAACTAGCCGCGCAACCGGGTAAGCAGGGCAAGCAGTCGATCGCAACCGTTGCCTGACCGAGAGGATTCACTACATGGCAGTCGAAGTCCGCGTCCCGTCGATGCTGCAGAAGTTCACTGATGGTGAGAAGCGAGTGCAGATTGAATCGGCCAACATCGCTGAGCTGCTGACGACGCTCGAGACGTCGTATCCGGGCATCGGGCCGCAGCTGCTCGAAGACGGCGAGCTGCGCCGCTTCGTCAACATCTATCTGAACGACGAGGACATCCGCTTCCTTGACGGGATGGAGACCTCGCTGAGCGACGGCGATGTGCTGGCGATCCTGCCGGCGCTCGCGGGAGGCGCGCTCCGCGTTGGTGGAGGATCGTCCTGATGGTCACGGCTGCCCCGCCGCAGACGGCGCGATTTGAGTCGCTGCTCGACACGATTGGCAACACGCCGCTCGTGCGGTTGCAGCGGATGTCGCCCAATCCGGAGGTGGCGATCTGGGTCAAGCTGGAGGGCCAGAATCCGACTGGATCGGTCAAGGACCGGATTGCGAGGGCGATGATCGACGCGGCGCACGCTGATGGGTCACTGCAGCCAGGTCAGACGATTCTTGAGCCGACGTCGGGCAATACGGGACTGGCGATTGCGCTGATCGGACGGTTGACGGGGCATCCGGTGCGTTGCGTGATGCCGGAATCGGTCTCGGTCGAGCGTCGTGATCTGCTGTCGTTCTTCGGCGCGGAGGTGGTGCTATCGCCGGGCGAGACCGGGTCCAACGGGGCCGTGCGGATGGCCAAAGAGCTGTACGCGGCTGATCCGTCGGTGTTCATGCCGATGCAGTACGAGAACGCAGCGAATCCGGGCGCGCACTACGAGTCAACCGGCCCGGAGATTTTGCGGGACTGCCCGGAGATCACGCATTTCGTCGCGGGGCTTGGCACCGGCGGGACACTGACCGGTGTCGGACGCTACCTCAAGGAGCAGAACTCCGAGATCAAGATTGTGGCGGCGGCGCCTCATCCGGGTGATCTCGTGCAGGGGCTGCGATCGCTTGAGGAGGGCTACATCCCGCCGGTGCTCGACGAGTCGGTGCTGGACGCGCGGATCATGGTCGATTCGCGCACGTCGTTTGCGGTGGTCAAGCGATTGCTGGAGGAAGAGGGCATCTTCGCCGGCATCTCCTGCGGCGCAGCGATCCGAGCAGCGCAACGCGCCGCGGAGCGGCTTGACTCGGGCAACGTCGTCGTCCTGTTGGCCGACGGCGGCTGGAAGTACCTCTCAACCGGCCTCTGGAATCGGGACTACGAGGACATCGCCGGTGACGAAGAGATCGAAGGCAAGATTTGGTGGTGACGGCCTTCGAAGCTCCTCTGCTGGGGAGCGGTCGCGCAGCGACTGAGGGGGCGCCGGCGCGAACAACGGAACAACACTGCAGAGTCCCACTGAAAGGACATCGACATGGCAGAGTTTGCACACCCCGAGAAGCTGGTTTCGACCGAGTGGGTCGCCGGCAATCTCGACAATCCGAATGTGGTGCTGATCGAGGTCGACGTTGACACCTCGGCCTACGACGAGGGTCACCCGCCTGGTGCGGTCGCCTGGAACTGGACCTCGCAGCTGCAGGATCAGGTGTCGCGCGACGTGGCATCACGCGAGACGGTGACGGAGCTGCTGCGCAGCGCCGGTGCCAACGACGACTCGCAGATTGTGCTGTTCGGCGACAACAACAACTGGTTCGCGGCGTACGCGCTGTGGATGGTCGAGCTCTACGGCGTGACGAACACGGCCCTGATGGACGGCGGCCGGGTGAAGTGGATGGCGGAAGGCCGCGAGACGACGACTGAGGCGCCGTCGCCGTCGGCGGGCAGCATTGTGGTTGCCGAGCGGGACGAGTCGTTGCGGGCCAAGCTGCCGGACGTGCTCGCGCACGTCGAGGCGGGCGGCCAGCTGGTTGACGTGCGCTCGCCGGACGAGTTCAACGGCGTGATCATGGCGCCGCCGGGTCTGCCCGAGACCGCGCAGCGCAAGGGTCACGTGCCGGGCGCGTCGAACATTCCCTGGGTCACGGCGGTCGCCGAAGACGGGACGTTCAAGTCGGCCGACGAGCTCGGCGAGATTTACCAGTCGAAGGGGATCACGGGTGATGAGCCGGTGATTGCCTACTGCCGGATCGGCGAGCGGTCGTCGCACAGCTGGTTCGCGCTGCGCTACCTGCTGGGCATCGACGGCGTCTCCAACTACGACGGCTCCTGGACCGAGTACGGCTCAGTCGTGGGCGTGCCAATCGACAATCCGTCGGCCTGATTTCCAATCCTCCCCTCCGGGGGAAGTGCCACGCAAGGACCTGACTAGACCTCCCATGTTTGGGGGAGGTATCACGCAGGGACCTCACAAGACCTCCCCCTTTGGGGGAGGTGTCACGGAGTGACGGAGGGGGCAGATGCCCACCGATCACGTCTGGCGACGAACCGTCGCGCGAGCGGTCAGTTCAGGCGATGCGGCGTCGTTGCCGATCCATTTTTCGGCTGCGGTGCTCACTCACTACCTGGAGCGCGGTGCCAAGATTTTGCGCTCGGACAGCGTCGGTCGGCTGCTGCAGCCGGGCAAGGCGGTGATCGACTTCGGCATCGTCGAGGACGACGCCGTCATCCACCTGCGCTTCGGCGACCTCATGTCGATCATTCCCGAATCGGAGCGCGATCACTGGCTCGATCACCTCGTCGCGCTATCGGCAAGCCGTGCGTATCTGCAGATGACGCTGCAACCCGGTGCCTGTCACGACGACGGTCCGCTGAGGGAGTGGGAGCCCGCGAGCGGAGACTGATACTCTGCGTGCATAGGTTGAACCATGCCGACAGCGACTGAAGAGCGAATCCGCGCCTGCCTGATCCGCGAGGGCGTCTGCGAGGACGAGGCGGCCGGCCGCGTCGCTGCGGTGATCGCGGAGGAGATCGAACGCGGCGACGACAGCAAGGTGTCACAGGTTGACTTCGACGCGCGGATCTCGCAGCTCGATGCGACGGTCGCGAATCTGGGCCGAGAGATGGCCGAGCGGAATGCTGAGCTATTCAAGGAGATGCGAGATTTTGTCATCTCGATGCAAGCGATTGAGCACGAGCGCGACGAGCGAGAGCGTCAGCGCGATGAGCGCGAGCGAGAGCGTGAGGCCAACTGGGAAGACCGCTATACGCGTTTCCAACGCGTGGTCTACACGGCGGCTGGCGCCGGCGTGACCGTGCTTGGCGTTCTGATCGCGGTCTTTGGTCTGGTCGCGTAGCCTCTGACTTCCAGGTCCGCAGCTGAGGCGAAGCGACTGCTGAGCAGCCACGTGCCGGTTGAGTTTCCACCATTGCCGCAACGATATGGTGACGCGCGCTACGCGATCATCTATGCCGATCCTCCTTGGGATTACAAGGGGCAGCTGCAGCATGCGGGGCCTGGCTCGGGCGATTCTGGCGGTGCCGCGCGGCACTATCCGACCGTCAAGCTGAGCGATCTCAAGCGGCTCGATGTCAACTCGATCGCCGCGGACGACGCCTTGCTGTTCATGTGGGCGACGTCGCCGCATCTCGATCAGGCGATCGTGCTCGGTCAGGCCTGGGGCTTTCAGTGGGCGACGGTCGCGTTTGTGTGGGACAAGCAGCGGGTCAATCCGGGTTTCTACACGATGTCGCAGTGCGAGCTGTGCTTGGTGTTCAAGCGCGGGCGCATTCCCGCGCCTCGCGGGGCGCGCAATGTGCGGCAGCTCGTCTCCGAGCCGCGCGGGGAACATTCACGCAAACCGGACGAAGTGCGTCGCCGGATCGAGGCCATGTTCCCGAAACAACATAAGATCGAGTTATTCGCTCGGGACGCGCACGTGCCGGGCTGGGACCTGTGGGGCGAAGAGATGCCGCACCGGCAGACGCAGCGCAGTTTCTGGGAGGCGGCTCGACGATGATCTTGACATTGCCGCAGGTGCTGATTGACGAGATGGTCGCGCACTCACGCGAGGACTTGCCGAACGAGTGCTGCGGCGTCATCGGCCGCGACGCCGATGGCGCGCTGACGCTGTGGCGGGCGACGAACGACGAGGCGTCGCCGTGGCGCTTCAACATCCCTGCGGCGCAGCTGCTGCACCTCTACAACGAGATCGACGCTGCCGATGGCGACATGCTGGTGATCTATCACTCCCACGTGGCCTCTGAGGCGCGTCCCTCGCCGACGGATCTGCGCATCGCGCGTCTCCACAAGGGTGCCGACGAGTGGCCCTACTGGGTGCTCGTTTCGCTCGCGACAGAGCCGCCGTCGGTGCGTGCCTGGCGCATCGACGACGGCGACGAGCCTGACAGCGTGCAGGCAGCGGAGATCGAGCTGATCATTTCAGACGGCGCGGCTGATCGGCGGTTGCTGGAGATGATTGAGATCGACGGACGGCCGCGCGTGCAGGAGACGTCGCTGTAGGCGCAGTCGTGGACCTCGACCAGTTCCTGTGGGGCAGCCGTACGTTGATCGTTGGGATTCTCAATGTCACGCCGGACTCGTTCTCCGGCGACGGCCTGGCCGATGCATCGGCCGCCGCGGCCCGGGGCACACGCCTCGTCGACGATGGAGCGGACATCATCGACATCGGCGGCGAGTCCACGCGTCCGGGCTTTGAGCCGATTTCTGCTGCGCAAGAGATCAGCAGAGTCGTGCCGGTGATTGAGCGTCTGGCAGAGGCGGTGCCGCAGACGCCGATCTCGGTGGACACTTCGAAGGCTGAGGTTGCGGCTGCGGCCTTCGACGCTGGAGCATCGATCCTCAATGACGTCAACGGCTTGCGCGGCGACGCCAGGCTTGCCGAGGCCGCGGCCCGATCCAACGCATGGGTGATTGCCATGCACAACCAGCGTGGCGCGCCGCCGGCTCGGGATCCGATTGACGATGTGCTGATTGGGTTCCGATATTCGGCCGTCATCGCGAAGCAGTACGGCATCGCCGACGGGCGTCTGATCCTCGATCCGGGCTTCGGATTCGGCTGGTCGCTGGCGGAGAACGCGGAGATATTGCGCCGACTGGCCGAGTTGCGATCGCTGGGTCGGCCGATCCTGGTCGGGATGTCCAGAAAGCGGATGACGGGCGAGCAGTTTGGCTGGGGCGTCGAGCAGCGCCTGGAGGGGTCGGCCGCGGTCACGGCGCTGGCGATCGCCAACGGCGCAGATCTCGTCCGCGTGCACGATGTGGCGGAGATGTCGAGAGTGGTTCGGATGGCGGACGATATTGTGCGTCGATGACGAACGTCTTTCTGGGCATTGGCGGCAATCTTGGGGATCGCCGCGCCGTCATGCGCGAGGCGGTGGTCAGGCTTCGCGACGTGATCGACGAGATTCGAGTCTCTTCCCTCTACGAATCCGAGGCATGGGGCGTGACCGACCAACCGGCGTTCCTCAACGCGGTCGTGCGAGGCGCGACGGAGCTTGAGCCGCTTGAGCTGCTGGACGGCATCCAGGCCATCGAGGATGCGATGGGCCGGGTTCGGACGTTGCGCTGGGGGCCGCGAGTGATCGACATCGACATCTTGCTCTACGGCCAGGAGATCGTTGAGCACGAACGGCTGCAGATACCGCACCCGTACCTGTCGCAGCGGAGTTTCGTGCTGCGGCCGCTGGCGGACCTGGCTGCGGGACTGACCTTGCCTGATGGATCGTTGGTCGGAGAGTTGCTGACCACGGTGCCGCAGGATGGTCTGCGCAGAGTCGAAGATCAGCGTTGGGCTGCGTAACAGCGGCGAGCAGCGGCTAGATGTCGTCCAACGGCTCTGGCACGAATTCGAGACCCTCGAGATCGTCCTCGAGTTCGTAGGTCGTCCAGCCGATCCAGAAGAGCAGCGCGGCGGCGGTGAGGGTGATCGCGGCGGCGGGGATCGCGACTGCGGCATAGCTGCGGCGCTGGAGACCGGTCAGGAACCAGAGCGCCTGCACGGCCGCGGCGACCATCAGGGTGAGTCCGGTGAGACGGGTGCGATCCATGGGCGCCATGCCTGGAGCATACCGTTGATACCCTTGCACCGTGACCACCGAATCGACCGACGCTGCGCCAATCTCTGAGGTCGTGAGCGATCCGGCATCTGTGATGCCGCGCGAGCTGGCGCGGCCCGAGGCCGTGGCGGAGCCGTTGGCCGAGCGCACTCGCTATCTGCATCGACGAGTCGTGCGAATCGCGCCGGGGCGGATCGAGATTCGGCCGCCGCGCTCTGCGGTCGTGGTGCCGCTGCTGGGTGTCGCGCTGACGGCCGGGCTGTTGGCCGTGCTGGTGACCTCGGTTGACGCGCTGCCGTTCTGGCTGTTGGGTCTGCTGTTGCTGTTCTCGGTGGTGCTGCTGCCGCTGTCCGGCATCTCGCTGGTGTACGCGCTGATGGGCGCAAACATCGTGGCTGATCGAGGCGGGCAGAATGTCTCGATGAAGCAGCGCTTCCTCGGACTCGGGATCGGCACGAACGAGCTGATCCCGTTCTGGAAGATTCGCGAGCTGCTGGTCGAGGACGAAGGCCGGGCCATCTCGCGGGCGGACGGCGAACTGCCGCCCGAAGAGATCGCGCAATGGCAGCTGGTGCTGGTCAAGAAGAGCGGGACTCGGCATGTGCTGGGCTCTGTCTCGGCGCCGCGTCAGCACGAGGAAGATGCGCTGCAACAGATCTTTGAGGTCGCCGAGGCGTTCGCCGCCCTGACCGACGCGCCGATTCGCGGTCCCATCTGGTAGGAGTGTCCCATGAGCGACAGTGACCAACTCTGGCAGGAGCAGATCGAGGCCGATGTGGAGGCATCGCTCGCGGATATGTCAACCATCGCGGTGGTCGGACTCTCGCCCAGGCCCGAGCGCGATTCCCATCGTGTTTCGCGCTACATGCAGGAGCATGGCTATCGGATCATCCCGATCAATCCTGCGGCGGCCGGCAGGGAGATCCTGGACGAGCTGGTCTACCGGACGGTCGCCGAAGCGCAGGCCGCGCAGCCGGACCTCGTGATCGATACCGTGAACGTCTTTCGACGCTCGGCGGATACCGAGCAACCGATTGCGGAGGCGATTGAGGCTGCTGAGTCGGGAGTGCGCACTGTGTGGTTGCAGCTGGGCATTGTCAATCGAGTCGGGCTGGAGGCTGCGCGCCGGGCTGGGCTGCGTGCGGTCGAGGATCGCTGTCTGATGGTCGAGCACCGGCGGTTGGCCTCGATGGATCGCGTGCGTTAACGTGCAGGTACACATCGGAATCGCGTAACGCGAGGCCACGCGTGCATCAGCCGATTGCCGACACCGAGTCAACGCTGCCTGTGGTCGCCATACCTGAGCGGGACGATCGCCCGCGCGAGGCGTGCGGGGTGTTCGGCATCTGGGCGCCTGAGGTTGATGTGGCGGTGGAGACGTTCTACGGCATCCACACGCTGCAACACCGCGGCCAGGAGAGCGCCGGCATCTGCACCACGGACGGGCGCACGCTGACGGTCAAGACGGGAATGGGACTGGTCGCGCAGGTTTTCGACGAAGAGACGGCGGCGAAGCTGGTCGGGATCGCCGCGATCGGGCACACGCGCTACTCCACAACCGGCGCCAGCCGCTTCCGCAACGCCCAGCCGATTCTGCTGCATGACCACTACAGCGGCGGAGAGGTGGCCATTGCCCACAACGGCAATGTCGTCAACGCGGCACAGGTCCGCGCCGAGCTGACTGAGGCCGGCGAGGGCTTCGAGACCTCGACCGACACCGAAGTCCTGGCCAAGTATCTGCTCCGTCAGGGCGGCGACGAGGCGGACATGGACGCGGTCTGGGAAGCACGCTTCAGCGCGCTGATGCGGCACATCAAGGTTGCCTACTCGCTGGTCTTGTTGACGCCTGATCGGCTGATGGCCGCGCGCGACCCGTACGGCGTGCGGCCGCTCTGCATTGGCCAGGTCGGTGGACGCTATGTGGTGGCGTCGGAGACGTGTGCGCTGGATCAGCTGGGAGCGTCGCTGGTGCGCGAAGTCGCGCCGGGTGAGCTGATCACGATCGACGAGAGCGGGATGCGCGCGTTTCAGGCCATTGAGCCGGCGCAGCCGGCCGGTTGCGTCTTCGAGCACATCTATTTCGCGCGACCCGATTCGATCCTTGATGGACGGGCTGCCTGGCAGTCGCGCTCGCAGCTGGGCGTGGAACTCGCGCGCGAGCATCCGGTTGACGCCGACATCGTGATCGGCGTGCCGGACTCGGCGACGGCGCACGCGATCGGCTACTCATCGGAGTCTGGCATTCCCTATTCCGAGGGGCTGGTCAAGAACCGCTACGTGGGGCGGACATTCATATCGCCAGATCAACGGCTGCGGGAGCTGGGTGCGCATCTGAAGTACAACCCGATGCCGTCGGTGTTGGCTGGCAGGCGGGTGGTGGTCGTTGACGACACGATCGTGCGGGGGACGACGACGCCGCGGATCGTGCGACTGTTGCGCGAGGCCGGCGCGGCTGAGATTCACATGCGGATCGCCGCGCCGCCGATTCAGCATCCGTGCCACTTCGGCGTCGACATGGCGACGCGGCAAGAACTGATCGCGGCGCGGCAGTCGGTCGAAGATATCCGTCGGCACATCGGGGCCGACTCGCTCGGTTATCTCAGCATCGGCGGGCTGCAGCGGGCGGTGTCGCTGGGCAAGCCAACCTGTCTGGCCTGTTTCGACGGCGATTATCCGGTTGATGTGCAGACGGAGTTTGGGATCGACACGCTGGCGGTGCCGCCGTTGACGGCTTCGGCGGTGCCGCTCTCGCGGAACGGGAGCGGCCGCCGGCCGGCCCGATCCGACGAGACCCTGGTCGCGCTGGCGCCGGAATCTCGCTAGACCATGCCCGAGACGAGCACGCGAGCAGGCACGGCCGGCGCGTATGAGGCTGTCGGCGTTGATCTGGACGCCAACGACCGGCTGATCCCGCGTTACCGTGCGCTTGCGCGGACGGCGCAGCGGCCGGAGCAGTTGGGTGCGGTGGGCGCGTTCAGCGGACTCTTCGACCTCTCGGGGTTTGCGCGTCCGATTCTGGCGGCGTCGACCGACGGCGTGGGCACCAAGGTGATGATCGCCAGCCTGGCGGGACGGCTCGACGGCGTCGGACGCGATTTGGTCAACCACTGCATCAACGACATTCTGTGCGCCGGTGCGGCGCCGCTGTTCTTCCTCGACTATCTGGCGGCAACCGGTATGGCGGAGGACGACAAAGTGGCTGTCGTCTCGGGCGTGGCGGCCGCGTGCGGAGAGAGCGGGGTTGCGCTGCTCGGCGGCGAGACGGCCGATATGCCCGATCTGTATCCCGACGGTCACTTCGACCTTGCGGGCACGATCGTTGGCGTGATTGAGCAGGGTCGCGAGATCAGCGGGGCCGAGATCGCGCCTGGTGACATAGTGCTCGGGCTGCCCAGCAACGGGCTGCACACGAACGGTTACTCGCTCGCTCGTGCGGTGTTTCGGCTGCGTCCGGAGGACGGCGGGTGGGACGAGCGGCGCGCGCGACTGGCGGAGCAGCCGGCGTCGCTGGGCGAGTCGATCGCCGACGCGCTGCTGCGTCCGCACCTGTCCTACTGGGAGCAGCTGCGCGGGTCGCTGGACCGAATTGCGGGGATTGCGCACATCACCGGCGGCGGCGTGGGCGGGAACATCGAGCGCATCCTGCCCGATGGTGTCAGCGTCCAGTTGGACGCGGATTGCTGGCCGCGTCCGCCCATCTTCGACCTGATTCAGCAGCGCGGGGAGGTCGCTGAGGCGGAGATGTACCGCGTGTTCAACATGGGTCTGGGGATGGCTGTGGTGGTCGCGAGGGGCGATGCCGACGCGGTGTTGGCGGAGATCGACGGGGCGCTGCAGATTGGCGAAGTCCACGCATCGGACGTGACCGTATCCGATCGAGTTGCGATAATGTCGGCAAGCGGAGCGGTCGAATGACCGAACCGTGGAGATTGCGGCCGCAACCGGGAACTGGTCATCATCTTGACCACTGTTCCTGGCGGGCTTACATTTTCCTAGCGCGTTGCGACGGCGGCGCGGGGGACATTTGTGGGAAGAGGTAGCTGGTGGACCTGCTGACAGCCACCCTCGTGACGATCCCATTTCGGTCCGAGATCATGGAGCTGCCGCTCGTGGGGCTGACGATGCTCTTCTGTTTCGGCGCGCTGGTGATTCTCGGCCGCTGGTGGGAGCGGTAAGCGGCCATGTCGAACCTGGAGCGCGCGCCGCGCAAGTCGTTCAACGACCTGATCTACGACCTGATCTTCAAGAACTACGTCTGGCAGTCGATTTTCCGCACCGGCTACCCGAACACGCCGCGCAACCAGATGCTCGCGGTGGCGACGAACGTGTTCCTGCACCTGCACCCGACGCGGATTCACCGCACGCACGTGAAGATCACGCACACCTACTGCCTGGGCGGGCTGTCGTTCTTCATGTTCCTGGGCCTGACGGTGACCGGCGTGCTGCTGATGTTCTATTACGTGCCGTCGGTCGAGCGGGCCTATCAGGACATTCAGGCGCTGGAGTCGAACGTGCGCTTCGGCCAGCTGCTGCGCAACATGCACCGCTGGATGGCGCACGCGATGATCATCCTCGTGCTGCTGCACATGATGCGGGTGTTCTACACGGGCGCGTACAAGCCGCCGCGCGAGTTCAACTGGGTGGTCGGCGTGGTGCTCTTCATCCTCACGTTGCTGCTCTCCTTCACCGGTTATCTGCTGCCCTGGGACCAGTTGGCGTTCTGGGCGATCACGGTGGGCACGACGATGGTCGGCTCCGCGCCGGTGCTGGGCGACGAGTCGAAGTTCCTGCTGTTGGGCGGTTTCTCGGTCGGTCCCAACGCTCTGATTCGGTTCTACACGCTGCACGTGATCGGGTTGCCGCTGGTGATCTCGATCTTCATGGCCGTGCATTTCTGGAGAGTCCGCCGCGACGGCGGTCTCGCCAGGCCGTTGTAGCGGAGGGACGATTCGATGGTCAGCCGCGCTGCTGCTGCAATCCGAACGCGCCCCCGCCGGGAGCGAGAGGCAGAGGTCCTGGTCTGGCCGGACCTCGTGTTCATCGAGTTCATCTCGGCGCTGATCTTCTCGATCGCGCTGATGGTGCTGTCAGCGATGGTCAACGCTCCGTTGCTGAACCGCGCGGACCCGGACACGACGCCGAATCCGTCCAAGGCACCCTGGTACTTCCTCAACCTGCAGGAGTTGCTGCTGCATATGGAGCCGGCCTGGGCTGGTGTGATCGTGCCGACGATTGCGCTCGTCCTGCTCGCGGCGATCCCCTATTGGGACCGCGACCAAGATGGTCAGGGCGTGTGGTTCGGGACGAAGTTCGCGGGCCGCTTGACCGTCTTCGGGTTCACCGCGGCGACGATGGTGACGAGCCTGCTGATCATCTGGGACGGGTCGCTGCACGTGATCTGGACCGAGAACATCATTCGCGGCCTCGGCCTGAACAGCGACTTTTCGTGGCCGGGCGGCCTCGACTGGTTCCGCAACCTACGCGGATTCGACACGGGCATTCCGTGGGAGTCGTTAGGCTTCACGATCGGCGGCTTCACGATGTTCGAGGATTGGCGGGCGATTCCGCTGGGCATCCCGGGCACGACCACAGATCCGTGGCTGCTCAACCTCAACTTCCCGTCGTTCCTGTCCCAGCAGCTGATCCCGGTGGCGACGATGGTCGGTCTGCCGATCGTGTTCGTGCTGTTTTGCAAGGCGCTCGGCTGGATTCACACGCGTCGCGACATTGCGCTGCTGATCTTTTCGGCCTTCATCGGCGTCTACCTGACGACGACGATCGTCGGGACTGCCTTCCGCGGCCAGGGTCAGGATTTGAAGCCGCCCTGGGACATTGTGGTGCTGGAGGAGTAACCGGTGGCCAACGGCAACTCGCAACCAACAGGAGAGGGCGGCGAACAGCGCCCCGTGCCGTCGGCGGCTGAGCCGTCGGGCGCGTCACGTCCGCAGCGTGCGCCGCACATGCGGGCGCAGTCACGAGCGGGAGTGGTGCAGAGCGGCGAAGGCGCGCGGGCGATGGTCACGCGCGCGCAGCGGCGTCGCGCGCAGCAGGGCCAGGTCACGCGACGCCAGCTGCTGCGGGTCTCGTTCTGGGGATTCTTCACCTTCGGTCTGACTGGCGGGCTCGGCGCGTTTCTGTCCAACTTCTGGCCGCGCGGTGTGACCGGCTTTGGCGGACGCATTACCGTCGCGGCCGAAGCGGTGCCTGCTGCGGGCGCTGACCCGGCGCCGGTGCAGATTGGCAAGTTCTACCTCTCCCACCTACGTGCGGGCGACGGCACACACGCGGGGTTTGGACTCGAGGGTGAGGAGGGTCTGCTGGCCCTCTGGTGGCAGTGTCCGCATCTGGGCTGCACGATTCCGTGGCGGCCGGGCTTCCCGTTCGAGGGCGTGACCGGTTGGTTCCGCTGCCCGTGTCACGGATCGACCTATACGAAGAGTGGGATTCGAGTCTTCGGACCTGCACCGCGCCCGATGGACACCATGGACGTCACCGTCAACAGCGACGGATCGCTCACGGTGAACACGGGCAGTATCAAAAAGGGCGGTGAGGACAACCCTCAGCGCACCGTCTCGTACGGCTAAACCGGCGATGCGCGGACTGACAGGTCAACCGATCGCAGGGACGCAAATGGGGGCGAGAGGGCGATGAGCGGACAGAACACCGAGAAGCAGATTCTCGCCATGGTGCTCCTGTTGGTGCTGGCCGTGGCCTCGCTGGGCGCGTACACGTGGTTCGACAACGGTCGGCGCACGGAGGCGCGCTCGGAAATCCTGAGCAAGGACGCGGCTCGGGCCGCCTTCACCTTCTCCCAGAACTGCCGGGAATGCCATGGCAACGATGGTCGCGGCACCGAGTCCGACGGCTCACTGGTCGGCCCGGCGCTGAACACGCCGAACAACACGTATGCCTTCCTGACGGGCAACCAGGGTCAGCTCGACGCGCTGAAGAACGAGTACCGCTACACGATCGCCTGCGGACGCAACGGTACTCCGATGCCGCCGTGGAGCATTGACCAGGGTGGTTCACTCGACGGCTTCAAGATCGACAACCTGGTCACGCTGATCACGACCAACGCGGGTAACGCCTGGGAACTCGCCGTTGAGCACGCGGTTCACGCGGATGAGGTCTCGATCGAGAATCTCAAGCTCGCGTACGAGGGAGCGAAGGCCAACCTCGAGGCGTCGGGCTGGTTCGCGGATCTCGAGGCAGCGACTGGCGCCGTCGCGCGCAGCGAGTCGGGAGACAGCACGCTGCTCGCGCTGCGGGACGCGGTTGCCGCCGCTGAGGAGTCGGAAGAGGGAGTCGACGAGGCTCAGGACGCGCTGGCCGCGTACGAGAAGGAGTACACGGCGTTGGTGCTCGCCGCCGAGACGATCCGCACGTCTGAGGATGCCGCTGCGGTCGCAGCGGCGCGGGACACGCTGTCGGCTGCGTCTGCAGAGCAGCAGGATGTCGCCGTCAACCGCGCGTGGCTGAAGGTTGCGAACAACTACGTCTCTGCGCTGGACGACCTGGAGACGGCGGAGGAGCGCTTTGCGGCTGGTCTGCCCGTGCCGACGCCAGCGACGCAGGTGACGAGCAACACCTGCGGCCAGGTCTCTGCCGACATGTCGGTCGAGCTGGGTGACTGGCTGTCGAGCCACACGGGCGCGTCATAACCGTTGCCCGCGAGCGGCGCTGGCGGACGAGCGGATCAAGATTGAATCAGGCGTACGCGCTACGCTAACGATTGTTCCCAGATTGAGTCAGACCGCGTCAGACGCTGGCGTGGTCGGGAGAGAGAGCAGGATGGCAGCAGCACAGACCGGCAAGCGATACTTCTGCCCGAGTTGCGGCGCGGAGTTCATCGTGACGCGCGGCGGCGACGCGGAGCTCAAGTGCGGTGACACGCCGCTCGAAGAGAAGAAGTAACAGCGACGACGACCGGCATTGGCCATGACGGTCAGGCCGGCCAGGACGTCGGACCAGAGCGAGTGGAGCAGCCTCATGGCAGTGCAACTGGGTAAGCGGTACCGTGACGAGTCGTCGGGCATCGAGGTGCTGTGCATCAAGCCCGGCGAGTGCGACCTGAAGGTCGACGAGCGCGAGATGGAACTGATGCAACCGAAGGTGCTGCCGTCGGCTGACTAGCCGCGCGCGCCGAGGGAACCAGAACTGGGGGCATCGCCGATGCCCGGCCTCCGCGAGCAACTGCGATCTGATTTGCGCGACGCGATGCGGGCGAAGGACGCCCCGCGCCGCAACACGATCCGCATGCTCGAGGCGGCGATCAAGAACGCCGAGATTGAGAAGCGCGGCGCGGAACTGGCTGAAGCGGACATCCTCGCGATCCTGCAGCGGCAGGTGAAGCAGCGGAACGAGTCCATCGAGCAGTTTCTGCGGGGCGGCCGCGAGGACCTGGCGGCCACCGAGCGCGCCGAGATTGAGATCATCGAGGCGTATCTGCCGCGCCAACTCTCGCGGGAAGAAGTGACGGAGCGCGCGCGGGCCGTGATCGAAGAGGCCGGCGCGACGGGGTCGGGAGATCGCGGCAAGGTGATGGGCATGTTGATGCGCGAACTGCGCGGCGAGGCCGACGGGGCGGTGGTCAACGAGGTCGTTGGCGAGCTGCTGTCCGCGCTCGACGACTGATTGCCGGTCGTTCGGGTACTTCACGTAACGTCTCTGTACTATGACAAGCAGGCGGCGCGTGCCACCGCGGCGATGAGGCCATGAGTCGACCCACCTACTTCACCCCGCTGCGCGTCGGCGTATTCGGTATTGCGCTGGCGATCGGGATGATCCTCGCGCTGACTCCGCTGCGCTCAGCGGAGACGTTTCCTGAGCTTGGCGCGGTCGCCGAGCGAGACGTCACGGCCGCGGCATCGGTCACCTTTAGCAGCGGAGTGCTGACGGCAGAGGCCGAACAGGCCGCGCGCGATGCGGTCGAGCCGAGATTCGAGCTCAATCCCGACATCCGGCCGGCGCAGCTTGAGGCGATGAGCATCTATCTCGACGCGGTGACCGCGGCACGCCTCTCGAGCCGCGCGCCGGTGGTGACGGACGAATCATCCACCGATACGGAGCGCGCAGGCGCGGCTGCGGAGGGGTCTGCGGATGCATCGGTTCCCGGCTCGCGACTCGCCGCTCGGGATGAGGAGTTCCTGCTCGCCGTCTCTGACCTGCTCTACGCCAACATCCAGGACGAGGCGCAGGTCTTGCTCGGCGGCCTCCTCCAGCAGCCGCTGTTCGAGGATGATCTCGACCGAGTTCGGCTGGCACTGCACGACATGGTCGATCCATCGATGACGCTGACCGAGACGGCGCTGGTCGCGTCGCTGGTGGCGGCGTACCTGCGTCCGACGATGGTCGAATCGCCGCTGCTGACGGAGCAAGCACGCGACCGCGCGGCGCAGCTGGTCTCGAGCGTGCCACGGACCGTGAACGAGGGAGATCTGATCATCGCGCGCGGCGAGGTGGTCGACGCGTCGGCGGCGGAAGCGCTCGCTAACCTCAGCCCGCGCTCAGCCAGGATTCAGCTGGAGTCGCTGGGCGCTATCGTGATGATCAGCATTCTCGCGGCGGCGCTGTTTTCGCTCTATCTGCTGCTCTGGAAGCCGGTCGAGGCGGCGAGCGACCGACGCATCCTGCTGCTGGCGGTCCTGATCCTGTTCTCCGTTGCTGCTGCGCGGCTGTGGTTCGAGTTCGCCCTGCCTGGCGGCGCCGACGAGTCGCTGGAGCTGATGCTGCCGCTCGCCGCGGGACCGGTGCTGGTCGCCGCGTTGCTCAGCACCGGGCTGGGAGTGTCGACGTCGGTGCTCATTGCGGTGCTCGCGGGTGTCGCGGCCATCGTCCTGCCCGATTACGGACTCGAACCTTCGGGCGCGGCGGCACTTCAGCCGACGGTCTTCTTCCTCGCGGCGTCGCTGGGCGGGGTGCTGGCGGCGACCCGCGCTCAGGCGCTGGCCCAGTACGGACTGGCAGGTCTGGCCAGCGGCTTGTCGGGATTCCTGGCCGGTGGGGCCGTCTGGTTGCTGGAGCCAACGCGCGCGACCGAACAGCTCGGATGGTTGGCGCTGGCCGCTCTGGTGACCGCCGTGCTCGTGGCGGTGATCACGATCGGCGCGTTCTCACTGCTCGGTGCGCTGTTTGGGATCACGACGCCGATGCGGCTGCTTGAATTGGCCCAGCTGCAGCGTCCGCTGCTGCGGCGTCTGCAAGAGGAAGCACCGGGGACGTTCCACCACTCGCTGCTGGTGGCCACGATGTCCGAGCGGGCGGCATCACAGATCGGGGCCGATCCGCTGCTCGTCCGCGTCGGCGCGTACTACCACGACATCGGCAAGCTCAATCGACCGTCGATGTTCATCGAGAATCAGGAGGGCGCAAACCCGCACGATGAGCTGACGCCGAGTGAGAGCGCCCGCTACATCATGGATCACGTGACTGGCGGCGATGCGTTGGCGCGTGGGGATCGGCTGCCGCCGCGCATTCGCGATTTCATCAAGGAGCACCACGGATCGCGCCGCGTCGCGTTCTTCTACCGCAAGGCCGTGATGTCCGACTCGAGGGTCAACGTCCAGGACTTCACCTACCCGGGACCGCCGCCGCAATCCAGGGAGACGGCCATCGTGATGCTTGCGGACAGCTGCGAGGCGGTCGTGCGCAGCTCCGGCGAGCGGGACGGTGAGCGGATCGGTCTGCTGGTTGATGGTGTCTTCGACGAACGGCTGCGGGAGCGTCAGCTGGACCACTGCGAACTGACGTTGAGCGAGCTGAGACAGATTTCGGCGAGCTTCAAGCGCACGCTGGTGGGCGTACATCATCAGCGGATTGCGTATCCTCCCGCTGTTGCGGAGGAGCTGCAGGCCGCGCCGCGGGAAGAGCCGCCGGCGAGTCCGGCGTCCTGAGCGGCTGCGACTGCACACAGCGACCAGTGGGCGATGTCCACATAACGACTGCGGCGGATACCATCGCCCTATGCGATTTGCCGTACTCGTCTTTCCTGGCACGTGGAGTGATTGGGACTGCGTGCATGCGCTCGAGGGCCTGGGTCAGGCTGCTGAACGGGTCTGGCACCGGGAGGGGTCGCTCGACGGCTACGACGGAGTGATCCTGCCGGGCGGCTTTTCCTACGGCGATCACCTGCGCTGCGGCGCGATTGCGCGCTTCTCGCCGGTGATGTCGGCGCTGGATCGCTTCGCCGCGACGGGCAAGCCGGTCTTTGGTTCCTGCAATGGATTCCAAATCCTGTGCGAGGCGGGGCTGTTGCCAGGCGTCCTTCTGCGCAACGCGTCGCTGCAGTTCCGCTGTCAACCGCAGCTGCTGAGCGTTGAACGCACGGACACCGGCTTCACGAGCGCCTGCAGTCCGGGCCAGGTGTTGCAGCTGCCGATCTCGCATGGCGAAGGACAGTACTTCGCTGAGCCGAGCGTGCTCGACGAGCTGGAGGAGGCCGGACGCGTGTTGTTTCGGTATCACGGCGAGAACCCCAATGGATCGCTACGGGACATCGCCGGCGTGACGAACGCGGCCGGCAACGTGCTGGGTATGATGCCGCATCCCGAGCGCGCCTCGGACGCGTTGCTGGGCGGCGTCGACGGCAACACCATCTGGCGTTCGATGATCGAGACGTGGTCGTGACCGCCTGGTCGCCGCCGGCTGACGCCGCGCCCGCCGTCGCGACTGACGAGGTCCTCGCGCAGATCGCCCTGAGCCGCGAAGAGTATGCGCTGGCCTGCGAGATGCTGGGACGGGCGCCGTCTGATGTCGAGCTCGGTATGATTGGCGCGCTGTGGAGCGAGCATTGCGGATACAAGCACTCGCGACCGCTCTTTCGCCACTTCCCGACGGACGGCGAGCAGATCCTGACGAGGCTGGGCGAAGAGAACGCCGGTGCCATCGATATCGGCGGCGGCATGGTCGCGGTGATGAAGATCGAGTCGCACAATCACCCGTCCGCGATTGAACCGTACGAGGGCGCGGCGACGGGCGTTGGCGGCATCGTGCGGGACATCTTTGCGATGGGCGCTCAGCCGATTGCGCTGCTCGACTCGCTGCGCTTCGGGCCTCTCGATGACCCTCGCAATCGCCGACTCTGCGTTGGCGTGGTCGAAGGCATCGGCGGCTACGGCAACTGTCTCGGCATTCCGACGGTTGGCGGCGAGTTGGTCATTGGCGAGTCGTATAGCGGCAATCCGCTCGTCAACGCGATGTGTTTGGGTATCGCGCCGAGCGGATCGCTGATTTCCGCAACGGCTGGACCGCCAGGCACGCTGCTCATGATCGTCGGGGCAGATACCGGCCGCGACGGCCTGCACGGCGCAACGTTCGCGTCTGTCGAACTCGACGAGTCGTCCGCTGAGCGCCGTCCCGCCGTACAGGTCGGAAATCCGTTTCTGGAGAAGTCGCTGATGGACGCCTGCGTCGGCCTCGTGCGTGAGCATCGAGCGTGGCTCGAAGGGTTGCAGGATTGCGGTGCGGCGGGCATCACCTCTTCGACCGTGGAGATGGCCGAGCGCGCGGGTGCGGGCATCCGCATCCAAACGCAGCGCGTCCCGCGCCGCGAGTCGGGCATGTCGCCGTACGAGGTGATGCTCTCGGAGTCGCAGGAGCGGATGATCGCTGCGGTCAAGCCGCAGCACGTGGACGACGTGCGGTCGTGGTTCGAGCGCTGGGAGCTGCACGCGGAGGTGATCGGCGAGGTCACCGGCGACGGGATCGCGCGAGTTCTGGATGGGGAGCGTGAAGTGGCCGCTGTGCCAGTCTTGGTGATGACGAGTCCGCCGTCCTACACACCTGACGCCGAGCGGGACACGTCTTCGGCTGCGCGCGCCGCGTTCGATCCGTCGACGCTGCCCGACCTCGCGCCGTCGGACGCGAACGATGCGCTGCTGCGGTTGCTGGCGTCGCCGAACATCGCGTCGAAGCGATGGGTGTACCGACAGTACGACCACATGGTCGGCACGAGCACCGTGGTCGCGCCTGGCTCAGACGCGTCGGTGCTGCGCATTCGCGGATTGCAGCAGGGGTTGGCGGTCTGCACGGACGGACCCGGCCGCGCCGTGGAGGTCGACCCATACGCTGGCGCCGTCCGCGCGGTCTCGGAAGCAGCGCGCAACGTCGCCTGCACGGGCGCCCGTCCCGCGGCCGTGACCGATTGCCTCAACTTCGCCAATCCGGAGCGCCCTGCGATCTACCACCAGTTGCAGGAGTCCATCAAGGGCATGGCCGACGCCTGCCGCGCGTTTGGCACGCCGGTGGTGTCGGGCAACGCCAGCCTGTACAACGAATCCGAGGACGGCCCGGTCACGCCCACGCCTGTCGTCGGGATGCTCGGCATCATCTCTGACGTCCGCCAGGCGGTTCGGATGGCGTTCCAGGACGAGGGCGATGAGGTTTGGCTGTTGGGGTCGGGTCTGGAGCAGGAAGCCTCGTCGCTCGGAGGCAGCGAGTACCTGCAGCTGCAGCATGGCATGTCCGCTGGACCGATTGACGTTGACCTGGAAGCGGAAACGCGGCTGGTTGACGCGCTTGTCGAGTTGGCTGAGGCCGGAGCGCTCAAGTCCGCGCACGACTGCTCAGACGGCGGTCTCGCCGTGGCGCTGGCGGAGTGCGCCATCACCGGCGGTGTCGGTCTGACGGTGGACGCGGACATTGTCGGCCGGCTCGACGCTGCGTTGTTCGGAGAGGCCGGCGCTCGCGCGATCGTCAGTACGCCGCCCGGTGCAGATCTCACACGCATGGGAGTCAAGATTGGCACGGTCGGCGGCGACCGCATTCAGCTGGGCCCGATCGATGTGCCGCTGGACGAGGCGTCGGAGGCGTGGAGTCAGGCGCTGGCCAAGCTCTTGGCCGGCTGAGTCGGGTCGAAAGGTTGGCGTCAAGGTCGCCGACCGCGACGAATTCCGAGAGGTTCTGCTGCAACAGGGCTTTACACAGGAACGCGCCGCCCAGTCCGTGACTGGCGGGGACCTGGAAGAGGCGCTGGACCGCACCGTCGAGCGCACGATCGACCGCGTTTTGAAGCTCAGCGCGAGGAAGATGCC
>JAJDZG010000101.1 GCA_022824765.1 Dehalococcoidia bacterium | reverse complement strand
GTAGTTGCCGCCGTACTGGCGATTGCCCACGGCCGCCTGCTGCTGCTGCGCTTGCGACTGCTGCTCGGCGGGCGATTCCTGCTGCACTTGCTGCTGGGCCTGTTGCTCCGCTTGCTGCTCGGCTTGCTGATCCTGCATCACTTGCTGTTGTTGCTGCTGGTCCTGCTGCGCCTGCGGCTGAGCTTGCTGCTGTTGCCGCTGAGCTTGAGCGGCAGACGGCTGAGCGTCGTCGTCATCGTCGCCGCAGCCGACCAGCGCTAGGCCGGCCGCGCCGACGCCGGCCCGTCCGGACGCCCGCAACAGGGCGCGACGGCTCATCTGCGACCGCTTCATCCGCTGCCAATAGTTGCGCTCTGCCATGGTTCGCTCCTCTGCTCGCACTGTTTCTTCGCCTGCGCGCGGTGATGAGCATGCTAGCGATTGGCGTCGGCGAGCAGACTGATCGCCCCCACGCGATACACTCCCAGCAGCGGGTGCGGTCAGGCCGTGATCGCCGCTGGACGTTCCGGATGCTGCTGAGCCCCGAGTGATTACCCGACTGCGCAAGGTCTACTACGGCTGGTACTTGCTGATCGCTGCCGTGATCGGCATGGCGATTGCCTCGGGCGTCTCCTTCTGGGTGCTCGGCTACTACGTCACGCCGCTCGAAGAAGAGTTCGGCTGGTCGCGGACGCTGTTGCAGACCGGCATCTCGGTCTCGCTGCTCGTCAGCGGCATCGCCTCGCCCCTCGCCGGCAAAGTGGTCGACCGCTACGGACCCCGCCGCTCGATCATCTGGGGCACCGTCTTCACTTGCGGCACGTACGTCCTGCTCTCCACCACGTCGTCGATCGTGGAGTGGTACCTCTACTTCTCAATCAACTCGTTCTTCCGCGGGTTCATGTTCTACATCCCGTTCCAGGTGCTGATCTCGCGCTGGTTCGACCGCAAGCGCGGTCGAGCCGTCGGCATCATGGCGATGGGCTTCTCGCTCGGTGTCGTGCTGGTGCCCGTCATGCAGCAGATCATCGACAACCTCGGCTGGGACTGGTCGTTCATCTTCGCCGCGGTGATCATCGGCCTGGTCTTCATGCCGCTGGGACTCTTCATCGTTCGCGATCACCCGCACGAGAAGGGGCTCCAGGTCGACGGCGAGCCGCTTGCACCAGGCGCCCAACCTGCGGGTCCGCGCGTCTTCAGCGGACTGACCGTCAGCCAGGCCGTACGGACGCCCAACTTCTGGGTCATCGCGCTCGCCTTCATGACCTTCTTCTTCGGCATGTTCGGCTGGATGTTCAACGGCGTGCCCGTCTATGAGTCCTACGGCATCTCGCGCGAAACCATCGCGCTCATCGTCTTCGCGCAGGGCTTGGGCGGCATGATCTCCAGGCCCACCTTCGGACTGCTGGCCGAGCGCATCCCCTCGATCGAGCTGGCCTCAGTCGGTCTCGGCGCGATCATGGCGAGCGGCATGGTCATCCTGCTCGTTCTGCACGGACCGATGCTCTATCCCGCGATCGGACTCTTCATCTTCTGCTGGTTCATCGGCTCAGCGGGCGGACCAGTGCTGGAACCGCTGATCCTGCCCAAGACCTTCGGGCTCGCGCACTTCGGCGCCATCATGGGCACGCTGTTCATGATCGAGACGATCGGACAGTTCCTCGTCCCGACCGTCGGCGGCGCGATCTACGACATCACCGGGTCCTACGACTGGTTGCTGGTCACGTTCGCGCTCTGCCTGGTGGCGTCGATGGCCTTCTTTGCGCTCACCCACTACCTGCCCAACCCGCGCATTCCCAGTCCAACGGTGCGCATTCTGCGACCGTTGGTGGCCAGCCTGGTCGCCAGACCCGAGCCGCAGCACATCTCCGGCAATGGAACCAGGGTCGCTTCGAGCAATGGCGCCGGCCTCGATGCCCCGAGCGCAAGCCCGCTCAAGACAAGGTCCCAAGAGCCTGGCTAGAAGATGCCCAGCTCGAACTTCGCCTCGTCCGAGCACATCTCGCGCGGATCCCACGGCGGCGAGAACACAATCTCCGACTCCACGTGATCGACGCCCTCAATCGTCGAGGCAGCCTGCTCGATCTGCGCCTTGATCATCGGACCCACCGGACAGGCCGGTGAGGTCAACGTGAAGTCAATCTTGACGCTCGACTCGTCCGGCGTTTCGACACCGTAGACGAGGCCAAGATCGACGATGTTGATCCCAATCTCGGGATCGAACACGGTCTTCAGCGCGTCGAGCACTTCTTGTTCGGTTGCCATGGCGGTCTCCTCTGTCGTCTCTGTCTCAGCCGCTGGTCACGCGGGTGGGAATATCGCTGTCATCTTCGACCTGCTCGCCCGACGCATTGGCCAATGCCTGGTCAAGCACCTTCCAGGCCAGCAGCCCGCACTTGATCCGCACAGGAAACTTGGCCACACCGGAGAGCGCCTCGAGGTCGCCCAGATTGACCGCGTCGAGGTCGAAGCTGTCATCGGTCAACATCTGTTGCACGTGCGTAGACATCTCGCGCGCATCCTGGAGACTGCGGCCCTCAAGCGCTTCCGTCATCATCGACGCCGAGCTCTGCGAGATCGAGCAACCCGCACCGCCGAAGCCGAGCCCGCTGACCGCGCCGTCGAGGATCGCGACGGAGAGCTGAATCTCGTCCCCGCAGGACGGATTGAAGCCCTCAGCCGAGACCGTGGCCTCGGCAAGCAAGCCACGATTCCGCGGGCTGCGGTAGTGATCGAGGATCACATCGCGGTAGAGATCATCGAGATCGACCGGATTCTGCGACTCTCGGCTCATCCTCAGGCTCCCCTGTCGAATCCGAAGCGCTCGCCCGCTTCCAGCAAGCCGTCGATCAATGCGTCGACCTCCGAGCGCTCGTTGTACAGATAGAACGACGCGCGAGCCGTCGCCGGCACGCCCAGCGTGCGCATCAGCGGCTGCGCGCAATGGTGACCTGCTCGCACCGCGATACCCGAACGGTCGAGGATCGTGGCGATGTCGTGCGAGTGGATATCGCGGTAGTTGAAGGCGACCACCGCCGAACGCTCGGACGGGTCGGCCGGCCCGTAGATGTCCAGACCTTCGAGGCGCGACATGCGCTCGACGGCGTAGGCCGTCAGATCGGCGTCGTGCGCGGCCACCGCGTCCATCCCGACCGCATTCAAGAACTGAATCGCCGCGCCGAAGGCGATCACGTCGGCGATATTGGGCGTGCCGGCCTCGAACTTGTGCGGCAGCGCGGCCCACGACGACTCCTCGCGCGTGACGACGGAGATCATCTCGCCGCCGCCGAGGAACGGATCGAGGTCAGCGAGCAGCTCACGCCGACCCCAGAGCACACCCACGCCCGTCGGTCCCAGCATCTTGTGCGACGAGAACGCCATGAAATCGACGCCAAGCTCGTCCACATCGACCGCGATATGCGGTGCACTCTGCGCCGCGTCGACGATCATCGTCGCGCCGACGTGGCGAGCCATCTGCGAAATCTCCGCGACTGGTGTGATGCTGCCCAGCACGTTGGAGATGTGCACGATCGAGACGATTCGCGCGTTCGGCGTGATCGCCCGGCGCGCCGTCTCGACATCGATCTGTTGATCATCATTCAGCTCGATGAATCGCAACACCGCGCCCGTCCGTTGCGCGACGAGCTGCCAGGGCACGAGGTTGGAGTGATGTTCGGCGGCCGAGAGCACGATCTCGTCGCCCGGCTGCAGTCTCGCGCCCAACGTGTAGGCGAGCAGGTTGAGCGACTCGGTGGTGTTGCGCGTGAACACCACCTCGCGATGGCTGGCGGCGCCGATGAACTCGGCGACTTGCTGACGCACACCCTCGTAGGCGGCCGTCGCCTCCTCAGCGAGCGTGTGCAGACCGCGGTGGATGTTGGCGTTCATCGTCGAGTAATACGACGTCAACGAGTCAATCACCGCCTGCGGCTTCTGCGTCGTCGCGGCGTTGTCCAGGTAGACGAGCGGGTTGCCATGCACCTCGCGTTCGAGGATCGGGAACTGCGCGCGGATTGCGGCGCTGTCCAGCGGCGTCATGTCGACTGCGGTGACCATCTCAGCCCGTCTCGATCCCGATGTCACCGTCCGACACGCTGACTGCGAAGCACCTGACCTTGCCGATCGCCGGCAGCGTCATCGCGCGGCCGTTGGTGACATCAAACAGCGCACCGTGGCGGGGACACTCGATCCGGTCGCCATCCAGCTCACCCTCGCCAAGCGGACCGTCGTCGTGCGTGCAGCGATTCTCGATTGCGTACAGATTGCCGTCTTCGGTGCGGCAGAGCGCGATGCTCTGACCGTCGACCTCCACCACGCGGGCGGTGCCGGGCTCAATCTCATCCAGACGGGCAACGTTCTGGCTCATGGCGCAACGGCCTTCGTCTCCAGCTGAATCTCGACCAGCTCGTCGATCACGTCACGCATGTGCGCGTCGGGCACGCCGTCGGCGATCTCCGCCAGGAATCCGCGCACGACCATCCGCTCGGCATCCTGCGGCGAGATACCGCGCGCCTGCAGGTAGAAAAGCTGATCCGGGTCGACCGGACCGACCGCCGCCGCGTGCGAGCACTTGACGTCGTCCGCCTCGATCTCCAGCATCGGAATCGGGTCCGCGCCAGCCCCGTCGGCGAGCAGCAGATTGCGCATCGTCTGGTGCGCGTTGGTCTTCTGACCCTCAGGCTCGATGCGGATCAGTCCGTACTGGACGGCCTGTGATTCGTCGGTCAGCGCGCCGCGGATCAACAGGTCGCTGGACGCACCGACACCCTTGTGATGCTGCCGTGTGACGTGCTCGATGTGCTGCTTGCCGTCGCCGACAAACACGCCGCGAATCTCGGCGAACCCGCCGTCATGCGACATGTCCATATCGATTCGCTGCTTGTCGAGGTCGGCGCCGAAGGCAGCCGTCGTGACGCGAATCGAGGCGTCGCGTCCGACCCGCCCGCGTGTCGTCGAGATCGCCGCGCTCTGCCGATGCCAACGCTGGACGGAGGCAAACTCCAAATGCGCGCCGTCTTCGGCGATCAGCTCGACCGACGCATGGATCAGCGGCGTCTCGTCGAGCTGCGCGCGCCGATCGTTGGCGTCGCCGCCGTCGATCAGTTTGACTTGTGACTCTCGCTCAGCCACGACCAGCGTGTAGTGCCAATGATCGCCTCGCTGGACGTCTTGCGTGACCAGGTAGAAGAGCGACTCGTCGAGCACGGCGCCGCGCGGCGCGTAGACGAACACGCCTTGCGTCCACAGCGCGCGGCCGAACGCGTCGTAGCGGTCGAGCGGCGGCCCAACCGCGCCCAACCACTCCTGCATCAGCGACGGAACTTCGCGAGCCGCCTCCGAGAGCGGCAGAATGATCACGCCTTGCGCGCTGGCCTGCTCGTCAAGGTCTGAAGCCGCCACTCGCCCGTCGATCTGGTGCACGAGCCCGGCATGCGCATCGGGCGCGAACACGTGCTGGGACACGCTGGTCGCCGTGCCGTTTGATCCGCCGCTGACGTGTCCCACGCGAGCGCGGCGCGGCAAACGCTCGCGCGGCGTGCGACGCCAAGACTCCTCCTGGCCGGTCCACCATTCCATGCCCAGCGCCTGCTCGAGGCTGGCCAGACGGAAGGCGAGCAGCCAGTCGGGCTCGCCCTGGCGGCGGCTCAGCTGCTCGACCTGCGCGCGCAGATCGTCGGGCTTCAGCTCCGACTCTGCGCCGTCGACGGCATCTGTTACGTCAAGCGTTGCCTGCGTCATCGACCGCCCCTCACTGTCCTCAACGCGCGATTGGCCCACCTAGCCAATGGCGCCTTCCATCTGCAGCTCAATCAGGCGGTTCATCTCCACCGCATACTCGAGCGGCAGCGACTTGATGATCGGCTCGACGAAGCCGTTCACGATCATCTTCGTCGCCTCTTCCTCCGACAAGCCGCGAGCCATCAGGTAGAAGAGCTGCTCATCGCCGACCTTGGAGACGGTCGCCTCATGGCCGATGTCAACCTTCTTCTCGTCGATCTCCATCACCGGATAGGTGTCGGAGCGCGAGTGTTCGTCGAGCATCAGTGCGTCGCAGCGGACGTTGGAGCGGCAACCGTCGGCGCCGTCGTAGACCTTCAGCAGACCGCGATAGGTCGAGCGGCCGCCGTCCATCGAGAGCGACTTGGACGTGATCACCGACGTGGTGTTGGGCGCGGCGTGGACGATCTTGGCGCCGGCGTCCTGGTGCTGACCTTGCCCGGCGGAGGCGATCGAGAGCACCTCGCCGTGCGCCCCTGGTTCCATCAGGTAGACGGCCGGGTACTTCATCGTCAGCTTCGAGCCGAGGTTGCCGTCGACCCACGTCATCACCGCGTCCTGGTAGGCCATAGCCCGCTTCGTGACGAGGTTGTAGACGTTATTCGACCAGTTCTGAATGGTCGTGTAGCGGACGTTCGAGCCGGCCTTGCAGACAATCTCCACGACTGCCGAATGCAGCGAGTCGGACGAGTAGATCGGTGCCGTGCATCCCTCCACGTAGTGCACCTGCGCGCCCTCATCGGCGATGATCAGCGTGCGCTCGAACTGGCCCATGTCTTCGGAGTTGATCCGGAAGTAGGCCTGCAGCGGAATGTCGACGTGCACGCCGGGCGGCACGTAGATGAACGATCCGCCCGACCAGACTGCGGTGTTCAGCGCGGCGAACTTGTTGTCGTTGGCCGGGATCACCGTCGTGAAGTACTCGCGCACCAGCTCGGGATACTCGCGCAGCGCCTGATCGGTGCCCAGGAAGAGCACGCCCTTCTCCTCAAGGTCCTCGCGGATGTTGTGGTAGACAACCTCAGAGTCATACTGCGCACCGACGCCCGCGAGCAGCCCCTGCTTCTCAGCCTCGGGGATGCCCAGCTTGTCGTACGTGTCCTTGATGTAGTCAGGCACGTCTTCCCAGTCCGACTCGTCGCGGTCGGTGGCGCGGACGTAGTAGTGGATGTCGTTGAAGTCGATATCGCCGAGCTCGCCGCCCCACTCGGGCATCGGACGCGCGTTGAAGTGATCGAGCGCCTTCAGACGCAAGCGGCGCATCCAGTCGGGCTCTTCCTTGATGTCCGAGATCGTGTTGACGACCTCGCGCGAGAGTCCCTTGGGCAGCTTGACCAGCGCCTCGACGTCGTCGTGGAAGCCGAACTCGTACTCGCTGCGCGGCGTAACCGGCGCTTCAGATGCTGCTGTGGTCATGAGCTCAAGACCCCTTCTGTGGTTCGTTCCATGAATGGTTCGTAGCCGTCGCGTTCGAGCCGCTCGGCCAGACTGGCGTCGCCCGATTCAACGATCCGCCCGCCGATCAACACGTGGACATGGTCCGGCTGGACGTAGCGCAGGATGCGTTGATAGTGCGTGATCAGCAGGATCGCGTTGTCGTCGGAGTGGAAGGTGTTGATCCCCTCCGAGACGATCCGCAGCGCGTCGATGTCGAGACCGGAATCCGTCTCGTCCATCACCGCCACCAGCGGCTGCAGCAGTCCCAGCTGCAGAATCTCCGCGCGCTTCTTCTCCCCGCCCGAAAAGCCGTCGTTGACGTAGCGTCGGACGAACTGCTCGTCCATCTGCAGACGCCCCAGCACTTCGTTGAGCACCTGACGGAACTCGCGAACGGGAATCTCCTCGCCGCGGCGCGCGCTGATCGCACGGCGCAGGAAGTTGATCATCGACACGCCGGGAATGTCGGTCGGGTATTGGAAGGCGAGAAACAGGCCGGCCCGCGCCCGCTCGTCGGGCGACATCTCGACAACGCTCTCGCCCTGCAGGTGGACGTCGCCGCCCGTCACGGTGTAGCGCGGATGACCCATCAACGAGTTGGCGAGGGTGCTCTTGCCGGACCCGTTCGGGCCCATGATCGCATGAACCTCGCCCGGCCGCAGCGAGAGCGTGAGTCCGTTCACGATCTGCTTGTCGGCGACCGAGACCTGCAGGTCGTCAATCTCAAACAGTGGCGGCGTTGCCGTCATGCACTTGCTTCTTTCGGTGCGTCATCGCCGTCTGAGCAGACGCTGCGGCAGAACCGCGCCGCGTTCAGACGGCCTGGGGGTACTCAAGGTCCAGAGAGACTGGCTCCAACGGCACGATGTAGACGCAGCCGTTATCGCCCGTGGCGAGCCGCGCCGTCTGCTCAACTTCCACGCCGAGCAGCTTCTCGATCGCCAGCTTATCGGCGTCGCAGACGCACGAACTCTGCGTCGCCGGGCCGATGTATGGGCAGGCGTTGTTGACCAGCTGCAGTTCGGAGTCGGTGCGCTCCCAACGGTCGAGAATGCCCTCGGGTCGCAGCGCGTCGACGACGGCGCTCACGCGCTGTTCCAGCGACGTCCCACTGACCTCCGCGCGATGCGTCTGCGCGACCTGGTTGGCCAACGCCTCCGACAGCGCCGCTTGCTCCACGTGCAGACGCGACATCTCGGCGAGCAACCGCTCGGCCAGCGCCGGTGTCTGGTCGCGAACGCTGCGCACGCCGCTCTCGGTCGCCCGATACAGGTACGACGGTCGTCCCGGTCCGCGCCGCAACGCCTCGACCTGCAGCAAGCCTTCCGCCTCGAGCCGGTCAAGGTGGCGTCGCACCGTGGCATCGGAGACATCGAGCTCGTTGGACAGCTGGGCGACCGTCGCCCCGCCCAGATCCACGACGCGCTGCAGCAGACTCGTTCGAGTTTCACGCGGTCGCATCCGAGCCTCCTGCCACACCCTCAGCACGGAGCAGCAATCAGCCGCCGGCCAGCCTGAGGGAACTGTCCCCAGTTTATCCCCTACAGCCCGCAAAATATACACAAAGCGAAAGAAACTCAGACAACCTGATAACTGATCGCCGCCGACGCCGCGCCGAACGCGCCGCGTTTAGCACTCGATCAGCCGCGCTCGCGTGAGACCGTCGCCGGCAGCGGCACCAACATCGGACGCTCCAGCTCCGGATGCGGCTGCAGCACGAAGTCAATCCCGAAGACAGGACTCAGCACATCAGGATGCAGCGCGTCCGCCACAGCCCCCGACGCGATGACAGCCCCGCGCTGCAGCACGAGCGCCGTGTCCGCGTACATCGCTGCCAGGTTGAGATCATGCAGGACCGCAACCACCGCCGCGCCCTCCGACGCCAACTCCCGCGCGAGCTGCAGGACCAGATGCTGGTGACGCAGATCCAGGTGCGCGGTCGGCTCGTCAATCAGCAAGATTGGCGTCTCCTGCGCCAGCACGCGAGCCAGCGTGACGCGCGACTGTTCCCCGCCCGACAGCGTCGGATACGCGCGAATGGCGTAGTCGCGCGTATCGGTCAGCGACATCGCATAATCGGTCAGCTTGGCGCCGTGTTCGCGTTCGCCGCGCTCACCTTCCCACGGCGCGCGACCCATCCGCACCACCTCACGCGCCGTGAACAGGAACGGCAGATACGAGCTCTGCGGCATCACCGCGCGGCGACGCGCCAGCTCCCGCGCGTCGAACTCCGAGAGCGGCCGCTCGTCGATGTAGACCAACCCGGAAGTCAGCTCCACGTCTCCGCCGAGCGCCTTGAGCAGCGTGGTCTTGCCCGCGCCGTTCGGTCCCACAACGCCCAGCAGCTCCCCGCCGGCGACGCCCACGCTGACATCGTCGAGCAGCGTCTGCTGCTCGACTCGCACGGTGAGAGACTCACCGCGCAGGACGGCCGTCGTGGTACCCACACGCTCTGTATTCACAGGATCAGCTTACTCGCCCATCGGCGCGGGCCGCGCATCGCCGCGTCATCGCCCGCTAGACATCGATCACCAGGCCATCGCGCGCGATCTCGATTGGTCCACGGAAACAGCGGCGCGCCTCTTCCGCAGTGGCCTCACGATCGGCGTCGTACCAGAAATGGGTGAGCATCAGCCGCGCCACGCCCGCCGCCGACGCCAGCTCGGCCGCCTGAGCGCCAGTCAGGTGTCCCTTGACCGGACCGCATTCAGGCTCATCCAGCGTGGCTTCCGCGAGCAGCAGGTCACAGCCTCGAGCCAGCTCGCAGAGGTCGTCCGACGGCGCGGTGTCGCCGGTGTAGGTCAGGCTCGCGGAGCCGTCCAGGCGGATGCCCCAGCCGGGGATGTAGTGCACGCCACCCGCCATCCGCGCCGACAATCCCGGTGCCAGCGGGATCGATCGTCCAGACTGATACTCGCAGACGTTCCAGACCGAACTGAGGAAATCAGGCGGGAAGCAGACCGCCTCGAGGATCGCGCCCATCGCGTCGCCGCCACCCGGCGGCAGATGCAGGACGCCCTGCGGCTTGGCCAAACCCGCGATGTCCTTGCTGACCGCAAAGCGCAACGCCAGCAAGTCGATAAAGTGATCGGCGTGCATGTGCGAGATGACAATGTGCTCGACCGCCGACGCCGGCAGCAGCGAGATCAGCGTGCTGGCGACGCCGTGACCGCAATCCAGCAGCACACGGACGCCCGCATCTTCGACGAGATATCCGGAGCTGTTCCCGCCATCACCCGCGCAGGCGGCGCCCGATCCCAGCACGGTCAGTCGCATGCCGGCTCACTTTTCCCGGGCGGCGCCATCCGCCAGTGCATGACTTGTGGCAGGTTTCGCAGGTTGCGCAGATCGTATGCACGCCGATCCCGCCCATTCAATCACTTGTGTATCGGAGCACACACGACAGACCGAACCACGGATCAGGCGCGATGACCGCGCCAACGCCCGCCGGGCTCTGCGCCAACTGCCACTGGGCCCGCCTGGTGCGGACGACGCGCGGTTCCAGCTTCCTGCGTTGCGGACGGTCCGACGAAGATTCGCGTTATCCCAAGTATCCGCCGTTGCCGGTCCAATCCTGCAGCGGCTTCGCGCCCAGCGACGACCAGTCGACTGACACGGCCAGCGGCCGTGCCGACCGACCACCCGCCCTATGATCTCCGCACGCACGCGCTGAAGACGCGCGAACACTGGGTCACTGATGACATCACTCGCGCCGAAGTGGCTGCAACAGCTCTCCGAGTTCGCCCTGCGCGTCGTCGTCACGGCAGGATTCCTGATCCTGCTCGGCTTGGCCATGGAACGCCTGCGACTCATCTTCTTGCCCTTGCTGGCGGCGCTGATCCTCTCCGCCGCCCTCATTCAAGGCAAACGGCTGCTGATCGCCCGCGGCCTCAACAACCTCCTGGCTGCCGTGCTGATCGTCGCGCTCGGCTGGGCCGTACTGATCACCGTCGGCTACTTCACGATCAGCACCCTCGCCAACGAATTCGCCGACCTCGAGGTCGACTTCGAGGCCGGCTTCACCGAAGCCGTCGAGTCGGTCGGCGAGTTCTTCGGCCTGACCGACGAGCAGGTCGACGACGTGGTCGACGACTTCTTCTCCACGCTGCGCGGCAACGCCGACACGATCGCAGGCGGCATCTTCTCCGGCTTCGCGCTCGCCCTGGAACTGCTCGCCGGGCTGATTCTGCTCGCCGTGCTCACCTTCCTGCTCACCAAAGACGCTGAGTCAATCCAGCGGGCGCTGGCCCGACGCCTCAACCGCCGGCATCGGCGCGACTTCCTCGTGCTCACCAGCGGACTCTTCAGCACGATGGGCAGCTACTTCGGCGGCGTCACGCTGGTGGCGCTCATGGACGCCGTCCTGATCGGCATCGGACTCGCCATCGTGGGCGTTCCGTTCGCCTTACCGCTCGCCGTGCTGACCTTCTTCGGAGCGTTCATCCCCGTGATCGGCGCAGTCCTGGCCGGTCTGGCCGCATTCCTCGTCGCGCTCGCCACTGAAGGCGTGACCTCGGCCCTGATCGTGGGCGGGATCGTACTCGCCGTGCAACAGCTCGAGGGCAACGTGATGGCCCCCGTCATCCTCGGCCGCTCGATTCACATCCATCCGATGCTGGTGATCCTCGCCGTCGCCACAGGCGGCGCGCTCTGGGGCGTGCTCGGCGCATTCGTCGCCGTGCCGTTGGCGGCGATCGGCGTCTCGCTGCTCGACTTCTACTCCAGAACCGGCCGCTACGCCGCCCGTGAACGTCCCCCGACGCCTCCACCAGCCAGCGCCGACGACCCCTACGCCAGCAGGTAGAGCAGCGCGCTCGCCCCGGCGTATCCGCCCACCAGCAGCACCCCGTCCGGCGTCCAGAACCTCAGCCGTTCGCGCGGACGCGTCATGATCCCGACGATCACCACCATCGTCATCAGCACCGCCATCAACCCAGAGATCACATGCACCGACGACACCACTTCCCAGACCGAGCCGTCGACGAACGCCACGTCATCGAAGAACAGCACGATGCCCATGTTGAATACGTTGCTGCCCAGCACGTTGCTGATCGCCAGGTCAGGCGCGCCGATCCGCAGCGCCGCAAACGACGTCCCAATCTCCGGCAGCGACGTGCTGATCGCCAGGAACTGCGATCCCACGAAGCTCTGCTCCCAGTGCATGTCTTCAGCAATATTCTCACCGACGTGGGACAGCCAGATGGCCGCTGCGACGATGACAGCGGCTGAAGCGGCATAGATCAGCAGCGCGCGGTGCAGCGACGATTGCCGGACATCCTCGGCCTCGACCTCCAGCTCAGCCTCGGCGTCCTGTGCTGCCCCTTGCATTTGCTGCGAGTGCCGGTAGATCAGGAACATCGCCGCCACGAAGCCGAGCAGCAGAATCACCGTCAGCGGACTCAGCGGCCAGTCGGCCGTCACGTCGGTCTCGGAGTAGATGAAGATCGCCAGGGCGGCGAGCGTAATCAGTCCAGCACCCAGACCGGCCGTCATCACCGACGTGCGCGTCACCGCATTCAGCACCGGCCCATTCTGCCAGTAGAGGTCGGCCAGACCGATGATCATCAAGTTGAACAGGTTGCTGCCAAACGCATCGCCAATCGCCAGGTCGGGCGCGTCAAACAGCGTGATCGAACTGATCCCCGTCGCCAGCTCGGGCAGCGATGTCGCAGTCGCCAGCATCACGACACCGACAAAGGTGCGGCCCAGACCCGTGCGATCCGCGACGACATCCGCCGAGTTGGCCAGGAAGTGCGCCGCCAGCAGGATGATCCCCGCCGACGCCGCAAACTGAACCCAGAGCAATGCCATCGGCGTCGGTTCCTGCCCGGTGGAGCCTCTGTTGCGCGAATCGCTCCCCCGGCAGGGGGGCGCTGGCGCGGAGCGACTGAGGGGGTCCCTCCGCCCGGATGCAGCGCTTGGCGGCTGGCTGACGGCCCCCTCTGACCTCGACATCTCCCCGGTGAGGGGGAGAGGGAAGGTCAGTCCCAGCTGGGCTTCTCGAAGCCCGACGCGCCGCGCATCAGCTCGCGGTCGTGCGGTGCGTTGGCGCGCGCGCCGCGGAAGTCTCGGAACGGACCGTCGCGCCACTCGAGCGCCGACTTCAGCCCGTCCCGACGCACACGCTCGCCCCACTCGCCCGCTTCCGGTCGATGCTTGGACATCGCCTCGACATCGGTGCCCGAGATCATCGCCGTCTTGTAGCCCTGAATCTCATAGGCGCGGTTGACCGAGCGCTTCGAGTACATCAGCAGGTGGTTATCGATGTGGCCCATGCGCTGCGCGAACTCCATCGTGAACTCATCAAGGTCATCGGCCTGCAGCGCATAGTTGGCCCAGCCCCAGCGATACATGTCCGCACCCGAGTGTGGGTCACCCAGATAGGCAAACTCGCGCGCCTTGGCCTGCGGCAGATGCCACGGCGCCCACATTGCATCCATCGTGCCCATCGCACGGACCGGCGGATAGCCGACCTGGCAGTCCTCGGCGACGATTCGCAAGTCGCAGGCCGAGGCCAGCTCCGTCGCGCCAGCCAGGCAGTAGCCGTGAATCTGTCCAATCACCGGCTTGGCCAGCTCCCAGATGATGAAGTTACCCATCACCGCGTGCCGCGACCAGTCATAGTGCTGCGGATGCGTCGTCCCCGTGTCGGGCAGACCAGTCCACTCATTGGTGTGCGGATTCGACAGGTCCGGCGACGGCTGCAGGTCATACCCAGCCGAGAACGCGCGCCCCGCGCCCTTGATGATCACCACGCCGATTGACGAGTCAGCCTCAGCGGCCTTGAGCGCGTGAAACATCTCGCCGCGCAGCTCATTCGAAAGCGCGTTGAGCTTCTCCGGCCGGTTCAGCGTCACCGTCGCGACGCGGTCGTTGGTCTCGTAAAGGATGTTGTCGTAGGACATGTACGGACTCCGATTCCATGTGGGATCAGGCTATCGCACGACGATCAGGTTGCGGCAGCCATTGGAATCGTGTGGAATCGCGAGATCAGCGGCGACGATCATCTGTCTCCGATTGCATCTCAGGGTCAAGTCTGGCACGCCTCCCGCTAGCCTGCGCGCATCATGACTGACCTCACCACTGACACCGCGACCTTCGAACTCTCAGACCACATCGCCACCGTGACGCTGGATCGTCCTGAGGCGATGAACGCGCTCTCTCCCGACCTGATCGCGTCATTGGCCGACATCTGGGTCGAGATTCGCGACAATCCCGACATCTGGGTGGGAATCGTCACCGGCGCTGGCGATCGCGCCTTCTGCGCCGGCGCGGACCTCAAACAGACGATCCCCACGCGGCCCGGCGCCGAACACGTCAACTGGCCCGTCTTCCAGCCTTCTCTCCGACACACCATCGACGGCGGCATGCAGATCTGGAAGCCGATGATCGCCGCGGTCAACGGCTACTGTCTGGCTGCTGGACTGACGCTGCTCTCAGTCTGCGATCTGCGGATCTCAGCCGAGCACGCGAAGTTTGGTCTGCCCGAGGTGATTCGCGGCATCGTGCCAACGCTCGGCGCGACGCAGCGCCTCACCCGTCAGCTGCCCTGGTCGGCGGCGATGGAACTCCTGCTGATGGGGGAACACATCGACGCGCAGCGCGCCTACGAGATCGGCCTCGTCAACAGAGTCGTGCCTGCCGACCAGGTCATGCTCACGGCTCGCGAGTGGGCCGAGAAACTCACCGCCGGCGCGCCGCTGACCCAACGCGCGATCAAGGAGTCAGCGGTGCGCGGTCTCTCGCTACCGCTGGACGAGGGCATTCGGATGGAAGAGCTGCTCTCGGCCCACATCCGCAAGACTGACGACTTCAAAGAAGGCCCCAAAGCCTTCGCCGAAAAGCGCCCGCCCGTCT
>JAJDZG010000104.1 GCA_022824765.1 Dehalococcoidia bacterium | reverse complement strand
CGGCACCAGCCTCCCACCGTCCGTCATTCCAGCTTGTCTGGAACCTCTCCCGGCATCTCGCCTAGCCAGCAACACGCTCAGGGAACGTTCGTCATTCCAGCTTGTCTGGAATCTCGCCCGGCCAGAAACACGCACAGCGAGCAGCCAAGCCTCCGATGGGACACGCACAGATTCGATCACCCGAGCACCGCTTCGCTGTCGCGGACGCGCCTCAAAGCACGCCGATCCACGCGAGCAGCGTCCAGACGACCATGCCCAGAAAACCGGCACCCAGGACGAGCTGGAATAGAATCAGGATCTCGGCGGGGCCTCTTCTTGGCATGGTCTTCCTCCGACGGACAGGGTAGCTGATGCCTGATCCAGCCGTTCCACTGGCGCTCTTCGATGATCTCGCCGAGCTGCGCGATGCAGCCTTGATCCTCGCCGGCATCGCAGCCTGCGCGCTCGCGCTGATCTTCCTCCTGTTCGTGGTCAAGGTATCCGCAATTGCCTACCGAATCGTCAGACGCCTGCAACGATTCCACGACCATCGCGTGGCTGGAAGCGTTGCCGCGGCCGACGAAAAACTGGCAGCCTGGCTGGAAGCCGACCGCTGGAGCGCCCGCGGGCTGCTGGAGTTGATCCAGCTGGCTGCCCAGCGGGTGCAGGCGCGGCGCGCGCCCCCGCCAAAGAAGCGGCGGCTATTCGGGTTGCTGCCCCCATCATGATCCGCTGGCAGTGCCCACCCCCAGCGGCGACGCCTTGCCCGCAGCGGCTGCGCGTGTTGTGCGCGCAACACGGCACGAGTAGGATGACGACAGCCGCGCACCTCTGCGCGGATGTGCTGAAGAGCCTGGGAAGGTCCCGACGTGAAAGCTGCAATCTTCGACCCCGCCAACCAGGAAAAGGATGGCGACCGCTCCGTCCTTGAAGTGCACGACATCAACGTCCGCGACCCGCGGCCGAGCGAGGTGCTCGTGCGCACCACGACCTCAGGCGTCTGCCACTCCGACCTGCACTTCGTCGATGGCAAGTGGGCCGCAGCCTTCGGCGGCATGCCCGCCGTGCTCGGTCACGAGGCCGCCGGTGTCGTCGAGTCCGTCGGCGACGACGTGACCTACGTCCAGCCCGGCGACAACGTGATTATGTCCTTCCGCCCCTTCTGCGGCGACTGCTACTGGTGTCTGCGCGGCGAACCCAACCTGTGCCCCGACCCCGCCGGCGCCCAGCTCGCCATGGACCGCCTCAACTGGGACGGCCGCCCGGTCGTGCAGATGGCCAGCGTCGGCTCCTTCGGCGAGTACATGCTCACCTCACAGTCCGGCGTCCTCAAGATTCCTGAGGACATCCCGCCGGCTGAGGCCGCCCTCGTCGGCTGCGGCGTCATGACCGGCGTCGGCGCCGCGCTCTACACCGCCAAGGTCCCCGGCGGCGCCGTCGTCGCCGTGATCGGTTGCGGCGGCGTCGGGCTCAATGTCATCCAGGGCTGCCGCATCGCCGGCGCGAGCCGTATCATCGCCGTCGACATCCTGCCCAACAAGCTCGACTTCGCCGAAAAGTTCGGCGCGACCGATGTCATCAACGCATCAGAGGTCGACGCCGTCGAGGCCGTCCAGGAACTGACCTCCGGCATGGGCGTCGAAATCGCCTTCGAGGCAATCGGCAACGTCCACGCCGCCCGTCAGGCCTGGGACATGGTCCGCGCCGGCGGCACCGCCTGCATCGTCGGCATGATGCCGCTCGGTTCCGAGGTCGCCCTGCCCGGCCCCGAGTTCCTGCAGGAAAAAAAGGCGATCGGCTGCATGTACGGCTCGACCCGCTTCCGCGAGCACATGCCCAAGCTGCTCGACCTCTACCGTCAGGGCAAACTCGACCTCACCGGTCTCGTCTCCAAGCGCTTCGGACTCGGCGAAATCAACGAAGCCTTCAGAGCAATGCAAGCCGGCGAGGTCGCCCGCGGCGTGCTCGACATCTCGCAGCCATAGCCGCCCCGCCAACGCAACCAGACGCGCCGTCCGAACCCGTTCGGGCGGCGCGTCTTGCTGTCCGCCCGCCCAACGCCGAACCCGCCTGAGAGCGAACTTCGATGACCCCTGACTTCGACGACTTCCTGCCGCCACGTGCACCGTCGCGCGACGCACGCGACGGGTCCGCCGAGCAGGCGCTGCGCGAAATCCCGGATCGCGCCCGTGTCGTCGTGCCGCCAATGTCCGCGACCCCAATCGCGCTGTTGAACGCGCTGGACGATCTGCGCTCAGGCTGGACCGAGCTCGAGCTTGCCACCGGCAACCTCTTCGAACACGTCCCGCCCCTCGACCACCTGCACGAGCCGTTCCGGTTCTCGACCTATCAGACCAGCGGGCCGCTGCGCGCCGCAGAGCAGGCCGGCGCACTCCAACACATCCCCGCCACCTACGCCCAGGTGCCCGCACTCTTCCGACCTGATGGTCCGATGCCCGCGGATGCAATCCTCATCCAGGTCTCAACACCCGGACCTGAGGGAATGTACTCGCTGGGCACCTCAGTCGGCGGCATCGTCTATGTCGTCCGCACCGCGCCACTGGTGATCGCACAGGTGAACCCCAATCTGCCCTACACCTTCGGCGCAGCTGAGCTGCGGCGCGAGGAGATTGACTGGTTCGTCGACGCGGACAGCGAGGTCGTGCAGTTGCGCCGGGCCGAGCCCGGACGCCTCGAACGCGAGATCGCCGCATCGGTCGCCGATCTGGTGACCGACGGCGCCACTCTGCAGTTCGGCATCGGCGGCGTCCCCGAGGCGATCATGGGCATGCTCGGCGATCGACGCGACCTCGGTGTCCATTCCGGTCTGATCTCCGACGGAGTCATGGGCCTCGTCGAGGCAGGCGCACTGACCGGATCGCAGAAGGCGACCGCTCCAGGCCTGATCATCACCACCGAAGCCGCCGGATCCGCCGAGTTCTTCCGCTGGCTCGACCGAAATCCCGCCATCTGTCTCGCGCCCGCCGGCTACACGCACTCGCTGCAAGTGCTCGCCCGGCAAACCACCTTCGTCGGCATCAACTCCGCCGTGCAGGTCGCGCTCGACGGCACGATCAACGCGGAATCAGTCGGCGGACGCCAAATCTCAGGCCCCGGCGGACAGCCCGACTTCGCAGCAGGCGCGATGCTCAACGGCGGCATCTCGGTCGTCGCGATGCCCTCGACCGCCGCCCGCGGCGCCGTCTCTCGTATCGTCCCGACGCTCGATCCCGAGGCGGTCGTCACCACGCCGCGAACCCTCGCTGACCGAATCATCACCGAGTACGGCCAGGCAGAGCTCGCCGGCCGATCGCTCGACTCCCGCGCCGACGCCCTTCGCGCCATCGCCCATCCAGATTTCCGCGACCAACTGGAGTAGGCGGCCTGAGCGGCCTGAGCGGCGTAAACGGTGAACCGTTCCGTCCGCAACCTGTTTCATAAGCAGCACGCTGACCCGCGAAGTGCCCCCGCCTTCCCCCTTCGACCCGTTATCTTGCCAGTGCAACAGTGCTGACCGTCTGGCGCGGCGCTTGAGATCAGCAACGGAGGTTGAAATGCCGGTTTCCATCGAAGACATGCTCGCCAACACGTCACTGTTCTCCCGCGTCGATCGCGAAGAACTCCACAACATCGCCGGGTTCGTGCAGATCCAGAACTACAAGTCCGGGCAGGTGATCGACCGCGAAGGCGACCTCGGTACCACGCTGCACATCATCCGCTCCGGCGGCGTCGACGTCTACCAGGGCTACCAGTCCGACGACCAGACGCTCCTCGCCAGCTTCGGCGAAGGCGACTTCTTCGGCGAGATGGCGCTCCTGCTCGGACGGCCCCGCTCCGCCACCGTCGTCGCCAACACCAACACCGAATGCCTGCAGCTGCTCCGCAACGCCTTCCAGGATGGTGCGAGCATCCCGGTCCTCTGGGCGATGCTCCAGCACGTCGCCGAGCGTCTCGCCTCCGCCGATGAGGCGATCGGCCAGATGCACTCCCACTAGCCGATGCCGGCGTCACGCGCCGGACAGCGGACGGCCAAGCCCCGCGACCACTCTCGCCAGCGCCTGCGTGCCCTCGTCGCCCAGCCCCGACGCCTCAAGCTGGTAGTACAGCTGCCGCACGAGCGACGTATTGGGCAGCGGCTGCTGAACGTCGCCGCCCGCCTCCAGCGCGAGCCGCAAGTCCTTCTGCATCAGCTTGACCATGAAGCCGGGCGCGAAGTCGCCCTCCGCGATCTTCGGCCCCAGATTGCTCAGCTGCCAGCTCCCAGCCGCGCCCGCCGAGATCGCGTCCAGCATCCGCTCAGCATCGACGCCCGACTTGTCCGCCAGCGACAACGCCTCGCAGACTCCCAGCAGCGCGCCCGCGATGGCTACCTGATTGCACAGCTTGACAATCTGCCCGGCGCCCGTGGGCCCGCAGTGCGTGATCGTCGATCCCATCGACTCCAGCACGGGACGGCAGCGCTCGAGCACCGCCGCATCGCCGCCCACCATGATCGAGAGCGTGCCCGCCTTGGCCCCGCTGTCGCCGCCCGAGACCGGGGCGTCCAGCATGGCAACGCCGCGCTCCCCCAGCTGTGCGGACAAACCGCGCGTCACCGATGGCGAGATCGTGGACATATCAATCACGACCGAACCTGCCGCCAGTCCGCCGATCGCCGCGTCCGCTCGCTCGACCAGAACCGATTCGACATCCGCCGAGTCCGTCACGATCGTGATCAGCACATCCGACGCCTCAGCCACCGCTCGCGGAGAGCCCGCCGCCGACGCGCCCAGCGCCGTGCAGGCGTCGATCCCCCCTTGCGACCGGTTCCAGACCGTCGTCGCGTAACCCGCCCGCAGCAGGTTTGCCACCATCGGCACCCCCATGATGCCCAGTCCCATAAATCCAATCCGCTCCATGCGCAACTTCCTCTCCTGCAGCCGGTTGCGTCTACGATACGACTGATGCCGCTCTATCTGTCCGAAGCCGCTTGGGACGCCCAGCTCCCGCTCGACGAAGCGCTCGACGGCGTTGAGCAGCTCATCCAACGGACCGGAGGCCAACTGGTGCAGGCCATCCAGATCGAGGACGCGCTCTCGCTCACCATCGAGGTTCCCGACGATCTCTCGCTCTTCCGCGTCACGCGGGAAGCGTCCGCGCTGGGACTTCAGATCAGATCGAAGCCGGCCCTGCCCAGAGTCGAGGCCGAAGCACTCGATCAGGCCCACCGCCAGCGCTCACAACGACCCGATTGACCGCTCAGGAGGAACCAATGTCAGACGACGCACGCTGCGAAGAGATGCGAGCCGAACGAGCCCGCCTCAACCTGCTCGCCGACGACCTGCCAGGCAAGCTCCCACCCCAGCCCGGCGACGGCCCCCTCGGCCGCCCCAATCCCGAACTCCGCGAAATCTACGACCGCATCAACGATCTGCGCAAAGAACTCCTAGCCATGGGCTGCAAACCATAACCCCCCCGCCCCGATCCCCGTTCCCTCCCCGTCATTCCAACAAACCCCCGTCATCCCAGCGATCCCCGTCATTCCAGCTTGTCAGGACTCTCGCCCGGTTCCCTCCCCTCCCCGCCATCCCAGCGATCCCCCGTCATCCCAGCGATCCCCCGTCATTCCAGCTTGTCTGGAATCTCGCCCGGTTCCCTCCCGTCCCCGTCATTCCAGCCTGTCTGGAACCCCGACCCGCCCAACCCCCAGTTCGCAAAAGCGCGCCCGACCCACTACACTGGACGCACAACTGAATAGTCGGGCCGAATCCCTGACCGCCGACAGGCAATCAGGGAGCGGGGGACCCAACTTCTTGGGGTGAATGCGTAAGTTGACCCGTCAACGACCGCACGGCGCACTCCTTCGCGCCGAACCCGTCAGCTAACCCCGTAGGCGACCGAGGGAGACGCTCGCGCAGGCGTTGCGTCTGTGTGTGCGGTTCGACCGTACGACCCGTGTCCTGTCTGTCTGGTGCACGGCTCCCTCGGTTCGCCATCGGCCGCGAATCGTGTGAGTCCCGCCGGGAGCGACCGCCCGGCGTGCTCAGGGGCACGGGTCTCTCGCTCACCCAGCCCCGCCTCCACGCCGACCCCTGGACTCCGTGTCCGGGGGTTCGGCAATTCTGGAGGACCTCAGCGACCCACGAAGTTCGGCGGACGCTTCTCCAAAAACGCCTTCGCCGCTTCCTTGTTGTCCTCGCCCTGGAACGACAGCATCACGTGCGCGCCCTCCTGATACAGAGAGTCGTGCAGGTTGCTCGTCGCCGCGTAATTCAGCGTCCACTTCATCATCGACAGCACCGCCGTCGGACCCTGCGCGATCTCTCGGCAGAAGGCCAGACCCTCTGAGAGCAACTCCTCATGCGGCACGATCTTGCTCACGATGCCCAGCGCCTGCGCCTCATCAGCGTCGATCCGCCTGTCCAGCATCAGCAGCTCCCGAGCCCGCGTGATGCCCACCATCTGGTTCAAGAACCAGGCCACGCCGTAGTCGCCCGAGACGCCAATGTTGCGGAACGCCGTGACGAACCGCGCACGGTCCGATGCGACGCGGAAATCAGTCGCCAGACACAGCCCGAGCCCGCCGCCAGCGGCCGGGCCGTTGACCAGCGCCACCGTCGGCGTGCCCATCTGATGCAGCATGCCCGATGTCGCCAGCTGGCTCCGATGCGATCCGCGATTGACCACGCCCGGTCCCGGCGCCGGCCCGCCCCGGCCGCGGCCCATGTTGTTGATGTCCGCGCCCGCCGAGAAGCCGCGCCCCGCGCCCGTGATCGCCACGCAGCGCACCTCCGGATCGTCTTCGCAGTCGATCAACGACGCGGACAGCCGATCCAGCAGGTCATCGCCGAACGCGTTCATCCGCTCAGGTCGGTTCAGCGTGATCAGCGCGACACCGTCGTCGCGCTTGTCGAGAATGACGGTCGGTTCCGCCGGTGTGTCGGTCATGGTGGGCCTTTCTCTCAGGTCCTCAACGTCGATTGGCAACATGCTAAACCCGCAAACCCACCGTCGGTGCGTAAACTGACTGCATGTGCGGACGATTCACCCTGACCGTTGACTCGCTGGAGTTCGTCGAGGCTCTCCAGCGGCTCAACGTCGAACTGCTCGGCGCCGCCGATCACCGTCCACGCTTCAACATCGCCCCGACCCAACTGCACCCCATCATCCTCGCCGACGGTGAGGCCTACCGACTTCAGCCCGCCCGCTGGGGACTCGTCCCCAGCTGGGCCACAGACAACAAGCGAGCCGCCCGTCAGATCAACGCACGCTCCGAAACCGTGCACGAGTCTCGCGCTTACCGCAGCCCCTTCAAGCGCAAGCGATGCCTCGTGCCCGCCGACGGCTGGTACGAGTGGACCGGCCCCAGGCAGCAGCGCCAGCCTCACTGGATTCACCGCGCCGACCGCCAACCGTTCACCTTCGCCGGCCTCTTTGACATCTGGAACCCCGAGCCTGATCGTCCCGCCGTCACCTTTACGATCCTCACCACCGCCGCCACCGAGTCACTCGCGGCAATCCATGATCGAATGCCGGTCGTGATGCCCCCAGATCGGCAGGAAGCTTGGCTCGATCGCGGCGCCGAGCACCCTGACGCCATCAGGTCGCTGCTCGATCTGCCTCCCGACGATGCGTTTGTCAGCGCAGCAGTCTCGCCGCGCGTCAACTCGGTCAAGTTCGACGATCCCGACCTCCTCCAGCTCGAGCAACAGCCAGCACTCGATCTGCCAGATTGAAAGAGACGCCATGTTCACCGACATCGATGTGTTCCTCCGCTACTTCCGCTCCGTCAACCGTCGCGCGGTGCGCGATGTCCAGGCGCTGCCACCCGAGGCCGACGGCTGGACGCCCAGCGGCGGCGAGGGCGAAATGGCCTGGTCGATCAACACCCTGATCGGTCACATGTGCGGATCCCGCCTCTATTTCGCCAGCGCGTACCGCGGCGAGGGCTGGATCAGCCCCAGACCGCCCGACGTGTCGCGAAGTGAACTCTGGGGCCCAGCCCTTGACGCCAGCTTCGAGGAATTCTCCCGTCTCGTGACTGAACCCGGCAACGATGGCCTGTCCCGGGAAGTGGAAATGATCGACACCCCAGGCGCCACGCTGAGTGGTTGGCGCGTGCTCCTCATGATGATGGAGCACGACATCCACCACCGTTCGCAGATCGATACCTACGCCGGACTCAACGGCTGGGACCCGCCCGACATCTACTTCCGCTCTGCTGAAACCATCGCCGAACGTCAACCCGATCAGATTGCGAAGTACCGATCGTGAGCGGCAATCTGATCCCACCCACGCTCGCCGAGATTCGCCGCGCACACCAGATCATCGCGCAAGAAATCGATCTGCCGACCCCGCTCATCCACAGCCCAGGACTCTCGGAGCATCTCAACGCCCACGTCTCGATCAAACTCGAGGCGGCCACTCCCACTTCGGCGTTCAAGGTGCGTGGCGGCATCTATCTCGCCTCCCAGCTCGACGCCGACGCCCGCCAGCGCGGACTCGTCACCGCCTCAACCGGCAATCACGGTCAGTCAATCGCCTATGGCGCAGCCGTCGCTGACACCTCGGCCACGATCTTCATGCCCACCGACGCCAACACGGACAAGATCGCCGCAATCGAGCGATTCGGCGGACGCGTCGAGCTCGTCGGTGAACGCGTCGATGAGTGCTTCCTCGCCGCCGCCGAGTTCGCCCACGAACGCGGCGCACTCTACGTCGAGCCGGTCAATCAACCCACCTTGATCGCCGGCGTCGCCACCGCCGCGCTGGAAGTGCTCGAGTCACAGCAGCCCGACACCGACCTCGTGATCATCCCCTTGGGCGGAGGCACCGGCGCATCTGGTTGGCTCACCGTCCGCGACGGCCTGCAGCATCCCGCCGAGATCTGGGCAGCCCAGTCGTCGCTCTCCCCCGCCGTGCACGACGCCTGGCGCTCAGGCAAGTCCGAGCCCAGACACAATCGCACCCTCGCCGAAGGCATCGCCACCGGTGTCGTCTTCGACCTCCCGCTGTCGATCCTGCGCGCCGCCTTGAACGACTTCATCCTCGTCGACGACGACCAAATCCTCGCCGCCCTGCGCCGCCTGTGGGACTTGCAACACCTCATGTCGGAGCCAGCAGGCTCAGTCTCGCTCGCCGCCGCCGAGCAAGAACGCGATCGCCTCCGCGACAAACGACTCGTGCTCGTGATCAGCGGCGCCAATGCCACCAGGCAGCAACTGCTCAACTGGCTGCGCGACTAATCCGCGACTAACCCGCCAGCTCGTTGATGCTCGCGGCCAGCACGAAATCGAAGTCCGTCACCCCGCCCGCGTCGTGCGTGTTCAGCGCAATCTCGACGCGGTTGTACACATTCGACCAGTTCGGATGGTGGTCCAGCTTCTCGGCCGCCAGCGCCACCGACGCCATGAACCCGAACGCGGCCACGAAGTCGTCAAACTCAAACTCCCGCCTCAGCGATCCGTCCGACTGCGACCAGCCCGGAATCTCCGACATCCGCCCGCTAATCTCAAAGTCGTTCAATCTGCGGCGTTCCGGCATGGCTGGCTCCCGTTCGTCTCTTCCGTATCCCGATTGATGAGGTGCACATGCCTACGTTCGACGATGTGCGCGGCGCGTTGGCGTCGGCGCGGCACGGATATCTGTCGACCGCGTCGGCCGACGCCGATCCGCACCTGCAGCCGGTCGTCTTTGCTCTGGTCTACGACGAGGTCTACATCGCCATCGACGAGAAGCCGAAGACCACGCTCAGGCTGCGCCGCCTGACCAACATCGAGTCTAATCCCCGCTTCGCCCTCTTGGTCGACCGCTACCACGACGACTGGACGAGACTCTGGTGGATTCTGCTGCGAGGGTCCGCCGAAGCGCTCTGGCCGTCCGAGTGGGACAGCGCCGAAGCACGAGCCGCCATCGCCGCCCTGCGCGACAAGTATCCCCAGTACGAGACGATGGGCCTCGAAGATCGCCCGATCCTCAAACTCAGCCCCGAGCGCGTCACCCGCTGGTCCGCCGACGGCACCTACAGCTGAGACCAGTCGACGCCCCGCATCGTGTCATAACGAGCATCAGGGCCAGTCCAGCCTCCGTCCACCACGATCTGCTGACCAGTCACGTAGCTGCTCGCGTCCGAGGCGAGATACAGCGCCGCGTTGGCGATGTCACTCGCTTCCCCAGAGCGACCGACCGGGTGCAGCGAGGCCCAATCTCGCCGCGACGCCTCGATCCGTTCCGCAGGCAGCCAGCCCTGACCCGTGGCGATGCCGCCAGGACAAATGCAGTTGACCCGAATGCCCGACGATGCCCACTCTCCAGCCGCCGCTCGCACCATCGCGATCACCGCGCCCTTCGACGCGCAGTAAGCCGCCATCCCTGCCAAACCCGTGAGCCCCGCCACCGACGCCGTGGCGATGATCGATCCGCCGCCAGCCCGCTCCAAATGCGGGATGCCGTACTTCATCCCCAACCACACCCCGCGGATGTTCACGTCGTACACGAGATCGAAGGTCTTCTCGTCGCAATCGCGGACGTTGCCCTCCGGCGGTCCCACGCCGGCGTTGTTGTAGATGATGTCGATCCGGCCCCAGACATCGTCCGCCGCGGCGAACATACCCTGCACGTCCTCGCCGCTGCGCACATCAGTCTCCACGAACCGGGCATCGGCGCCGATCTCCGACGCGACCTCAGGCCCGCGCTCCGCGTTGCGATCGGCAATCAGCACCCGCGCGCCCTCCGACGCGAACAGCCGTGCCGTCGCCTCGCCGATACCCGACGCGCCGCCCGTGATCACCGCCACCTTGCCGTCCAGGCGGCCCGTGCCCAATCTGGATTCGCTGCTCATGATCTCGCTCCTGACGGGTTGTAGGCAGTCGGACTGAAGTCGTACCAGCGCCGATCCACAGCCGTCCAGCCGCCGTCGACCACGATCGACTGACCAGTCATGAAGCTGGACTCGTCCGACGCCAGAAACAGCGCTGCCTCCGCGATGTCGATGCCCTCGCCCGACCGCGCCAGCGGCGTGCTCACGCTCGCGCGGTCCCGCCAGCCCGCCGCGCGCTCCGGATCGGGCGGACCTTGTGAGTCGTCGCCGATGCGCGTCGTGATCGGTCCCGGACAGATGCAGTTGATCCGTATCCCCTTCGCCGCCCATTCACCAGCCGCAGCCCGCGTCAGCGCGATCACCCCGCCCTTCGATCCGCAGTAGCCCACAATCCCCGACAGACCGCTGATCCCCGCCACTGACGCAGTCGAGATGATCGATCCGCCGCCAGCGCGCTCCAGATGCGGAATGCCGTACTTCATGCCCAGCCACACACCGCGCAGATTGGTGGCCATGATCCGATCAAAGACCTCCTCCGGACAGTCCCGAGCGTTCCCCTCAGGACCGCCGATGCCGGCGTTGTTGTAGATGATGTCCACGCCGCCGAATCGGTCCGCCGCAGCGTGGAACATGGCCTGCACGTCCTCGCCGCTGGAAACGTCAGCCGTGAACGCAATTGCCGAGCCGCCAATCTCGCCCGCCGCATCCTCCGCCCGCTCGGCCCACCGATCCACCACGAGCACTCGAGCGCCCTCTTCAGCAAACAGCGCCGCAGTCGCACGGCCCATCCCCGAGCCAGCGCCCGTGATCACCGCAACCTTCCCATCAAGTCGATCCCCCATGTCGATCCCTTTCCGATCAGAACTCAACGCCCGTGAGCTCGCTATAGCGCCGGTC
>JAJDZG010000124.1 GCA_022824765.1 Dehalococcoidia bacterium | reverse complement strand
GCGCCGGCGAGCGGCCGCGAGACGTGGAAGCGCTCCCGATCAGAACCCTCAGGCTCGTACAGGTACATCTGCTTGATCACCATCAGGTAGTAGTAGAGCGAGACGAAGGAGGCCGTCACGCCGACGGCGCCGAGCCAGAGGAAGCCGTTGTTGAAGGCGGCCTGGAAGATGATGAACTTGGTCGCAAAACCAGCGAACAGCGGCATCCCGGCCAGCGAGAACAACGCAGCGGCGATGGCGAACGCCAGGAACGGCTGACGCTCGGCCAGACCCCGCAGGTCCACGATGTCGTCGCGGCCGGTGCGGTTGTAGAACGCGATGATCGCCGCAAAGACCGCGATGTTCGTGGTCACATAGCCGATCAGGTGCAGCACCAGCGCCGACGCGGCGTCCTGCGACTGCGTGATGTTGGCCGCGTCCAGCGCCACAATGCCGACGAGCAGATAGCCCACCTGCGAGATCGACGAGTAGGCCATCAGCCGCTTGAAGTTGGTCTGCTGCAGCGCCATGAGGTTGCCGACGATCATGGTCACAGCGGCGAGGATGCTGACGAACCAGACCCACTCGTCGGCGGCGGGCAGGAACGCCTCGGAGAACAGGCGCAGGAAGAAGGCGAAGGCCGCCGCCTTGCCGCCGGCGCTGAGGAAGGCGGTAATCGGCAGCGGTGCGCCCTGATACGCGTCGGGCGTCCACTGGTGGAACGGCACGGCGGAGACCTTGAAGCCCAGACCGGCGGTGATCAGCACCAATCCGATCAACAGGCCCGGCCGCGTCGCGTCGGGGTCGACGCCGCCGCCGAGTCCGGCGTAGGAGGCCAGCTGGTCGGCGATGTTGCGTCCGGCGGCCGCGGCGTCCGGCTCGATGCCTGAGTAGAGCGTGGTGCCGGTCACGCCGTAGATCAGCGAGATGCCGTACAGCATCAGCGCCGACGAGAACGCGCCGAGCAGCATGTACTTCAGCGATCCCTCGTTGGAGAACGGGTTGAGCTTGTTGAAGCCGACGAGGATGTAGAAGCTGAACGACAGCAGCTCGAGCGAGAGGTAGGCGGTCAGCAGCTCGCGCGATGCGCCGAGCAGCATCATGCCCAGCGTCGCGAAGACGATCAGGCCGTAGAACTCCGCGTGGTTCTTCAGTCGGTCGCCGGCGAACTGTACCGCCGCCATGACGGTGAAGAACGCGATACCCAGGAAGAACACGCGGAAGAGCACCGTGAAGTGGTCGATCGCGAGCACGTTGGCGAAGTCGTCGTGGGTGTCCCAGTAGGCCAGCGCGGTGCCGACCGCGATCGCCGCCAACGCGGCCGCCGTCGCGTAGCCGAACCACTTCTGGTCCACCTGGCGGAACGCCAATGCAGCCGCGATGATCACCACGGCCAGGCCGGCCATGATGAATTCGGGAACGATCAGCTGGTACTCGAGATCCATCAGGGTCACCGTCCGGTCAGCGAGCTGAGTGAGAAGGCTTGGCCAATCTGCTCCACCTGGGGCAGGTCAGCGACCGACTGCGCGATGCGGTCGACGAAGGGGTCAGGCCAGACGCCCATGGCGATGATCGGGGCGATCAGCACGATGCCGGCGATGATCTCCAGGCGGGAGATGTCCTTGAGGTTCTCCCAGCGCGGGTTGAAGGGTCCCAGCGCCGCGCGACCCATCAGCCGCAGCACGTAGATCGCCGTCAGCGCGGCGGAGAGGATGCCCAGCGCCGCAAACAGCGGGAACGTGTCGATCGCGCCGACGAAGATGTGGAACTCGGCTACGAATCCCGACAGTCCCGGTAATCCGAGCGAGGTCAGGCCCGCGATGCCGAAGAAGATCACGAACAGCGGCATCTTGCGCACGAGGCCGCCGAAGACGCGGATGTCACGCGTGTGCGCCTGGTCGTAGAGTCCGCCGACCATGGCGAAGAAGAGGGCGGTCATCACGCCGTGCGAGAACATCTGCAAGACCGCGCCGTTGACGCCGATGTTGTTCATCGTCCCCAATCCCATCAGGACGAATCCCATATGGGAGACCGACGAATAGCCGATCACAAACTTGAGGTCGGTCTGATGGATCGCGGAGATCGCGCCGTAGACCGCGGCAACGCCGCCCAACACGAGCAGCACGGGCATCCAGAAGTCCGTCCCGGCGGGCAGAATCTCCATGCCGAGGCGGATGATGCCGAACGCGCCGAGCTTCATCAACACGCCGGCGTGCAGCATCGAGACGGCCGTCGGAGCGGCCACGTGACCGTCGGGCGACCAGGTGTGGAAGGGGAACAGGCCGGCCAGGATGCCGCAGCCGATCATGAAGAAGGGGAAGAAGGTGTTGGCAAAGCTGCGTCCGAAGTTGACCTCGCGCAGGACGGCCATGTCGAAGGTACCGGCACCGGCCTCGGCGAAGACCGCGAAGATGCCCACGAAGATCAGCACCGATCCGCCGACCAGCACCATGGTCAGCTTCATCGCGCCGTATTCCTTGTTGGTCGACCCCCAGATCACGATCAGCAGGTACATCGGCAGCACGGCCAGCTCGTAGGCGAAGAACCAGAAGAACAGGTCCTGGCCGATGTACACGCCGTAGACGCCAGTGAAGAGCGCCAGGAAGAGGATGAAGAAGTCCTTGACCCGATGCGTGATCTTCCAGGAGACGAGCACGCCGGCAAAGCCGACGAGTCCGTTGAGCAGCACCATCGGCGCGGCGATGCCGTCGACGGCGAGGTGCAGGGAGATGCCGTTCTCGCCGAGGAAGGCGATGTTCTCGATCCAGGGGTACTGGAGGGTGAACTGGTATCCGCCTTCTGCGAAGTCGTAGACCGCGAAGACGTAGATCGAGATCACCAGCGTCGCGGTGGTGGTGAGCAGCGAGATGTAGCGCACAGCATCGGCGTGCCGCGAGGGCACGAACAGGGTCAGCAGCATCGCCCCACCAGGGACGAGCAAGAGCGCGAGCAGGGCTTCGCCGACGTCCACGCTGTCTGCCTCTCTCTATCTCTTCCGACTCTTATCCGCGCAGCAGGAAGGCGAGGCCGCCCGCCAAGGCGACGCCGACCACCATCAGCAGCGCGTAGTCCGGAATCCGCCCGGTGACGTGATAACGCAACCAGTAGGCCGCGTAACGGGTCGCATCGGCCGGCGCGTTGATGCCGGTGTCGTTGACAATCATGCGGTCGAACCAGGCCACGATGCGGGCCAGCGGCAGGATCGCGCGGTCGATGCCCCACTGGTAGGCCTCGTCGAAGTAGAACTTGTTCTCGACGACGGCCGCCAGACGCGGCTGGAACTCGCGCAGCGCCTGCGCGCGCCGCGAGTTGCGGCCCCAGAAGAACCACCACGCGGTGCCAATCCCGAGCAGCGAGACGGTGCCGGTCACCGCGGCGATGTTGTTGTAGAAGTGGAAGCTCTCCGGCTCGGGGAAGTAGACGTAACTGTTGATGCCACCCGGGAAGCCCAGCGCGTCGCCCACCTGATCGAAGGCAACGAAACCAGCCAGGAACGTCAGCACGGTCAGGAAGACGAGCGGGATCAGGATCGTCGGGTCGGCCTCGCGGGCGCGCTTGATCACGGCCAGGTCCTTGGGCGGTCCGAAGAAGGTGATGATCACCAGGCGCGCCATGTAGAGCGCCGAGAGGAAGGCGGCGATGCCGAGCAGGATCGCAACGGCCGTGTTCGCCCCGCCGATCGTCGCCAGGAAGATCTCATCCTTCGAGAAGAACCCGGACAGCGGCGGAATCCCGGCCAACGCCAGCGACGAGATGATGAACGTCGACGCGGTCACGGGCATCCGCCACCAGAGTCCGCCGAGCTTGCGCGCGTCTTGCTCCTCGGTCATGTGGATCACCGATCCAGAGCCGAGGAACAGACAGGCTTTGAAGAAGGCGTGCGTGAGTAAGTGGAACATGGCAATGCCGACCGCGCCGACCCCCAGCGCGACGAACATGAAGCCCAGCTGCGACACCGTGGAGTAGGCGAGCACCCGCTTGATGTCGTTCTGCGCGAGCGCCATGATGCCGGCCAGCAGCGCGGTGGTCAGACCGACCGCGAGCACGACGTTGGACGCGCCGGGCGTGACCTCGAAGACGGGCAGCAGCCGCGCGACCAGGTAGACGCCGGCCACGACCATCGTGGCGGCGTGGATCAGCGCGGAGACCGGCGTCGGGCCTTCCATCGCGTCGGGCAGCCAGACGTGGAAGGGCACCTGCGCCGACTTGCCGGCCGCGCCGAGGAAGAGCATCAGTGTCGACAGCGTGAGATATCCATCGCCCATCACCTGGGGCAGGTCGTTGACGCGGCCCGCTTCGGCGGCGGCGATGATGTCCGAAATCTGGAAGGAACCGGTCGCGCGCCAGAAGAGGATGATGCCGATGAACAGTCCGACGTCACCAAGCCTCGTGGTGACGAACGCCTTCTTGGCCGCTTCGACGGCCGAGCGGCGCTCGTAGTAGAAGCCGATCAGCAGGAAGGAGCAGAGTCCGACGCCTTCCCAGGCGACGAACATCAGCAGCAGGTTGTCGGCCAGCACCAGCGTCAGCATCATCGCCACGAACAGCGAGAGCACCGCGAAGTACCACCAGTAGCGCGGCTCGGGCTTGCCGTGGTGACGCAGGTAGTTGGTCGAGTAGATATTGACCATCAGCGCCACCGTGGAGACGACGAAGACCATCACCATCGCGATCGAATCGACCGTGAAGCCGAGCCTGACGACGAAGCTGTCGAAGTTGATCCAGTCCGTGCCGACGTTGCGAATGCCGCCGAGTCCGGCGCCGAGCCAGTCGAGGTGCGACTCGAGCACGAAGAAGAAGAGCACGAACACGGCCAGCGCCGAGCCGACCGAGATGAAGTCGCCGCCGCGCGGCAGCTTGCGGCCAAACAGGAACAGCACGACGAACGAGATCGCCGGGATCGCCGGCAGAATCCACGCGTGATCAGCCCAGATCATCGGCGCATCCTCCCCGCTACCACTTCAACAGGTTCACTTCGTCGACGTTGGCCGTGGCGCGGTTGCGGAACGTGCGCACGACGATCCCCAGCGCCAGGGCGACTTCCGCCGCCGCAATCACGATGATGAAGAAGGCAAAGACGATGCCGGTGATGTTGCCGAAATCGACCTGCCCGTAGACCGCAAAGGCGACCATGTTGAGCGAGACCGCGTTCAGCATCAGCTCGACCGAGAGCAGGATCAGCACCGCATTGCGCCGCGTCAACACGCCCATCGCGCCGATCGCGAAGAGGATCGCATTGACGACCAGGATGTGTTCGAGCGCTGGCATCAGTTGTCGTCCTCATCTGGCGAGGCGAGCATGATCGCACCGTCCAGGGCGATCGAGAGCAGCACGCCGACAATGATGAACGGCACGATCCAGATCGTGAAGATGGCGTCGCCGATCGCCTGCAGGCCGACCGGCTGGATCGCCGCTGATGTCTCTGGCGTCGACCAGGTCGTGGCGACGATGGCGCCGATCAGCGCGGCCAGCAGACCGAGCGCGGCGGCGATGCCCAGCGGACGCGAGCGTCCGAAGAGCGCCTGCGGACGCTCGCGGGCGCGGGTCAACATCAGCGCGAAGAGGATCAGGATCACCACGGCCGAGCCGTAGACGAGCAGTTGCACGAGCGCGATGAACTCGACGGTCAGAATCAGGTAGATGCCAGCGACGCCGGCGAGCGCGGCGATGAAGAACAGCGCGGCGTAGACGATGTTGCCCGCCGTGACCACGCCGATCGCAGAGACCAGCATGACCACGGCCAGGATCCAGAAGACCACCTGGGTTGCGGTGACGCCATCCTCCACGCGAACGCTCCTTCTTCCTCGTCGCCAGTCGCTTAGTCGCCGCCGGCCTCGACCGGCGTCACATCGGGTGCGGTGATCACGCGCGGCGTCGCCGGCGTGGTCGAGACGGTGCGGGCGCCCTCGCCCTTGCGCTGCCGCATCAGGTGGTAGATCAATCCGAACAGTGCCCCCAGCAGCGCGAAGGAGACCACTCCCACGATCCAGTCGGCCCCGCCGTAGGCGAGGATGATCCCGTTGGCGATCACCTGCACGATGGCGAAGGGCAGCAGCACCTTCCATGAGAACGCCATCAGCTGGTCGATCCGCAGGCGCGGGAACAGCGCCCGCGATCCGATCACCAGCACGATCATCACCGATGTCTTGACCAGCGTCAGCACGATCTGCAGGCCCAGCCCGACGTCGGCGCCGAACGGCCAGTTCCAGCCGCCCAGGAAGATCGACGAGGCCAGCATCACCATCAGGAACAGCGCGGTGTACTCGGCCAGGAAGAACAGCCCCCAGCGCATGCCGGAATACTCGACGAAGTAGCCGCCGACGACTTCCGACTCAGCAATCGGCATATCGAACGGCGGTCGGTGCAGCTCGGCCAGCGCGCCGATCATGAAGATCACGAATCCGAGCGGTTGCAACAGGATGTATGGCGTGGTGGTCTGATCGCCGACGATTGCGTTGATTGACCCAGCCAGCGATGCGTCGCCATCGACGGCGAGTCGTCCGGCGGCGACCATCACGACGGCGACGATGATCAGCAGCATCGGGATCTCGTAGGAGATCGCCTGCGCCGCCGCGCGCACGCCGCCCAGCAGCGCGTACTTGTTGTCCGAGCCCCAAGCCGCCATCACCACGCCCACAATGTTCAGGCCCAGCACGCCAAAGACGTAGAGCAGACCCAGGTTGAGATCGCGGATGAACCACGTCTCGGTGAACGGAATCGGCACGAAGACAAGGAAGACCGGCACGAACGCCATGTACGGCGCGAGCTCGAAGGCCCAGCGATCGGCGGTGATCGGCCGCACGTCTTCCTTGGTGACCAGCTTGAGCGCGTCGGCGATCGACTGCAGAGTGCCGATCGGGCCAGTCCGCGTCGGGCCGACGCGGGCCTGGAGGCGGGCCAGAATCTTGCGCTCCAGATAGATCAACGCGAACGCGTTGATCGTCATCAGCGCCACGATGAAGACGATGCGCAACAGCGCATCGATCCAGTCGGGCATGCTGACGCCGGCGAATTCGCTCAAGACCATTTAGCGGATCCCCGAATGCTCTGGACGTTCACGCAGGGTACACGCGATTGGACTTACGCCTAAGCCAAGCGCCGCCACATCTGCCCGTCCCGTCATGGGAGCCACCCGTACCGCCATGGGAACCACCCGTCCCGTCATGGGAGGCACCGGTCCCGTCATGAGAGCCGCCCCTACCGTCCTTCCAGCTTGTCTGGAACCCCCTGCGGCCGGCATCAGCGGTCCACCTCGCAGAGGACGATGTCGATCGAGCCCAGCGCCACGACGGCGTCGGCGAGATAGCTGCCGATCACCTGCGGCTTCAGCGAGGACAGATTATGGAAGCAGGGCGAGCGCATCTTCACGCGCCACGGCTGGTCGGTCCCGTCCGAGACCATGTAGATGCCGTACTCACCGCGCGGATTTTCCTGCCGCATGTAGATTTCGCCCGGTTCGGGACGCAGGCGGGCCGGCATCCGCTCGGGCATGATCGGACCTGAGGTCGGCATCTGGTCCAACGCCTGACGCAGGATCGTGACCGATTGCCGCATCTCCTCCAGGCGCACCAGGTAGCGGTCGTAGACATCGCCGCGCTCGCCGACCGGAATCTCCCAGTGGAAGCGGTCGTAGATAGAGTAGGGCTCGTCGACGCGCAGGTCGAAGGGCACGCCCGAGGCGCGCAGCATCGGCCCGGTCACTCCGAAGGAGATCGCGTCCTCTGCCGACATCACGCCCACGTCGCGGCAACGGGCGACAAACACCTCGTTGTCGGTCATCAGCTCGTCAACATCCCCAATCCCGGTTTCGACCTGGTCGAGGACCCAGTGGGAATCCTCCACGAAGGTCTCGTGCGGGTCCCAGGCCAGTCCGCCGACGCGGAAGTAGTTGTACATGATGCGGTCGCCGCAGACGGCCTCGAAGAGGTCCTGGATCCGCTCGCGCTCCTTGAACGTCCAGGTGAAGGCGGTGCCGAAGTAGCCGACATCGGTGCCAAACGCGCCCATGAACATGAAGTGCGAGAGCAGCCGGTTGAATTCGGCCAGAATCAGGCGCACGTACTCAGCGCGCTCGGGGATCTCGACCCCGGCGAGCCGCTCGACGGCGTTGACATAGACCCACTCAGAGTTGAAGGCGGCGAGGTAATCGGTGCGATCCTGATAGCCGAGCGCGCCGCGGTAATCAAGATTCTCGGACAGCTTCTCTCCGCCGCGGTGCATGTATCCGATGTAGGGAATGGCGTCTTTGACGATCTCGCCGTCGACGGTCAGGACCATGCGGAAGACGCCATGCGTGGCCGGATGCTGCGGCCCGATGTTGATGTTCATGTCGACGGTCTCGAACTCGCGCTCGACGACGACCGGTTCGGTGAGGACTTCGCCTTCGAAGGTTCGCTGGACCATGCGCCCTACTCCCTCATCCTGTTCGCTTGGCCGACGGTGCGTTGGCGCTCTGGCGGGTCACGAGCGATCACTCCCCGCGCAGCTGGGCGCGCCGCGCGGCGGCGAGCTCGCGGCCCAGTCGGACGCGTTCCGCCTGGGCGGCGGCGCGGCCTTCCGGGTCCTCTTCGGCGTCGGGGATGCTGGGCAGCTCGGGCGGCGGCGGCGCGGGCGGCCGATCGTCACGAGGCGGCGCCGATGACGCCGCCTCGGCGGCGGGCTC
>JAJDZG010000039.1 GCA_022824765.1 Dehalococcoidia bacterium | reverse complement strand
GCGGCGACGCGCCGAGATAGACCGCTTCGTGGGTGCGCGTGGCGGCGACCAACTGCACGGCGTACTGCTTGAGCTGTGGGTCGACCCAGATGTCGCGCGCGACTCGGTGGATTTCGCGCACCTCCTCGGGCGATGTGACGGGTTGCAGCGCTGCGATCGGGTGTTGCTGCTGCTGTCCCTCGAGCACGGCCACCTCGTCGTTGGCGTCGGGATAGCCGAGGTGGATGCGGAGCAGGAAGCGGTCGAGTTGGGCTTCGGGCAGGGGGAAGGTGCCTTCATACTCGACTGGGTTCTGGGTCGCCATGACCATGAAGGGCGGCGGCAGTTGACGGGTCACGCCGTCGGCGGTGACCTGGCGCTCCTCCATCGCCTCGAGCAGGGCCGACTGGGTCTTGGGGGTGGCGCGGTTGATTTCGTCGGCGAGCACGATCTGGGAGTAGATCGGTCCTTGCCGCCACTCGAAGTCCTGCGTCTTCTGGTTGTAGACGGAGACGCCGGTGACGTCGGAGGGCAGCAGGTCTGGGGTGAATTGAATGCGATTGAAGGTGCAGCCGGTGGAGACGGCGAGGGCGCGCGCCAGCATGGTCTTGCCAGTGCCAGGCACGTCCTCGATCAGCAGGTGTCCATCGGCGACGAGGGCGATCACGGCCTGCCGCACTTCGGGGGTCTTGCCGAGGATGACGCGTTCGACGTTGGCGACGACGCTGAGCAGTACCGTTCGGGGATCGTCCATTGGAAGGTCTCCGCTGTGGGATCCGTCCAGCGCGGGGGCGGACGGTGTCTGGTGCAGGTGCGCTAGTTGAGAGCCTAGCTGATATGTGTACAGTGAATGCGCTGTGACGCGACACCGCTTGACGCCGACTCCGCGAACAGTCCTGCTGAACCGCCGCACCCTGTTGAAGGCGATGGTCAGCGCGGGCGCGGGCGTGCTGCTGGTCGCTTGCGGCGACAACGGTCTGGATCCGTTCGCGCCTCTGCCCACGGCCAGCGACGCGCCGCCGCCGCAGTCTTCGTCTTCGCAGCAGTCCTCGCAGTCATCGCAGTCCTCGCCGAGCGGTCCGCAGGCCGAGGTGTCGGCGCAGCAGGGGGAGCCATCGGCGGAGTCGTCGGACGAGTCGTCGGACGACCGATCCGCGCAGGCGGAGGTCTCGACAGAGCTGCCCGAGCCGCTCGTCTACATCATCCCGCGCCCGGCGCGGCAGGGCGACAGCGTGCTGCTGCTCGTGGAGGCGCCTGGCGCGCAGGCGGCGTCGATGTCGTGGCAGGGTCAGGCGTTCTCGCTGCTCAAGCACGATGACCGCTTCGTGGGCTTCGTGGGGATCGATGCGAACGAGCAGATCGGACCGCACGCGCTGGGGGTGGCGGTTTGGGGTCCGAGCGGCGAGCAGCTGCTCTGGCAGGAAACGGTGATCGAGATCAGCGCGGTCGAGTGGACGGTGGACGACATCCAGATCGATGGTCCCAACGCGGCGCTGCTCGAGCCGGCGATTCGCGCCGAAGACTATGCCGCGCGGGAACCGTTCCAGTCCACGCTGACGCCGCAGCTGCACTGGTTGGGCGTCTTCGATCCGCCGTCGTCCGGTGAGATCACGGCGCTCTACGGCGAGCAGCGGTCGTTCAACGGCGGGCCGATCTCCGAGTACCACACGGGGATCGACTTCGGCGGGTTGACTGGCTCATCGGTGACCGCGGCGAACGCGGGGATTGTGAGCTGGGCCGGGCAGACGCGGCGGCGCGGCAACGGCCTGATCATCGATCACGGCGCGGGGGTCTACAGCGGGTACTACCACCTCTCCGAGCTGTTGCAGACGCCTGGGGTGGTCGTGCAGCAGCGCGATCTGATCGCTCGGATGGGCGCGACGGGGCTGGCGACCGGCCCGCATCTGCATTGGGAGGTGGTCGTGCGGGGCGTCACGGTCAATCCGCTGCCGTGGCTGCGGTTGCTCGAGTTTCCCGATCCGGATCGGGAGTTGAATCCGGCGAACGCGATCGCGGCGACCAATCTGGTGCGCGGCTGATGCGGGCGAGATGGCGGGCGAGATTCCAGACAAGCTGGAATGACGGAGGGGGCTGAAATGACGGTTGGGGGGTTGGAATGACGGACGTTGGGAGGGTGGTGGATCGTCGTCCCAGCGAAGTCTGGGACCTCGTTTGCGGTTTGTGTGTCGGGCTGGGCGAGATGGCGGGCGGGATTCCAGACAAGCTGGAATGACGGAGGGGGCTGGAATGACAGTTGGGGGTGATCAGGAGCGGAGGTGGTTGGTGATTAGGGTGATGGCGGCGATGGCGGCGGTTTCGGTGCGTAGTGGGCGGGGTCCGAGGGTGATTGGGAGCCAGCCTTGATCCTGGGCTGTTTGCGCTTCTGCTGCGGTCCAGCCGCCTTCTGGTCCCACGAGTATGTGCACCTCGTCATGGTGGGCCGGTCCGAGGGCTTCTGAGATGCGGCGGCTGGGCTCGGCGGTGGATGCGATTAGATTCAGGCTGTTCGGCGCTGGGGCAAGTTCGGACAGGCTGATCGGCGGTTTCAATGCGGGCACGTGATCGCGCCGCGATTGCTCTGACGCCTCAACGGCCAAGCGCCGCCAGCGCTCGAGTCGGGAATCGGCGTTGCCTCGGATGAGGGAGCGTTCGGACTGGATCGGGCAAATCTCGTCGACGCCGAGCTCTGTCGTTTTCTCCACGATCAGATCGAAGCGCTGCGGTCGAATCAGCGCGGCATGCAGGACGATCCTCGGTCTGGGCGCCGCTGGCAGCGGCCGAGTGGAGGTAATGCGGCAGATGACGGTGTCCCGCTGCACGTGTTGGACGACGGCGTGATGGATTTGTCCAGCGGATGGGTCGACCAGTTCCAGCGGATCCTCGCGCTTGACTCTCAGGACGCGGTTGAGGCGGGTCGACAGCTGCGGGCCGAGCGTGATCTCAGCGTCGCGGCGCTGCGCGGATGGATCGAGGAAGTAACGGGGCGGTTGGGCAGGGCGTTCGTCGGACATGTCGGAGATGACGGAGATGGTGGGGCGAGCACTGTTGGGAGGTTAGACTCTGCCCAGATTACGACCAGATTGAGACGGGGGACGGTATGGATCTCGGGCTATCGGGCAAGGTGGCGATCGTGACGGGTGGGTCGGAAGGGATCGGTCGGGCGACGGCGGTCGTGCTCGCGCGGGAGGGCGCGAAGGTGGCAATCGGCGCGCGGCGTCAGGGGCCGCTGGACGAGGCGCGAGCGGCGGTCGAGGTGGCCGGCGGCGAGTGTCTGGCGTTGTCCACGGATGTCACGTCCGACTCGGACTGCGAGGCGCTGGTTGCGGAGACGATCAATCGCTTCGGCGGTGTGGACATCCTGATCAACAACGCTGGGCAGTCGTCGTCGGGGCGGATCGAGTCGCACGAGATCGATGTGTGGGCGGTGGACATGGACTTGAAGCTCTATGGAGCGCTGCGGCTGGCCAAGCTCTGCGTGCCGTCGATGCGCGAGCGCGGGGGCGGGCGGATCGTGAACCTGCTCAACATCGGCTGCAAGACGCCGGGCGCGGGTTCGATGCCGACGGCGGCGTCTCGCGCGGCCGGCCTGGCGATGACCAAGGCGCTGAGCAAGGAGGTCGCGGCCGATCAGATTCTGGTCAACGCGGCCTGCATCGGATCGGTCGATTCGGCTCAGTGGCACGGATTCCATCAGGCGCGCATGCCCGACGCGACCTACGAGGAGTTCCTGGCCAGTGTCGGTGAGGGCATACCGGTCAAGCGGATTGGGACGTCGGAGGAGGCGGCGAACATGATCGTGTTCCTCGCCTCGGGCGCGGCGAGCTTCATCTCCGGCTGCGCGATCAATATCGACGGCGGCGCATCGCCGGCCTGGTAGACGCCGTGTCGCCGTGTCGTGGGCACGGCTACTCAGCGCTCGAAGACGAGGCCGATCCAGTCGTCCTCCGTGGCGGTCTGCGTGACTTGCAGGCCTTGCGATTCGAAGGCGGCGGCGACTTGGTCGCGGCGGGCCGCGATCAGGCCGCTGGCGATGAGCTTGCCGCCTGGCTTCACCGCTGAGGCGATGTCATCTGCGAGCCACTGGAGGATGTCAGCGGTGAGGTTGGCGGCGACGAGGTCGAAGTTGCCGTCGTCATCGGGGATCGAACCTTCACGCGCGTCGACGCGGTCGGAGAGTCCGTTCTGACGTGCGGTTTGACGTGCGGCGTCGACGGCGAGGGGGTCAATGTCGGTGGCGATGACTGACTGCGCGCCGAGCAAGGCGGCGGCGCAGGCGAGGATGCCGCTGCCGGTGCCGACGTCGAGCACGCGCGAATCGCGCTCGAGGTGTTGGGCCAACAGACGCAAGCAGAGCCTGGTGGACTGGTGCTGGCCCGTGCCGAAGGCAAGTCCGGGCACGAGGTCGAGCACGATCTCGCGCTCGGCCGGGCGGTATGCCCTGTGCGGCGGGCGGATCACGATCGGGCGGTCGCCGGGGATGCGCACGATGTCGAAGTGGTCGTGCCAGGCGGTGCGCCAATCGCGGTCGGGCATCGCTGCTGCGGTCACTGCGTGCTCGCCCAGTAGACGTGCGGCGGCGTCGCGCAGCCTGGTTTCAATCTGCTGCCAGCGCTTGGCGTCGATGTAGGCGGCGACCTCGACCGTCCCCTGCGCGAGCAGTCGGTTGTCGTGGCTGGGCCACGGTTCCTCGGACGGCTGATCGAACTGGTACTCGACGCTGGAGCTGCGGACGCCGACGATCTCCCAGGCGGCAACGGCCGCTTCGACCTCCGCGGCGTCGACGGCGATGGCGACGCGCAGCAATGGCATGGGTGGGCGCGGGGTTAGTTTGAGAACGCGCCGCGGATCCGCGAGAAGACGCCTTCGTCGCCCGATCCGCTGCGGCTGGTGGGATCGTCCAGCAGATCGGCGAGCTGCTCGAAGAGTTCGCGCTGCTCGGACGTCAGCTTGGTGGGGACGTCGACGTGGACCTGGACGCGCAGGTCGCCGCGTCCGCGACCGTTGAGGTGCGGCACGCCCTCGCCGCGCAGCCGGAACTCGTGGCCATGTTGGGTTGCGGCGGGCACGTTGAGCGGTTGGTGGTCGCCGGAGATGCCGGGGATGTCAACGGTCGCGCCCAGGGCTGCCTGGGCGACGTTGAGGTAGAGGGGCAGGAGCAGGTCGTTGCCGTCGCGCAGGAACAGGTCGTGCGGTCGGACGGCGATGTCGACGTAGAGATTGCCGGCGGGTCCGCCGCGCAGGCCGGCGTCGCCCTCGCCGGAGAGACGCATTTGTGCGCCGTCGCTGACGCCGGCCGGGATTTTGACCTTGAGTCGGCGGTTGCGCTGTTCGCGTCCGATCCCGCCGCATGCGGTGCAGGGATGCTCGATCACGGAGCCTTCGCCCTCGCACGGCTCGCAGGGCGCGACGTTGACGAAGCGTCCGAAGACGTTGGACTGGGTGCGGCGTACCTCGCCGGAGCCACCGCAGATCTGGCAGGCAACGCGCTGGGTGCCAGGCTCGCCGCCCGAACCGCCGCAGATGCCGCAGTGTTCCAGCCGCGAGGCGCGGATTTCTTCCTCGCAGCCGAAGACGGCCTCGTCGAAGTTCAACTCGATCTGGAGGCGCAGGTCGCCGCCGCGAATTGGTCCGGCGGCGCGTCGACCGCCGAAGAAGGCGTCGAAGATGTCGCCGAAGCCGCCGAAGTCGAAGCCGTCGAAGCCGGCGCCCTGGGCAAAGGCAGCGGTCGAGCCGTATTGGTCGTAGCGCGCCTTCTTGTCGGGGTCGGAGAGGACTTCGTAGGCGGCGCCGATGCGCTTGAAGGTGGCTTCGGACGCCTCCTTTTGGGCGGGGTCGGAGACGCGGTCGGGGTGATGCTCCATCGCGAGCTTGCGGAAGGCGCGGCGGATGTCGTCCTGGGAGGCGTCGCGGGAGACGCCGAGGATGTCATAGAAGTCGTCGGATTGGGCCATTTGGGTAGGGTATCGCGGGCGCGGCGTTGCGTGTAGCTGTCGCGCGACACGCTGGTCAGCTCGATATGCTGGCCTCGTGGAGATGGCGCGATGACCAAGCAGGTGCTCGGACGGGACGAGGCGTTACGCCTGTTGCGCGAGCACATGCCGGTGTTGCGCGAGCGCTTTGGTGTGACGAGCGTGGCGCTGTTCGGATCGACCGCCCGCGATGAGGCATCCGCCGACAGTGATGTGGATGTTCTGGTCCAGTTTGATCGCGAGCCAGAAGCTGCCTGGGGCAGCTATGAGGCTCGGACGTATCTCTCGGAAGTGCTCGGTCGTCGGGTTGACATGGTGGAGCGTCACCGGATGCGTCGGGAGTACCTGCCGTGGGTGGAAGCCGACGCCATCGATCCGCTGAACGTGGAGAGTCAGATGCCACAGCAGTCCGCACCGAAGCGCTGGGACGTGTACGTCGAAGACATGATCGACGCGTGTCAGCAAGTGTTGAGATACACCGAGGGCGTGAGTCGCGACGATTTCTTCGCAGACATCATGCGATATGACGCGACGATTCGTCAGCTGGAGGTGTTGGGTGAGGCGGCCAATCGGATTTCCGATGAGGTGCACGAGGCGCATCCGGAGATTCCGTGGCGCAAGATCGTCGACAATCGCAACTATCTGATCCACGGATACGACGGGATCAAGCCGGACGAGTTGTGGGGGACGATCAGCGAGAGTGTGCCGAGGCTTGCGCCGCGTCTGCCAGGTCTGCTGGCAGAAGCGCGGGCGGCCATCGAGTGGCCGGGGGAGATGTCGGGCGGGATTCCAGACAAGCTGGAATGACGGAGGGTGGCTGGAGTGACGGTTGGGGGTTTGAATGACGGTGGGGGACGATCGGTGTGCGCGCTTGGAGTGCGCGCTTGTGGTCGGGCGAGGAGCCGGGCGGGATTCCAGACAAGCTGGAATGACGGTTGGGGCTGGAATGACGAACCCTGGAGATCGGACCGCGCTGTTGTGGGGTGCTAGACCTCGCGGAACTCGCCTTCTACGGTTTCGTCTTCGGGTGGGGCGGCTTCGGGGTCTGTGCCTTCGGCTTGCTGTTGGCCGTAGACCTTTTCGCCGACCTTCATCAGCGTGGTGTTGAGGTCGTCGAGCGCGGTCTGGATGGCTGATGCGTCATCGGTGTCGAGGGCGGCGCGGACGGCGTCGATCTTCTCCCGCAGCTCGGCCTTCAGCTCGTCGTCCAGCTTGTCTTCCTGGTCGGTGAGGACTTTTTCGGCCTCGTAGGCGGTGGTTTCGGCTCGGTTGCGGACTTCGGCGAGTTCGCGCAGGCGGGCGTCCTCTTCTGCGTGCTCTTCGGCGTCGCGCTGCATGGCGGCGATTTCGTCGTCGGTCAGTCCGGATGAGCCCTGGATGGTGATCCGCTGTTCCTTGCCGGTGCCTTTGTCCTGCGCGCCGACGTTGAGGATGCCGTTGGCGTCGATGTCGAAGGTGACCTCGATCTGTGGCATGCCGCGCGGGGCGGGCAGGATGCCGTCGAGGATGAACTTGCCGAGGGACTTGTTGCCGCCGGCCATCTCGCGTTCGCCCTGGAGGACGTGGATTTCAACCTGCGACTGGTTGTCGGCGGCGGTGGAGAAGACCTGCGACTTGGAGGTGGGGATCGTGGTGTTGCGGGGGATCAGCGGGGTTGACACGCCGCCGAGGGTCTCGATGCCTAAGGTCAGCGGGGTGACGTCGAGGAGGAGGACGTCCTTGACCTCGCCGCGCAGGACGCCGGCCTGGATTGCGGCGCCGAGCGCAACGACTTCGTCCGGGTTGACGCCGCGGTGTGGTTCCTTGCCGAAGAACTGCTCGACCTTCTGCTGAACGAGGGGCATGCGCGTCTGGCCGCCGACGAGGACGACTTCGTCGACCTGGTCGCGGGTGATACCGGCGTCGTCGAGGGCGTTGCGGCAGGGCTCGAGGGTACCGTCGACGAGTTCGAGCACGAGTTGTTCGAGCTGCGCGCGGGTCAGCGTGTGGGTGAAGTGCTTGGGGCCGGAGGCGTCGGCGGTGATGTAAGGCAGGTTGATCTCGGTCGACTGGGTGGTGGAGAGTTCGACCTTGGCTCGCTCGGCCGCTTCTTTGAGGCGCTGCAGGGCCATGCGGTCGGAGGAGAGGTCGATTGCCTGTTCCTTGCGGAACACGTCGACCAGGTGGTCCATGAGGCGCTGGTCGAAGTCGTCGCCGCCGAGGAAGGTGTTGCCGTTGGTCGAGCGGACCTGGAAGGTGCCCTCGCCGAGTTCGAGGATGGAGATGTCGAAGGTGCCGCCGCCGAGGTCGTAGACGGCGATGTAGTGGTCGTTCTCTTTTTCGAGGCCATAGGCGAGGGAGGCGGCGGTGGGCTCGTTGATGATTCGCAGCACGTTGAGGCCGGCGATGCGGCCGGCGTCCTTGGTCGCGTTGCGCTGGGAGTCGTCGAAGTACGCCGGCACGGTGATGACCGCTTCGGTGACGGTCTCGCCGAGGTAGGCTTCGGCGTCGGCCTTGAGCTTTTGCAGGATCATCGCCGCGATCTCGGGCGGGGAGTAGGGGTTGCCGCTCATGTTGACGCGGGCATCGCGGTTTTCAGCGGCGTCAACGATGTAGGGGAGGCGGCTGACCGCGCCTTGCACGTTGGGGTCGTCGAACCTGCGGCCCATCAGGCGCTTGACCGAGAACAGCGTGTCCTCGGGATTGGTGACGGCCTGGCGCTTGGCGGCGGTGCCGACGATCCGTTCGCCGGTCTTCGTCATCGCGACGACGGAGGGGGTGGTGCGGTTGCCTTCGGCGTTGGGGATGACGGTTGGCTCGCCGCCTTCCATGACGGCGACGGCGGAGTTGGTGGTACCGAGGTCGATGCCGATCACTCGTCCGGGCATGGGTGTCTCCTATTCGTCTTCTTCTTCGAGTGGTTCGCTGGATTCGGTGTCTGTCTGCTCAATCGGCTCAGGGGGCTCGACGGAGCCGTCGCCGACCATCACCTGGGTGGCGCGCAGGACACGCGAGCCGTGCGTGTAGCCGGTGCGCAGGACGGCCACGATCTCGTCGCGGCGGCCGGGCAGCTGGCCGACGGCTTCGTGCACTTCGGGGTCGAAGGGCTGGTCGACGGTCGCAATCTGCTGCACCTGCTGCCTGGCGAGGAGCGCGTTGAGCTTCTGAGAGATGAGCGCGACGCCCCGCCGCCAGGGATCGTCCGACTCGTCGTCGGTTGGCGCGTCGCGGTTGGCGCGTTCGAAGTCGTCGGCGAGGTCGACGAGGTCGAGCAGGATCGCACGCTGCGACTGTTGACTGCGGTCGTGCACATCCTGGGCCGTGCGGCGCTTGAGGTTCACGAAGTCGGCCTGGGCGCGCTGCCAGCCGGCGTAGTTGCGTGCTGCTTCTTCGCGCAGCGACTCCAGCGTGTCGTCCGACGCCACGATGTCCTCAGGCGTGTCCTCGATCGTGTCTTTCGTAATGTCCTTAGCTGTGTCCTCAACCGTGTCGTCGGCCTGATCGGATGCGGCGACGGCCGCGGGGTCGACCGCGTCGTGGTCGCTGACGTTGGGGTCCTGGTTCATCGGTTCACTCCGTAGACGGCGTCGATCATCTCCTGCAGCAGTTGTGAGTAGAAGCGAGCGGCGGCGATGCTGCGCGGGTAGTTCATGCGCGTGGGGCCGATGATTCCGACGTAGCCGGGGATTTCGGGCGCGGCGGGGTCGGGGATCGATGAGCCGTAGGGCGCGAGGACGAGCGAGCACTCCTGCAACAGCTCGGTGGGATGGTCGTCGCCGATCAGCACGTGCATCGCGCCGCCCATGGTGAAATCGTCGATCACGGCGGCGGGGATCAGGTCTTGGGCGGCGTGCTGGTCGACGAGCTCGATCAGTTCGAGGGAGCGTTCGGGTTCGTGCTGGAACTCGGGCTGGGCCATCATGCCGCCGAGTCCGGCGATGGCGGGGATGCCGGCGCGCTGGGCGTCGCGTTCGAGCACCTGGGCGAGGGTTTCGAGCACGACGGCTTCGACGGTGTGCTGGGGCGCATCGGTCGAGTGCTGGGCGGCCTGGCGCACGTCCCGCGCGGAGCGTCCGCGCAGGTCACCGGAGAGTTTGGCGGCGAGGTCGGCGAGCTCGTCCACTTCGACTGGTTGGGGGAGCGGCATGAGCTGTCGGATCATGCGCGCTTCCTGGACGACCACGATCATCAGCACGAGCAGTTCGTTGAGCGCGATCAGCTCGAGCTGTCGCACGCGCAGCCGCTCGGGATGTGGCGGCGCGACAATGACGAGCAGGCCGAGCGAGCGGGCCAGGACGTTGGCCGCGAGCTCGACCCACTCGTCGACGGCTGGCGCGGCCTGGAAGAATTGATGTCGAACCGAGGCCTGCTCGGCCATGCCCAGCTCGGCATGTCCCATGAGCGACTGGACAAAGTGCCGATAGCCGCGGTTGGAGGGGATGCGTCCGGCGGAGGTATGCGGGTGGGTGAGGTAGCCCTGTTCTTCGAGGGCGTGCATTTCATGGCGTATCGTGGCAGGCGAGGCAGGCAGGGCGTACTTCTCGACGACGTGACGCGATGCGACCGGCGTGGCGGTCTCGATGTAGTCCTGGATCACGAGCTGGAGAATGCCGGCTCGACGATCTGGGAGGCGTTCGGTTGGCCGCTCGGGAGGCATGTCGGAAGGCATGGCAGTGGTTCGCGGCGTTCTAGCCTCTGGGCTGCTGTGGCGTGCTGGGCCTGCAGTTAGCACTCTCCCACTGAGAGTGCTAACACCGCAATCCTAGCAGCGTTGACTGGATTCGGCAAAACGATCCAGCGCCGCCGCTCGACTTCCCTGCGTGTCGCATGACACCCTCCTGTGCAGATGGATGCGCAGATGAATGTGCAGATGGAGAGAGACCAGCCATGGTCAGCGGATCATCCGACCAACCTGCAGCGACGCCGATGATGCGCGGCGTCCGCGGCGACGATCCGACGGAACGGCGCCGAGTGGTGATCACCGGGCTGGGCGCGGTCTCGGCCGCCGGTCCGTCGATGGCCGATCTGTGGTCCGCGCTGTGTTCGGGACGGGTCTGCACCTCCGAGCTGACCAGCGTGGAGACCGCCTTCCCGGCCGCGGCGGGACAGGTTGATGCCGGCTGGAGCGGCCCGGCCGGCGCGCCGGCGTGGCTGACGGCGCGGCTTGATCGCGCCTCGCGTCTCGCGCTGGACGCGGCGCTGCAAGCGCAGGCGGATGCGCGGCTGGAGATTTCCAACCAGACCGCGTTCGCGGTCGGCGCGATCAGCGGCATCGCCCATCCTGGCGCGGGAAGCGGCTGGCAGGCGATCGGTTCTGGCTTGTCCGGTGCGTCGCTGGGTCTGAACATCGCGGGGCCGGCCTTTACGGTCTCGGCCGGCGGCGCGTCGGGCCTGTCGGCGGTGGTGATCGCGTCGCAGCTGATTCGGGCGGGCGTGGTCCGCGCGGCGCTGGCGATCGGCGCGGAGGCGCCGCTGAGCGCGGAGGTGTACGGCGCGTATGAGTCGCTGGCGATGCTCGATCGCAGCGGCGATCTGCGGGCGCAGCGGCCGTTCGACGCCCGCCGCGGCGGGTTTGTGCTGGGCGAGGGCGCGGCGGCGTTGATGCTGGAAGATCGGCAGCTCGCCGCCCAGCGCGGCGCGCCGGTCTACGCGGAGATCGGCGGCGAGGCGATGTCCGCCGGTCCGATGGGCGACGGTCTCGCGCCGACTGATGTCGAGGTCGCCCGTCGTGCGTACGGCGACGCGTTGCTCGGGGGCGAGATCTCACCGTCGGATGTGGATGTAGTGGTCACGGCGGGCGTCGGCAGCAGGCTCGGCGACGAGCGCGAGACGGACATCATCGAGCGCGCCTTCGGCCGCCGCACGCTGGATATGTACGCGGCTGCGGTGTCGCCCAACGTGGGCTACACGCTGGGCGCGTCGGGGGCGCTGTCGGCCGCCGCCGCTGCGATGATCGTGCGAGATCGGCAGATTCCGCCTCACGCCACGTACGAGGAGGAGGACATCGCCTGCAAGCTCGGCTTCACGACGCGGCTGTACGAGGATCAGATCGTGGGTGCGGCGGTCGCCGCTTATGGGGCGCACGGCCAGAACGCGGCGCTGATCCTGATGCCGCATCGTCCCGAAGCAGGCGACGAGCTGCCGCTGGTCGTCGGCTGAGGGCGGGGCTGCTTCTTCTCTTTTGGGTCTCTCAGCTAGTGGGGCAGCCCCCCTCTAGCGCTCTCCCGCAATCGGGGGGAGGATCACGCGAAATCCCTCCCCCGCTTGCGGGGGAGGTTAGGTGGGGGTTTGGGGTGTCGGCGAGGCCCGGGCGCAGACCCTTGTATCTGTTTCCGTGCGCTCATCAGCCCTGTCATTGCTGTGTCTTCGGCGCGGGCGTCTTGCTCGCTGCGCTGCGGACATTGGCGGATGCGGTGCCCCCCCTCTAGCCCCCCCCGCTTGGGGGGGAGGACTGGGCCGCCCGCAAGGGGAGGTGATCAAGCAACATTCCTCTCCCGGTTGCAGGGGGAGGTTAGGTGGGGGTTTGCGGTATCGGCGAGGCGTGAGCGCAGACCCTTGCGCCTGTTCTCGTGCACTCATCAACGCCGTCATTGCTGCGTCTTCGGCGCGGGAATCTCGCTCGAGGCGCTGCGGTCATTGGCGGATTCAGCGTGGACCCCTCTAGGTCTCTCCGCGAGTGGAGCAGCCCCCCCCTCTAACTCCCCCCCCGTGCGGGGGGAGGACTGGGCCCACCTCAAGCGAAGGGGATCCAGCAACATCCCTCCCCCGTTTGCGGGGGAGGTTGGGGGTCTGCTCACAGTAACTGGAGCGCTTCCCAGATCAGGGCGAGCCCGCGGTCAAGGATCGTGGTCGCAGCGAGGTCCGGGACCTCGTTCCTTGTGGGCGCTTCTGGCCAGGCGGGATGCCGGGCGAGATTCCAGACAAGCTGGAATGCCGCTGGGGCTGGCGTGTCGAGGGGGGCTGGAATGACGGACATGGCGATCGGGCCGCGCTGCCATGCGACCCCGACCTGGCATATCTCCTCGCTACTCTGAACAAACCTAGGTGGGGGTTTGGGGTATCGGCGAGGCCTGAGCGCAGAGCTCTGCACCTGTCCCTGCGCACTAAACAACGCCGTCGTTGCTGCGTCTTCGGCGCGGGGATCTTGCTGGTGGCGCTGCGGACATTGGAGGATGCGGCGCGGCCCCCTCTAACTCCCCCCGCAAGCGGGGGGAGGATAGGATCCACCGCAAGTGGAGCAGACCCCCCTCTAACTCCCCCCGCTTGCGGGGGGAGGATGGGACCGACCCACGACAGCGGGGGGGACCGGATCGCCCTCCGCTTGCGGGGGAGGACTGGGACCCTGCGCTTGTGGGGGTGTTGGGGACGCTGACTGTTTGCCTTTGGGCGCGTAGGCTGTTGTTATGGATATTGCCTGGTATGGACATGCGGCCTTCCGACTGCGCGGGCGCGAGGCGGCGGTCGTGATGGACCCTTGCCCGCCGGAGACCGGCTTTCGGCTGAATAAACCGTCTGCGGACATCGTCACGATCTCCCGCCCGCGAGACGCGGCGCACCGCTGGACGGACGGGGTAACGCTGGAGACGGCGGCCGCCCAGCGCACGCTCGACGCGCCCGGCGAGTATGAGATCAAGCGGGTCCTGGCGACCGGCGTGACGACGCCCGGCGGCGGGACGCGCAACGTCGCCTTCATCGTGACGATCGACGACATCATCGTCGCGCATCTGGGCGACCTGCAGGGGATGCCGGAACGCGCGGCGCTCGAAGAGCTGCAGCGCGCGGACGTGGTGCTGCTGCCCTGCGGCGGCGGCGGGCACCTCTCGCCGCAGGCGGCCGCGTCGATCGCGGGTGAGATCGGCGCGCCGCTCGTGATTCCGATGCTCTACCAGCCGGAGGCGGCTGAGACGGTCGAGACCGGGCTCGAGCCGTTGTCCGCGTTCTTGCGCGAGATGGGCGCGAGCAGCGAGCCGCCTTCGGACAATCACGTCAACGTGACCCGCTCGTCCATCCCGTCTGCGCCGACCGTGGCGCCGCTGCTCGCCCGAGGAGCCTGACATGAGCCCATCAACCGCTGTGCTGCCGCCGCCGTCCGCGCCCGAATATGACGTCGTGATCCAGCGCAACCGCCGCGCGCCGATGCGCGACGGCGTCGCGCTCGCAACGGATGTGTACCTGCCGGCCCGAGACGGTGTCGCGCTCGACCGTCCGCTGCCGACGCTGCTGACCCGCACGCCGTACGACAAGCTCGGCTTCGCTGCCGACGCCGAGTGGTGGGCGCGGCGCGGCTACGCCCGCGTGATCCAGGATGTGCGCGGCCGCTTCGCGTCTGAGGGGGACTTCTACCTGCTGAAGAACGAGGCGGAGGACGGCTATGACACGATCGAGTGGCTCGCCGAGCAGTCCTGGTCGACGGGCAAGGTGGGCACCGTCGGCACGTCGTACATGGGCTGGGTGCAGTCAGCGGCGGCGGCGCTGAACCCGCCGCACCTGGCGGCGATGTGGGTCAACCAGGGCGCGTTCAACGGACTCACGTCGTCCTTGCGGCAGGGCGGCGCGCTGGAGCTGCGCTGGCTCGCGTGGGCCTTCTGGAACGCCCCGGTCAGCCCGGAGGCGGCGCGCGACCCGGTCCTCTACGCCGCGCTCGACCAGGCGGCGGTCGACCTGCGCGGCTATCTCGGCCGCTTGCCCTGGCGCCCGGGCGACACGCCGCTGTCGCTGACGCAGGATTATGAACGCTGGGCTCGCGATCTGCTCACCCTGGCGCGCGAGGACGACTGGCTGTGGCAGCTGCCGTCGATGAACTTCGAGCGGTTCGTCGGCCAGACGGCGGACGTGCCGACGGTCTACTCGGGCGGCTGGTACGACAGCTACACGCGGGCGACGTGCGAGTCGTTCATGGCGTTCTCGGCGGCGATGACGTCGCCGCAGTATCTGTTGATGGGGCCGTGGACGCACGGCGAGGCGCCCCTGGACCGAACCTGGTCTGGCGATGTGGACCTGGGCCCGAGCGCGCCGATTGCGGGCAACCTGGCCGCGACGCGGCTGGACTTGCAGCGCCAGTTCTTCGATCACGCGCTGACGGGTGCGGACAGCGGCTGGGGCGAGATGCCGCCGGTCAAGATGTTCGTGATGGGCGGCGGCAGCGGTCGGCGGATCGCGTCGGGGCGGATCGATCACGGCGGCCGCTGGCGCGATCAGACGGCCTGGCCGCCGGCTGGGGCGGCAGCCGTGGACTGGTTCCTGCAGCCAGGCGGCGGACTGTCCCATGATGCGGCGGCAGAGGATGGCGGTATGTCGAGCTATCTCTTCGATCCCGAGCGGCCTGTGCCGTCGATCTCGGCCAACGTGTCGTCGCTGCGGGAGTTTGCGCCTGAGGACCCGACGCTCAAGCAGCAAATCTGGCCGCCGACGCAGCGCTCGCGGGAGCTGATCCTGCCGGGCGGCGCGGATCAGCGCACGCGCCCGGACGTGATGGGCGCCGAACCGCCGTACTTGCCCACGGCGTCGCGCGCGGACGTGCTCTCCTTCCGCTCCGAGCCGCTCGCGGACCCGGTCGAGGCGATTGGTCCGGTCACCGTTCGGCTCTGGGTCTCCACAGACGCGCCCGACACGGACTTCACCGCAGCCCTGCTCGATTGCTACCCGCCCAGCAGCGACTACCCGGAGGGCTACGCGCTGCGGCTGACGGACAGCATCAAGCGGCTGCGCTTCCGCAATGGATATGACCGCGAGGAGTTCGTCTCGCCGGCTGACGTGGTGGAGCTGTCGATCGAGCTGTACCCGACCTCGAACGTGTTCCAGGCGGGGCACCGAATCGGGGTCGAGATCTCCAGCAGCAACTATCCGCGCTTCGACGTGAATCCGAACACGGGCGAACCGATCGGCCGGCAGACGCACACGCGGACGGCGCTGAACACGGTGCACCACAACGCAGAACACGCGTCGCGGCTGGAGCTGTCGGTGCTGGCCGTCTGACGCCGCTGGATGGGGCGTCTCAGTTGGCGTTCGGGTGAGGGTGCGGACGGCTGGCGCGGCGGTAGTGTTGTCAAATTCCTGTGAGTTGGCGGTACTTGTGGTTACTTGTTGTCACTTGTGGTTAGTGGCCGTCACTTGCTATCGTTGACACCGTCGGGACTGCTGGCGCGATGATCGTGATCGGATCGGGGTGGGCTCATGGACAGACTGGACCGAGATGTGCGCCTGGGCGAGGTGTTCACCCCGGCCGCGCCGATCGACCGACTGCAGCTCTTCGCCGGGCGAGAGGCGCAGCGGCGCGCGGTGCTCGACGCGGTCCTGCAGCGCGGCCGCCATGTGGCCATCTTCGGCGAGCGCGGGGTGGGTAAGACCTCGCTCGCCAGCGTGCTGCACGAGTATCTGGAGGGGCTCGGCCAGTCGATCCTCGCGCCGCGCGTGAACTGCGACGACGGCGACGACTACGCAGCCATCTGGCGCAAGGCGTTCGACGCCCTGCGCTTCATCGAGCAGCGCCGCGGGATCGGCTTCGCGCCGCCGCTCGAGGAGAGCGTGCGCTCGGCGACCTCGCTGATCAGCGGCGACGGGCCGATCACCCCGCACACGGTGCGGATGCTGCTCGAGCAGCTGAGCGCCCGCCAGACGCTGGTGATCGTGGTGGACGAGTTCGACCGGGTCGCCGGCCGCCTGGGCACGCAGATGGCGGACACGATCAAGATGCTCAGCGACCAATCGGTGCCCGCCACGCTCGTCCTGGTCGGCGTGGGTGAGTCGGTCAGCGCGCTGATCGCGCAGCATGAGTCTGTGGAGCGCGCGCTGGCCCAGGTCTTGATGCCGAGAATGTCGCTCTGGGAGCTGCAGCAGATCGTCGACGGCGGCCTGGATGTGGTCGGCCTGCGGGCGGACCCGATCGTGCGCGACCGGATCGCCGCCCTGTCGCAAGGGCTGCCCCACTACACCCACCTGATCACGCTGGCGGCGGCGCGCCATGCCAACGACCGTGCCGCCGACCTGGTCGAGACTGAAGATCTGGCAGCGGGCGTGCGCAGCGCGGTCTCACACGCGCAGGAGACGATCACCACGACCCATCACCGCGCCGTGATGAGCGCCCGCTCCGACTCGCTCTATCGGCAGGTGGCGCTGGCCTGCGCCCTCGCCCAGTGCGACGAACGCGGCTACTTCACCGCCGGCGCCGTGCGGCGTCCGCTCGCGGCCGTGATGGGCCGTCCCTATGAGATCGGATCCTTCGCGAAACACCTGAACGAGTTCTGCGCGGACGGGCGCGGGCCGATCCTGGAGAAGATCGGCGCGCGGCGCAACTATCGGTATCGCTTTCGCAATCCGCTGCTGCCGCCCTACATCGTGATGAGCGGCATCACGCAGGGCCTGATCAGCGACGACGACGCGGCCGGCATCCAGAGTTCGCTCGACTGACTCAGCCGCACCGCCAGCGGGCGGGTGACGCCGGGCTCAGCCCTCAGCCGCGATCTCGCGCTGGCGCTGCTTGCTGAACCCAGCCAGGATGCGCTCGTAGCTGTCGACGATCAACTCCTCGAGTTCATCGTCCGGCAGGTCAGACTCGAGGCTGATCGCGACCCAGTGGGACTTGTTCAGGTAGCGCGGACTCGAGACCGCATCGTACTGCTGGTGCAGCGCGGGGACGATGGCGGGGTCGCACTTGACCGTGATCGCGTGGGGGCGGCCGTCGGTCGTGCCGCCGCCGAGGAAACAGAAGATCTTGCCCGCGCCCTTGCCGCCGCCGGCCGCGTTCTTCGCGCCGAGCTTGTAGACGAGGTCGTCCTCGCCCCAGGGCGAGTCGGGCCAGGCACCGGGCAGCGACTGGCAGAGGTCGGCGACCGCGTTGCGGTCCATGCCTACGCCTCAGCCGCGGTCAGGTTTTCGAGGAACTCAACGTTCGACTTCGTCTTGGCGAGGCGATCGAGCAGGCGCTCGGTTGGTTCGGTCGCGCCGCCGCCGGAGCCGGCCAGCACGGACATCATCCGCCTCAGCAGCCAGACGCGCTGCAGCTCTTCGCCGCTGAGCAACAGCTCCTCGCGCCGTGTCGAGGAGGCGGCGATGTCGATCGAGGGGTAGATGCGGCGCTCGGCGAGCTTGCGGTCGAGCCGCACTTCCCAGTTGCCGGTGCCCTTGAACTCCTCGAAGACGACGTCATCGAGGCGCGAGCCGGTGTCGACGAGGCAGGTGGCGATGATCGTCAGCGAGCCGCCCTCTTCGGCCTTGCGGGCGGAGCCGAAGAAGCGCTTGGGCGGGTACAGCGCGACTGGATCGATGCCGCCCGAAAGCGTGCGCCCGGTCGAGGGCATCTCCAGGTTGTAGGCGCGCGTGAGGCGGGTGATCGAGTCGAGCAGGATGACGACGTCGCGGCCCATCTCCATCAGCCGCTTGGCGCGCTCGAGGCCGAGCTCGGCGACGCGGATGTGTTCCTCGACCGGCTCGTCGAAGGTCGAGGCGATCACTTCACCGCGCACGGAGCGGCGCATCTCCGTGACCTCTTCGGGGCGCTCGCCGATCAGCACGACCATCAGCAGCACCTCGGGGTGGTTCGAGGTGACGCCGTTGGCGAGCGACTGCAGCAGCATCGTCTTGCCGGCCTTGGGCGGGCTGACGATCAGGCCGCGCTGCCCGCGGCCCATCGGCGCGACGAGGTCGATCACGCGGCCGGAGAGTTCGGTCGGGTCGTCCGTCTCCAGCTCGAACCGCTGGTGGGGGAAGACGGCGGTCAGCTTCTCGAACAGCCGCCGCGCCGGCGCCTCCGACGCGTTGACCCCGTTGACGGTTTCGACGCGGGTCAGGCCGTAGTATTTCTCGCCCTGCTTGGGCGGCCGCGCCGAGCCGATCACGTAGTCGCCGATGCGCAGGCCGGCGCGGCGGATCAGGTTCTGGGACACGTAGATGTCCGTCGGCGCGGGCAAGAGCGAGTCGCCCCGCAGGAAGCCGTAGGAGTCGTCGAAGACTTCCAGCACGCCGCCGGCCAGCACGTTGCCTTCCGCCGCGGCCTGCGCTTCGAGCAGGCGCAGGATGATGTCCTGCTTGCGCATCGTGGAGACGCCGCTGACCTCGCGATCTTTGGCTTCGGCGAGCAGCGCGTCGCGGGTCATCTCTTCGAGTTCGGCAACGTTCAGAGCGGTCATGGGCTACCTCAGGCGTGGGCCCGCGTCGGCGCGGGGCGCTATCTGTGTGTATCGCGTGCGGGAAGTGTGGGGACGTGCATGGACGTGGTCACGGAGATTCGGGAGTGATCAGCGTCGGAGTGGGCGGGGGTTCGCGCCTCAACGCGGGCCACTTGGCCTGCGCGGCGAACAGCCTTCCGTTACGGAACGTTCCTATCGTATCCCCGCGCGGCGGCCGTTGGCAAGTGAACCCGCCCGGCAACCTGTAGTAGCGGCGGCCGCGGATGCGTCCGGTCAGGATGCGGCCGTCGCGGCGCCCGCTGCGTGCAGCGCCTGCAGCTGATCCTGCGCGTCTTGCCAGTCGGCCAGGAACGCGTCGATGCCCCGGTCTGTCAGGTCGTGCTGCAGCATCTGCTCCAGCACGGGAAAGGGGACCGTCGCGATCTGCGAGCCGGCGCGGGCGGCGTCGGCGACGTGTTCGGTGTTGCGCAGCGAGGCGGCGATCACCTCGGTCGGCAGGCCGTATCTGTCGAGCATGGCCACGACGTCCCGCACCAGCCCGATGCCGTCTTCGCCGATGTCGTCGAGGCGTCCCACGAAGGGGGAGACGTAGGCCGCGCCGGCGCGGGCGGCGAGCAGCGCCTGGTTGAGCGAGAAGATCAGCGTCGTGTTGATCCGGATGCCCTCGGCCGAGAGCGCGCGGATCGCGGCGAGCCCCGGTCCGTCGATCGCAATCTTGACGACGACCTGCTCGTGCCAGGCGGCGAGCGTGCGCGCTTCGTGGATCAGCTCTGCGGTCGTGCGGCTGACGCACTCGGCGGAGATCGGACCGTCGACGATCTCGGCGATGGTGCGGATGCGCTCCTCGTAGCTGATCGCGTTGCCGCCCTCAGCGCTGATGGCGCGGGCGTGCAGCGAGGGGTTGGTGGTCACGCCGTGGCAGATGCCCCAGTCGACGGCCTGCTGGATTTCGTCGAGGCGGGCGCTGTCGAGAAAGACCTTCATGGCGGTTCCTTCGCAAGTGTTCGGTCCGGTGGGCTATGGCTGGAGGGTAACGAGCAGAATCTGCACGGGGAGCAGCAGCGCCATGAGGACGGCGAAGACGAGCGGGCCGCGGTCGTTGAGCGCGTCGGTCAGCTCGTCCGAGAGCTGGCCGGTCTTGCGCGCCTGCAGGGAGAGCAGGCGGACGCGGCGGATGCCGGCGAACATGCCAGGGACGAGCACGAACAAGGAGAGCAGGTAGAGCACCTCGACCGCCAGCAGCCAGCCGGTCTCGATCGGATCGACGCCCTCGGCGCGGATGCCCCAGATCGCGCCGAGGACGCCGGTCGCGATGATGCCGGGCAGCAGCAGCCGGGTGTGCGCGCGGTCGGCCGAGCGGAAGAGCACGTCGCGCTCGAGCGGGTCGTCGGTCTGCCAGGCGCGGGTCAGGGCAAGCGTCAGCGCCGCGACGCCGCCGCCGAAGGTCATCGCCGCGAGCGCGGTGAGGAAGCGGAAGATGTCGTCTTCGCTCACGGCGCCGCCAACCTCAGCCTTCCGCCACTCGCCCGGCCAGTGGCAGCGCCGCGGGCGGCGACGGGGCGAGCGATGTGGACGGCAGCGGCGCTGCGGCGCCGACGGGATGGCGAAGCGCCGTTTCGGACTCGGCCAGGACGCTGTCGATGAAGCCGAGGAAGAGCGGGTGGGAGCGTTGCGGTCTGCTCTTCAGTTCGGGGTGGAACTGGGATCCGATCATGAAGGGATGGTCGCCGACCTCGGCGATCTCGACCAGTGCGCCGTCTCGTGAGGTTCCGCTGGCGACGAGGCCGGCGTCCTCGAAGCGATCGCGGTAGCGCGGGTTGAACTCCCAGCGGTGGCGGTGCCGCTCGTTGGCCATGTCCGATCCGTACAAGGCCTGGGCGCGAGACTCGGGCTGCAGCTGGCAGGGATACATGCCGAGCCGCATGGTGCCGCCCAGCTGTGTCAACTCGCGCTGGTCGTCGAGCAGGGCGATCACGGGGTTGGCCGTCTGCGAGTCGGCTTCGGTGGTGTTGGCGTCCGCCAGCTGAAGTCGGTCGCGGGCGAAGGCGATGACCATGTTCTGCATGCCGCGGCAGAGGCCCAGATAGGGGATGCGCTGCTCGAGCGCGAAGCGGGCGATGCCGATCTCACCCTCGATGCCGCGTTCGCCGAAGCCGCCGGGCACGATCACGCCGTCCACGTCAGCGAGCGCCGCGGCGATCTGCGGCTGGTCGGCGTGATCGAGGTGGTCGGACTGGATCCACTTGATCTCGATCCGTGCGCCGCGCTGGGCGCCGGCGTGGATCAGCGCTTCCTTGACTGAGAGATAGGCATCGCGCAGCTCGACGTACTTGCCGGCGATCCCGACGCGGCAGACTCGCTCGGTCCGCGAGAGCCGGCCGGACCATTCGGTCCAGTCGTCGATCGAGCGTCCCGGCGCGCTGGGCCGGGCGGTCAGCTGGAGCCGACTCAGGGTCAGCTCGGTCAGTCCGGCCTGCTCGAGCATGGAGGGTACCTGGTAGATCGAGTCTGCGGTCTCGAGCGTCATCACGGCTTCGGCGGGGACGTCGCAGAAGAGGGCGAGCTTGTTGGTGATGGATCGCTCGGCGGGTACGTCGGTGCGGGAGATGATCACGTCGGGTTGGATGCCCATGCTGCGCAGGGTGCGCACCGAGTGTTGGGTGGGCTTGGTCTTCAGCTCGCCGGTGGCGGCGAGATAGAAGAGCGGCGTGACGTGGATGGCCAGGGTGCCCTCGCGCGGCTCTTCGTAGCGCATCTGACGGATGGCCTCGAGGAACGCCTGTCCTTCGATGTCGCCGACCGTCCCGCCGACCTCGACGATCAGCACGTCGACGCCGGAATGCTCGGCCAGGCCGCGCACACGCTCCTTGATCAGGTCGGTGACGTGGGGGACGGTTTGGATGGTGCCGCCCAGGTAGTCGCCGCGCCGCTCGCGCTCGATCACCTCGGCGGAGATTTGGCCCATCGTGACCGATGAGGCGGCGGTCAGGTCCTGGTCGAGGAAGCGCTCATAGTGGCCGAGATCGAGGTCGGTCTCGGCGCCGTCGTCGGTCACGTAGACCTCGCCGTGCTGATACGGCGACATCGTGCCTGGATCGACGTTGAGGTATGGGTCGAGCTTCTGGACGGTGACCGAGAGGCCGCGCGATTGGAGGAGTCGGCCGAGCGAGGCGGTGGCGATGCCCTTGCCGACGGAGCTGATCACGCCGCCGGTGATGAAGATGTACTTGGGGCGATGCTCTGCCACGCTCAACGAGCAGCCCGCTCCTGTTCTGATCCACCCTGGATGTTGACGAGCAGGTCGACCTCGTCGCCGTCTTGCAGCGGGTCGTCGGCCTGGGCTTGGACGGAGTTGATCACGACGGCGATCGCCTCTTGATCCTGCGCGGAGAACTGCTCGGCATCGAGGATGTGCTGGGCGGTGATGCCTTCAAACCAGTCGACCGTGAGGTTGGACTGTTTGGATCTGGAGAGAGGCACCAATGTCATGAACAGCTTGACGCGGATCGCCATACGGACTCCCTCGCTGACTGCTAGAGAGTGTATCAATGGCCGACCGAGAGGCTGTCCAGCGCTTCACGCAGGAATCCTGCGGCGCTGTTGCGGACGCCGGGGTGGTTGGGTTGTCCGCCCATCGGGTAGGGAAACAGCGTGGCGCAACGGGAGAGCGAGATCGCCGCGGCCTGCGCGGCAGGCGCGACTGGCTCGGCCGGCGAGCTGGTGGTCGAGCTGGCACGTCCGTGCTCGCGCCAGAACGCGGCGGCTTCGCCCCAGTTCGCGGCGAGCGCCTGGATGTCGTAGGCGAACCGCTGGGGCTCGAGCTCAACCGCGCTGTCGAGCTGCTCGATCAGGGATCGCATCCAATCGATCCCGACGCCGATGGAGTCCTGCCAGGCGGCGGCGGCAGCGGACGCCCATTGGGTGGCATCGGCGCTGCCTGACCGCTCCAGCGTGACCAGCTGCAGGCGTCCATCGCGCAGGGCGGACTCGGCGAGCCAGGGTGAGACCTGTTCGGTCAGTGGTCCGTCGCGCCGCCAGGCCTGACGCTCGTCGTCGACGCCGACGATCAGTCCCCAGGTGGGACCGAAGGCGGACTCTCCGACGCCGAAGAGCGCGGCGGCGCGGCCGCGTTGCAGCTCCGAGCGCAGGCGTCGGCGGGCTCGGAAGTGGTCAACGCGGTTCGGCTGCTCGCGGTCGACGATCCTGGCCCGCGCCCCCAGGGCAGACAGTCCGGCCGCCAGCGAGGGGGGCAGTGCGCGTTCGTCGGGCGGGCGAACGCTGAGGCCGGTGACGGCGCCGACGACATGGCTCGGGATCGGGTGGAGCAGGGCGCTGAGGCAGCCGATCAGCGGTGACCAGTGGTAGTCGTAACGGGTCGTGATGAATGCCTGCACGGCGGCTCCTGCCCTGGCGGTCAGGATACGGATGGAGGTGGCGCAGGTATGCTGTGCGGCTGAGGAGCACGCCATGACCATTGGGACCACTGGCTCGTCGGTGCAGCCCACTGTTGATGTGTTGGATAACGGATTGCGGGTCGTGGTGACGTCGATGCCGCACTCGCAGGCCGCGGTCTCTGCGGCCTACGTGCGGGTCGGATCGCGCGATGAGGCGCGCGCGACGCTGGGGCTCTCGCACTACCTCGAGCACATGCTGTTCAAGGGCACGGAATCGCGCCCCGAGCCGACGGACATCTCGGCCGCGATCGAAGGCGCCGGCGGCACGCTCAACGCCTTTACGTCCAAGGAGCTGACCTGTTACTGGAACGTGGTGCCGTTCAATCGTCTGTCGCTGGCGACCGATGTGCTGGCCGATTCGGTCCGCAACTCGCTGCTGGGAGCGTCCGAGATCGAGCGGGAGCGGACGGTGATTTACTCGGAAATCCGCCGGGCGCACGATCAGCCGGGCCAACGGGTCGGCCAGCTGATCAGCGATGCCGCCTTCGGAGATCAGCCGCTGGGCTGGGAGATCGCGGGCGACCTCGACTCGGTCGGCGCGATCACGCGTGATCACCTGGCCGAACACATCGCGACCTGGTACCGCCCGTCGAACATCGTGCTCTCGGTCGCGGGCAACGTCGACCGCGACGAGACGCTGCGATTGGTGGAGACGCACTGGGCGGCCAACTGGCCAGAGACGGCCTGCGAGCCGGTCCCGCCCCGCCAGTCGGCCGTCGACACGATGTCGGATCGGCAGGCGCAGATCGAGGTGCGCGATCTGGAGCAGTGCAATCTGGCGCTGTCGCTGCGTGCGTTCCCGCGCCTGGATCCAGACCGCTTTGCGCTGAAGCTGATGAACGACGTGTTGGGCGGCGGCATGACCTCGCGGCTGTTCGTTGAGATTCGGGAGAAGCGCGGGTTGGCCTACTCGGTCGGTTCGGGTGTGAGCGCGTTTGACGACACCGGCCAGCTCGGCATCTCGGCCGGCGTGACGGCCGAGCACGTGTTGGAAACGATCGAAGTCGCCATCCACGAGCTGCAGCGAATCGCCGACGAGCCGGTCGAGGAGGAGGAGCTGGAGCGCGTCCGCGAGCACGCGATCGGGTCGTTCCGACTGAGCCTCGACTCGGCCTCTGGTTGGTGCCATCGAGCGGGTGGGATGCTGCTCTCGCGCGGCGATATCGAACCGGTTGAGGAGGCGATTGCGGGGCTGGAAGCGGTGACGATGGCCGATGTCCAGCGCGTCGCTCGCCGCGTCGTGCGCGAGGGCAATCTGGCCGCGGCGGTGGTCGGCCCCTTCGACGACCTCGATGCCCTGCACGATCGCACGCGCACGTTCCGCGCCAACTGAGGCGACGCCATGACCAGCATGGACGATGTCCGCGCCACGCTCATCTTGCTGCCCGGCCAGCCGATCCCGGACGGCGCTGATGGGGCGAGCGCGATCGTCTACGTGCCCGACGCGGAGGCGCTCGCGCAGTCGAGCCGGGAAGTCGGCGCCGCGCTGGAGTTGGGTCCGCCGCTGTACATCGCGCTGCCGCCGCTCGCGGAGGGATCGCTGAAGCGGTATCTCGAGCCGCTGCTGTTGCCGGGTGTCACTGGCGTCGCGTCGCGTCCGCCGCAGAGCGTCGATCAGCTGCGCTACGTCGAGAGCTTGCTGGAGGAGCTGGAGATACGTAACGGGATTCGTCCTGGCTTGACCGCGATGGCTGTCGGCTTCGAGGAGCCGCGTGCGCTGACGATCATGGCCGAGGCGTTGCAGGCGATGCGCGACTCGGCGGACCGCATGACCTGGATCGCCTTCAACCACGTCGAACTGGCCGCGACGCTGGGTGTCGCGCCGTCGAGTCCCACGATTGCGGCAGCGTCGGCGCATGTCGTCGTGACGGCGGCGGCCTTCGGCCTGCCCGTCGTCTACGACGATCCCGAGCAGGCCGAGCACGCGGCGGAGTTGGGGTTCCGCGGCTGTGCGACCGTTGAGACGTCTGACCTGGCTCGGCTGCGCGGCATCTTCGCGCGCCCCGAGCCGTCGCAAGAGGAGGATGCGTAGTGGCTGCGATCGTGATGCGAACGATGCTGTCGGTGCCGGGCATCCGCGAGCGCTTCATCGAGAAGGCCCGCGACTCGGCGGCCGATGTGCTCTGCTTCGACCTCGAAGACTCCGTCGCGTGGGACGACAAGCCGAGCGCACGGGCGCTGCTGGGACGCGTCCTGCCGGACTTTCCCAAGCGCGGCCGTCAGGTGTTCGTGCGCACCAACGGATACGACACCGGCCTGATCGAGCAAGAGCTCGACGCGCTGGTGCAGCCCTGGCTGGACGGTGTGAGCGTCTCGAAGGTCGAACGCGCCCGCGATGTCCAGCGGATCGACGATTACCTGACGCTGCTCGAGCGGGCCCGCGGTCTGCCGGATGGACAGGTGAAGATCGCCGCGTGGATCGAGAACGCGCATGCGGTCTCGAACGCGTATGAGATCTGCCATGCATCCGAGCGGCTGGTCGGTGTTTGCGTCGGCGGTGAGGATTATGCGGTCAGCATCGGCGTGCGTCGCACGAAGGGTGGCGCCGAGCTTGAACTCGCCCGCCGCAGCACGGTCAACGCTGCGCACGCCGCTGGCATCGCTCCGCTCGATACGCCCTGGACCGACATCCGAGACCCCGACGGCTTTGCGGACGAGCTGCGGCGCATGCGCGAGATCGGGTTCCTGGGCAAGTTCTGCATCCACCCCGATCA
>JAJDZG010000074.1 GCA_022824765.1 Dehalococcoidia bacterium | reverse complement strand
TTGGCGATCGAGTCGGCCCTCGCCCGTGATCACGAGGTCAGCCGCCGCAATGCGCTCCCTCAGCTGGACGGCGTCCGACACGGCGTCGAAGCCCGACTGCAGCTCCGCGCCGCAGAACGCGATCAGACCGGCGGCCAGTCCACCCGCGGCTCCGCCGCCTGGGACATCGGCGACGCGGACATCGAGGTCCCGCTCGACGATTGCGGCGTAGTTGCCCAGCGCACGGTCGAGCTCCGCCACCGTCTGCGCGTCGGCACCCTTCTGCGGCCCGTAGATCGCGCTCGCGCCTTCCGGGCCGAGCAGCGGATTCTGCACGTCGCACAGGACTCGGATGGATTGCCCGCGCACTTTGGATTCGAACTGCGACATGTCGATGCTGGCCAATCGCCCGAGCGCCGCGCCGCCCGGCGGCAGCCGCTGACCATCGTCATCCAGGAACATCGCACCCAGCGCCTCGGCCATGCCAGCGCCGCCGTCGTTGGTGGCCGATCCGCCGACGCCGATCAGCATTCGCTCCACACCAGCATCGAGCGCGTGCCTGATCAGTTGTCCGACGCCGTAGGTCGAGGCTCGGCGAGGGTCGAGCTCTGAGGAGTCCAGCAGTGTCAATCCCGAAGCAGCGGCCATCTCGATCACGGCAGTTCGACCGTCGTCGATCCTGCCCCAGCGGGCATCGACGGGACCGCCGAGCGGCCCATCGACCCGTGCGATTGACGTCCGACCACCCGCAGCGAGGACGATGGTGTTGACCGTGCCGGGTCCGCCGTCCGCGACGGGTGCCAGATCGCAGCTGGCCTCAGGAACCACACGCAGGATGCCGCGCGAGATTGCAGTCGCGGCGGTCACCGCATCGAGGCTGCCCTTGAACTCCTGCGGCGCAATCACCACCCGACGCGGACGCATGCGCTCAGAATCCCTCGCCGCCAACGCCGAGGATGCGCAGGATGCCAATCGTCAGGATCACCGCCGCCCAGAGCAACGCGGCGAGCCGAATCTTGCGATACAGCGACATCACCCCACCAACGTCGATCCAGCCCTTCATCCAGAAGAGCGTGAACACGCCGAGCACCAGGATGACGAGGACGAAGCTGTTCACTGCGATCTCAGCCCGATCTCAACTCTGTGGCGGCGCGCTTACTCCTCGGGACGATCGAGCCAGTCCACGAAATCGCGCATCTTCTCGTTGATCGTGTCGTAGCGTCCGCGGTCAGCGCCGATCAGAATGCTGACGAACAGAATTGCCAGGCCAATCTCCACCATGCGAGCCTCCTTCGGCTGCTGTCAGTATCGTAGTGTCCCATGCACGACTCGAACCGTCCCGTCGTCGCCGCCCTGACGCTGGGCTGCAAGCTGAACCAGGCCGAGACACAGTCGGCGGCCCGACATTTGCAACGGCAAGGATGCGTCACCACAGACCGGCCTGCGCCAGCCGACGCCTATCTGATCAACACTTGCACCATCACGCACGTCGCCGATCGCAAGGCGCGGCGGTTGATCCGCCTCGCGCGCAAGCTATCGCCCGACGCCCCGGTCATCGTCACGGGCTGCTACGCAGAGCGCGACGGCGCGGCGCTCACCACGCTGGGCAACGAGCTGGGCAATGTGCAGATTGTGGGAAATCTACGCAAGGGCGAGGCCGCCTCGGCCCTGCTCGAGGCGCTCGAACACGCGCCGAACGTCGGAGCGCGCCCGCGTCCGACGCAGACAGGTCGCACGCGCGCCTTCCTCAAGATTCAAGAAGGATGCGACGATGTCTGCGCCTTCTGCATCGTGCCCTATGTGCGCGGCCGCGAGCGGGCGGTTCCGGTCGAGGAGATCGTCGCCACGGCCCGCGAGCGGGTGGCGGAGGGCGTACAGGAGATCGTGCTGACCGGCACGCAACCCGGTGCATACGGACGCGACCGAGCTGATGGCGCTTCGGCCGCGGCGCTGATCAACGCGCTCCTCGCCCAGACCGATGCACCGCGCATCCGCTATTCCTCAATCCAGCCGCAGGACATCACGCCCGAGCTGCTCGCCTGCTGGGAAGACGCTCGACTCTGCCGACACTTCCATCTGGCGTTGCAGAGCGGCTCGGACGTCGTGCTGGACCGGATGCGGCGGCGTTACCGCTCCGAGCGGTTCGTGCAGGCAGTCTCGGACATCCGCGCCGCGGTGCCCGGCGCGTCGATCACGACGGACATCATCGCCGGCTTTCCCGGCGAGACACGTGACGACCACCACGCGACGCTCGCGGTCATGGACACCGTTCGCTTCACCGACGTCCACGTCTTCCCGTACTCGCGGCGGCCGCATACTTCAGCGTCGCTCCTCGATGACAACGTGCCGCCCGCCGTCAAGCAAGAGCGCGCCGCCGTGCTGCGTACACTCGGCCAGCAGCATCGCGCCGACGCCCTGGCGGCGCAGGTCGGCGAGCTCCATTCCGTCCTTTTTGAGGGCTCAGACCGCGGCCTGACCGATACCTATCTGCCCTGCCGCGTGGACGACTCACGAGACCTGACCAACCAACTGCGCAGCGTCGCCATCGAGTCGGTCGCCGACGGCACGCTGGTCGGGCGCGTGCTCGCATGACTCATCTGACCGTGCTGACGGTCGAGCTGCACATCTTCGAGTCGGCCTCGCTGAAGGAGAAGCGGTCGGTGATCCGCCAGGTGATCTCGCGGACCCGGAACAAGTTCCCCATCGCGGCCGCCGAAGTCGGGGACCAGAACGATCCGAGCCGCGCGGCGTTGGCCTTCGCCGCCGTGTCGTCCGACGCGCAAGTCTCGCACGCGACGGCCCAACAGGTCCTGGCGTTCATCGAGGAGCTACGGCTCGACTGCCAGGTCGGTGAGGTCTCGACGGAATCGATCTCGCTCTAATCAACCGTCTCGGCCCAGAGATCATGGCCGAGCGCCTGGACGATCTCCACATCGCGCAGATCGCCGGGGCTCGCCTCCCCGAACGCAAACACGAGGCCGTCGACCTCCGCCGCTTCGCGGTAGGTGCGACCGGCCATGATCGGCTCGCCGTCGTCGGTGGTCTGGCCTGGTTCCGATTCGACCAGCATCGGCAACCGGCGGCCGACTTGCGCCTCATTCCTGGCGGCTGAGATATCGGCCAGCGTCGCCATCAGCTCGTCCATCCGTTGCTGCTTGACCGCCTCGTCAACCTGATCGGGCATGTCTGCCGCCGGCGTGCCCGCTTGCGGGGAGTAGCTGAAGGCCCCAGCCCGATCGAACTGCGATTCCTCCACGAAGTCGAGCAGCTGCTCGAACTCCGCGTCCGTCTCACCGGGGAAGCCGACGATGAAGGTGGTGCGGATCGCGATGTCGGGCATCGCATTGCGTAGACGCTCGAGCGTGGATCGCACCATCTCGGTGTTGTGTGGCCGCTTCATCCGGCGCAGCACCGATGCCGCACCGTGCTGGAGCGGAATATCGAGGTAGCGGCAGACTTGCGGCGTGTTGGCCATCACCTCAATCAGGCTGGGCGTCACGAAGCCGGGGTAGGCGTACATCAGCCGCAGCCAGTCCGCGCCCGACTCCGCGGCGAGCCGCTCGAGCAGCCGCGCGAGACCGTTGGCGTCGCCCCATTCCGCGCCGTAGGCCGTGCTGTCCTGTGCGACCAGCACGATCTCGCGAGCCCCGCGCGAGACCAGCGACTGCGCCTCGCGCACCAACTCATCAGGCGGCGCACTGCGAAACTGTCGTCCTTTGATCGCGGGGATGTTGCAGAACGTGCACGGTCGCGCGCATCCGTCGGAAATCTTGAGGTACGCGGACGGACCAACCGCGAGAGACGTCTCGGGGATATCGCGCTCGGCCTCGATCGGCTGCGCCGACGGAGCGCCGCTGAACTCCGCGATCTCGCGCCAGGCCTCGATGCCGAAGGCTGCCTCGATGCCGTCGATGGCGATGACTTGCTCATGCTCGATCTGCGACCAGCAGCCGGTCACGATGACCTGTTGATCCGGCCCACGGTCGGCCGCGAGCAGCTCAGCCGCCTGCCGAGACTCAGCGCGGGCGTCGTCGATGAATCCGCACGTGTTGAGGATGACGAGGTCAGCGTCCGTTCGGTCGGCGGCAGTCTGATGGCCGGCGGCCTCGAGTTCCCGCGCGATGCGGTCCGAGTCCGTCGTGTTCTTGGGACAGCCCAGCGTGACGATCTGATAGCGCATCATTCGCCTCCAGCTGCAGCGTCGGCGCTGTCGGCCCCGTCGGTATCGGTGCCGGTGTCGGTGTCCGCCGGCGCAGGAGTGGCGCCGGGTCGCGGTCCGCTGCTGATCACGAGCGTGATCACAGCGTCTTCCTCAGGCTCCGCGCCCGGCGCGGGCGACTGCTCAATCAGGGTGCCCTCAGGCGAGTCGTCAAAGACTTCAACGATCACAAACGGCGCGTTGAGCAGCTTCACGTAGTTGATCGCTTCACGCGAAGAGAACTGGCCCAGGTCGGGCAGGACGGGGACATCGAGACTCGTCGACTCGGCCGCGGACAACTGCTCGAGCGTCTCGATCGAAGTGTCGATGCCGGGCACTTCGCGCGTCTCCGCGACCGGTTGAACCTCTTCCCGCAGGCTCACGACCGCCACCACGCCGGCGATAATCACCAACACCACCAGCGCCGCCGCCAGCCACGGCCCCAGCTGCACCCGCGACGGCTGCAGATCATCACGCGAACGTCCACTGGCCCGCTCGGCGGCTTCACACGACTCGTTGTACGGATCAGCCACGCCCAACCCGTCGCCGGGCACGGATGGCTCGAAGGGAAACCGCTCCAGCAACGGGCCCTCGTCGAGCCCGAGATACTGTGCGTAGGAGCTGAGGAATCCGCGTGCAAAGGGCGCGGCCGGCATCCTCGACCAGTCTTCCTCCTCCATCGCCTCCAGATAGTGCCGAGCGATGCGGGTGGCCTGATGCGCCTGCGCGATCGAACGGCCGCGCCGCACGCGCGCGAGACGCAGCTCTTCGCCGATCCCGATGGGCTCGCCGTTCGCCATCAGCGCAACCTAGCCATCCGGATACACCGCCGTCTTGAGCACTGACGGGTCGGAGCGCGAGGTGTAGGACTGATCCGCCTCCGAGAGCGGGAAACGGTGCGAGACGATCCGATCAACATCAGAGAGCGAAGGCAGCAGCGCCGCCGTGCGCCGAAACTGGTCCGGCGTCGCGTTCTGGGTGCCGGTCAGCGAGACCTCGCGGTAGTGCAAGTCGTTGACGTCGATGGTCGCCGAGGACTCAGGAGGGAATCCGGCGAAGAGGTTGACTGAGCTCTGCTTGGCAGCGACCTGAAGCGCAGATTCCGTCAGCCCCTCGAGTCCGACCGAGACGATGACGATGTCGCAGCCGTCGCCGCCCGTGGCGTCGTCGACGACCGCGCGGAGCTCGTCAGGCTCTCCACTGCAGACCGCCGTCGCGCCCAGCTGCGCAGCCATGCCGCGGCGCGACGCCACCGGCTCCGCCACGACGATCGCGCCTGCACCCATCGCCCGGGCGAGCACGACGTGGAGCAGCCCCATTGGACCCGCGCCCAGCACCGCAACGGAGGCGCCGGCGCGGAAGCGGCAGGATTCCAGCGAGTTGAGCACACAGGCGGTCGGTTCCGTCAGCGCGGCGCGTCCCCAGGCCGCATCGGGACCATCGGAGGGCATGTCGGGCAGCTTGACCGCGTGGCCCTGCGCGACGAGCGCCGCGGGCAACAGCACTCGCTCCGCGAGCCCGCCGTTGGCGTCGTAACCGAGCGTGCGGCGCGACGTGCAGCGGTTACGCAATCCGCGCCGGCAGAATCCGCAGCCGCCACACGCGATGATTGGGTAGACCGCCACGCAGTCGCCCAGCGCGAGATCGTCCACGCCCGCGCCGATTGCGGTCACCTGTCCGGCAAACTCATGGCCCGGCACCACACCCGGCAGCGCGTACTTCTCGCCGCGGTAGACACGAAGGTCGGACGCGCAGACGGAGGCCGCGCGGACATCGATCACCGCTTCGCCCGGTCCTGGTCCGGGCGACGGCAGGTCGGCGACCCGAATCTCGCCGGGTCGGTCAAAGATCAGTGCTCGCATGGGGTCAACCTATCGCGAGCCAGAGGAGCACGGCGGGAAGCGCAAGGCGCACCGAACCCGCTAGGACGGCGTTGCCGCCGGCTCGGGTGGACGCGTGCGCGGACGGCGCAGGGCGTCCGGGTTGCGGGAGCTGTGGTACTGACGCAGCAGGCGCGACTTGCGCCGTGCGGCGGTGTTGGCGTGCATCACGCCACGCTGCGCCGCGCGGTCGAGCGCGCTGACGGCCGTGTGCAGCGCCGCATCGGCGTCCGACCATTCCTGCGTGTCGACGGCCTCGTCGATGGCGTCGAGCGCCGCGCGCACCGTCCCGCGTGCATACGTGCGGACCGGCTTGTTGCGCATCCGACGCTTCTGGCTCTGGCGCAGATACTTGATTGCGGCTGACTTGTTCGCCACGGAGGTCTCCCTTGCTCAATCGATCTCATCGTATCAGCCGATCGGACAGTGTCTAGCGCCGCGCCCGAGGGCGTTCCTGCCGCGTGCATCTTCGGCCGCAGTTTGCGACAGTGAGGCGGTGAGTCTGAGGCCCCAATCGCCAGGTAACTCATCGAGAGGCGTCGGTCGCGTCAGCGGCCGGCTCGCGGCCAGCCGCAGCGGCGTGCTCGGCGCGGTCTTGCTGATCGGCATCTCGTTCCTCGGCTCCCGCTTGCTGGGCGCCGCGCGCGCGGTGGTGATCGCCGACCAATACGGCACGTCCGTCGAGCTGGACGCCTTCTGGGTCGCGATGCGACTGCCAGAGCTGGTCTTCCAGCTCCTGGCCGGAGCAACCCTCGCCGCTGCCTTTATCCCCATCTACGCGAGAGTGCTGCAGAACGACGGCGACCGCGAGGCCTGGCGGTTGGCCTCGATCGTGCTCAACTGGGTCATGCTCGGCACCGTCGCGCTGGCCGCCGTGATCTTCCTCGCCGCCGAATGGATCGTGCCCGCGTTGGCGCCCGGCCTGGGCGAGGACTCCGGCATCCAGGACGCCATCGTCGACGACGCGATCTTCCTCACCAGGGTGCTCCTGCTCTCGCCGATCCTGTTTGCCGTCAGCGGCATGCTGACCGGCATGCTGCACGCCCGTCGGCACTTCCTGCTGCCGGCGATCTCACCGATGCTCTACAACCTCGCGATCATCCTCGCTGCGCTGCTGCTGCCGCACGAGCTCGGCGTCGAAGCGCTGGTGATCGGCGTGGTCGCCGGCGCCGGGCTGCACCTGATGATTCAGTTGCCCGCGATCTCTGCCGCGTTGGCCGCGTCTGGCGGCGGGCTTGGACTACACTTCAACATCCGTGATCGCGACGCGCGCGAAGTGCTGCGGCTGATGGGCCCGCGCGCGCTCGGCCTGGCCGCTGCGCAGATCAATCTGATCGTGCTCACCTTCTTCGGATCGCTCGTCGGCGATAGCTCGATCTCCGCCCTCAACTTCGCCTGGCTGCTGCTGATGTTCCCAGTCGGCGTGTTCGGCATCTCCCTGGCCACGGCCGTCTTCCCCAGCCTCGCCGAGCGAGCAGCCAGCGGCGGACCGGCAGCCGTACAGCGGATGGTCTCGCAGACGCTGCGCTTCACACTGTTCCTGGCCATCCCCGCGTCCGTCGGCATGCTGCTCTTGCGCGAATCGATCGTCTCGACCCTGCTCGAACACGGCGCGTTCGACGCCGCGGCCGCCAACCTCGTCTCCGACGCGCTGCTCTTCTACGCCATCGGACTCTTCGCGCATGCGGCGATCGAGATCGTCTCGCGCGGCTTCTACGTGCTGGGTGACACGCGCACGCCGGTCGCGCTGGCGGTCGCGTCGATGCTGCTCAACGTGATCCTGTCGGCGCTGTTGGTCGGGCCGATGGAGCTGGAGGGGCTGGCCCTGGCGCTGTCGATCTCGGCGATCGTCGAGTTCGTGCTGCTGCTCCTCTTGTTGGACGGGCGGCTGGACCGCACACTACTGTCGCGCGGATTGGTCTGGTCGACGCTGAAGACGGTCGCCGCGACGCTGATCCTGGGTCAGCTCGTCTGGATCGGACTCGAAGTGTTGGGCGCGCTTGCTATCGCCCGCGACTCGTGGTTGACGCTCACGGTCTGCGTCGTCGGCGGGGTCGTCGTCTACATGGCGCTCAGCCTGCTGATGCGTCAGGAGGAGGCAGAACTGCTGATCCTGCGCGTGGAACAGACCCTCGCGCGGACGCTGCGGCGCTAACAGAACGCGGCCAGCTGGCCCGTTCAGCCTCCATCGCTCTGATACAGTTGATGCAACGCACCCCCGTTCCAGAACACTAGCGAGAGACCATGGCTTTGCAGGATCGCACGATCGTTTGCCGCGACTGCGGCAGCGATTTCATCTTCTCCGTCGGCGAGCAGGAGTTCTATCAGTCCAAGGGGCTGGAAAACGACCCGGTCCGCTGTCAGGACTGCCGCTCGGTGCGCAAGGCCTCGAGCCGCACCGCCGAGGCCGAGACCGGCTACGTTCGCTACAGCGGGGCCGCCTCGTTCGGCGGACGAACGCCGCGTCAGATGCACCCGGCCGCGTGCGCGATGTGCAGCGACATGATCGAGGTGCCGTTCATGCCGCGCGGCGATCGACCCGTCTTCTGCACCACGGTGAAGCGCATCATGACGCTGGGCTATCAGATGGACGAGATCCAACAGCGCTGGGGCGTGCACCCGTGCCAGGTCGACGGCATCAACCAACAGCTGCGGCGTGGCGAGATTGAGCCCAAGCCCGGCGTCGAGCTGCCCACCTACGAGCGCAGCCGCTCCTGATCCGACAGCCTGAGTAAGCCTCCTGAGTACACATGGCAGACGCAACCGCGCCGCGTTGGATGCGCCTGATGGGTGCACAGGGTCGGCCGACCGCGCGTCCGCCGGCCGACGCCGAGCTCGCCGCCACCGTCTCGCGCTATCCCGAGCGAGCGGCGCAAGCCCTGGCCGATCAGTCCCGCCGACAAGGGCAGGCCGCTTCGGCCCGAGAAGCGCGCGGCTGGATTCGCGAGCAGCTCGATGCAGCTGCCGACCTGCTCGACCACGATGTCCGCGAACGCATCAGCGATCTCGCCGAGCCGCTGATCACCGCTCGATTCCCTGAGGATGCATCCACCAATGGCTGATTCTCCCGAACATCTCCAAACGCCCGCAGATGCGCCCAACCAGCGCCCGGTCTTCCGACCCGTCGGATCGCTCATGCCGCACCAGGAGTTGGAAGCGCGCGTGCGCGACTTCTGGCGCGAGCGCGACATCTTTCGCCGCTCCGTCGAGCAGCGCCCGGCTGACGATGTCTTCTCCTTCTACGAAGGCCCACCCACGGCGAACGGCACACCCGGGGTCCACCATGTGCTGTCGCGCGTATTCAAAGACCTGTTCCCCCGCTACCAGACCATGCGCGGCAAACGCGTCCCGCGCAAGGGCGGCTGGGATACGCACGGCCTGCCCGTCGAGATCGAAGTCGAGAAAGCGCTCGGCCTCGACAGCAAGCCCGCCATCGAGCAATACGGGATCGCCGAGTTCAATCGTCACTGCCGCGAATCGGTCATGCAGTACGTCGAGCAGTGGGAAGACATGACCGAACGGGTCGCGTTCTGGATCGACATGTCCGACGCCTACCGCACCTACTCGCCTGAGTACATCGAGTCGTGCTGGTGGATCTTCAAGACGCTGTGGGATGCGAACCTCGTCTACGAGGCGCGCCGCACCACGCCGCACTGTCCCCGCTGCGAGTCCTCACTGTCCAGCCACGAGCTCTCGCTCGGCATGCAGGAGGGCGTCCGCGATCAGGCCGTCACGGTCCGCTTCCGAGCTCACAACGGATCCCTGCCGCCGTCCCTGCAATGGTCAGGCCGCACCGATTTCCTCGCCTGGACGACGACGCCCTGGACGCTGCCCGCCAACTCTGGCCTGGCCCTCAACGCCGAGGAGCCCTATGCCGTCGTGCAGCTCGACGAGACGCACCGCGTGATCCTGGCCCGGCAGCTGCTCGACAGCGCCTTGCACGGCGTTGTCGAGTCGCCCACGGTCGTCGCGGTGGTTGACGGCGCCGAACTCGTCGGCGTGACCTACGACGGACTCTACGACCCCGACCAATGGGGCGTGCCCATCTACGAGTTTGAGGGCGCGCGCCTGGTCGAGCGCGATGCGGACGCTGGTCCGCCGCCCGCGCGTCAGGTCGCCGCGGGATCGTTCGTCGAGATGGCGAGCGGCACCGGCATCGTCCACATCGCCCCAGCGTTTGGCGAAGACGATTACCAGCTCGGCCGCGAGGTGGGGCTGCTCTTCCGCCAGCCCGTCGACCTGGGCGGTCGGATCGTGGGCGACGCCGCCGCCGCGTCGGCGCCGCCGTTTGTCGGCAAGTGGGTCAAGGATGCCGACCCCGTCATCATGGATGATCTCGACGCGCGCGGCATGCTGCTCAAGCGCGAGCTGTACGAGCACACCTACCCCTATTGCTGGCGTTGCGAAACGCCGCTGCTCTACTACGCCAAGCCCAGCTGGTACATCGCCACCTCCGAAGCCAAAGACGCGCTGGTTCGATCCAACGCCGAGCTGATGCACTGGTATCCCGCGCATACCGGCTCCGGACGCTACGGCGATTGGCTGTCCAACAACGTCGACTGGGCGGTCAGCCGCGAGCGCTACTGGGGCACGCCGCTGCCCTTCTGGCGCTGCTCCGAGTGCGGAGCGGTCGATTGCATCGGCTCGTTTGAAGAACTGCGACAGCGCGCGGAAGCGTTCAGCGGCACGACGCCCGACCTGTCCGACCCGCACCGTCCCGTCGTGGACGAGATCGAAATCGCCTGCACATCGTGCGGCGGCGCGGCGCGGCGCGTGCCGGAGGTCGCAGACGCCTGGTTCGATTCCGGCGCGATGCCCTATGCCCAGTGGCACTATCCGTTCGAGAACGAGGACCGCTTTGCCGAACGATTCCCGGCCGATTTCATCTGCGAGGCCGTCGACCAGACCCGCGGCTGGTTTTACTCGCTACACGCCGAGGCGGCCATGCTGCATCAGGCCGAAGCCGTGCCCGAACCGATCTCCTTCCGCAACGTCATCTCGCTCGGCCACATCCTCGACGAAGCTGGCGAAAAGATGTCCAAGTCGAAGGGCAACGTGGTCGACCCCTGGTCCGTGCTCGACGCGTCAGGCGCAGACGCGCTGCGCTGGTACTGCTACGTCGCATCGCCGGCTGGCAATCCGCGCCGATTCTCCCAGCGGCTCGTCGCCGAGGCGCAGCGCCGCTTCCTGCACACGCTGTGGAACACGTACTCGTTCTTCGTGACCTACGCCAACATCGACGGCTGGCGGCCGACGCCACATCCCGCGCCGCCGACCGTCGAGATCGACCGCTGGATCCTCAGCGAACTGCACGCATTGATTGCCCGCGTCACCGCGGCGCTCGACGATTACGACCCGACCAGCGCCGCGAGAGAGATCGACCAGTTTGTCGACTCGCTCTCCAACTGGTACGTGCGTCGCAGCCGTCGCCGCTTCTGGTCGTCGGCGCGGCTCGGCGCGCAGGCGGACCTGCAGGCGAAGCACAGCGCGTACCGCACGCTCTATGAAGTCCTGACCACCATCGCGCGGCTGCTCGCGCCGATGACGCCGTACCTCGCGGAGGACATCTGGCGCAACCTCGCCGCCGAACTCGATGCCGACGCCGCTGAGTCTGTCCACCTGGCCGACTGGCCGACCGCCGACGACTCGCTGATCGATCCGGCGCTGAACGACGAGATGTCGCTGGTGCAACGTGTCGCGTCGCTGGGACGATCCGCACGCAGCACCGCATCGATCAAGGTGCGCCAACCGTTGCCGGCGGTCAGCGTGGCGGTCCGCTCGGTGCAAGATGCGGCGGCCGTCGAACGGCACCAGGCCACGATTGCCGAAGAGCTCAACGTCAAAACCGTCAGCCTCGCCGACGGCAACGGCGCCGATGGCCCGCGCTACAAGATCAAGCCAAACTTGCGCACGCTCGGTCCGCGTCTTGGCAAGCAGCTGCCCGTGTTGCGCAATGCGATCAACGATCTCTCACCCGAGCTCGCCGCGCACATCGCGCAGGCCGCCGAGGCCGGGCAATCGATCGAGATCGAGGGCATCAACTTGCAGCCGAGTGATCTGTTGATCGAGGTTGACACCGACGCCGCGTCCGACGCCGCTGCGGCGGAGGATGAGCGCTGCGCCGTGCGGCTCGACACGCAGCTCGACGACGACCTGATTGCGGAGGGCCAGGCGCGTGAAGTGATCAGCCGCATCCAGCGTCTGCGCCGCGACGCCGGGCTCGATCCCGACGATCGCATCGACCTGCGCCTCGCTCCGCAGACCGACGACTTGCAATCGGCGCTCACCCAGTTCGAAGGCCTCATCGCAGCAGAAACGCTGGCCTCGTCGATCGCCATCGACGGCGCAGCGCCCCTCCTGAACCACTCCAGCGAAGCAGAGATCGATGGCGCGGCAGTTGTCCTGTCTCTCACGCGAGGCTAAGGGCGGCCGCCGGCTACTCGCCGCCGAGCTGCTGCCGGCGCTCTTCGCTGCGACGGTGGCGACGCGCGTCGCGTGTCTCTGGCGGCAGCATTTCGGACGGCTCCGGCATGTTCACCCGCAACTGCCCGTGCGCCAACTGCACGATCCGCTCCCGCCAGCTCGGACCGCCGCTGTCGGACTCGTCAGACTCGTCCTCCTCGTCGTAGTGACCGTGCATCACGCGCGGCCACTCCGACGCAATCTCGGCGCCAAACAACAACACGCAGGCCCCCAGATAGACGAAGAAGAGCATCGCAATCGCCGCGCCCAGCGATCCGTAGATGGCGTCGTAGTTCGAGAAGTTGCGCAAGTAGACCGAGAAGCCAAACTTGAGCAGCTCAAACAAGACCGCGCCGACCAACGCGCCGGCGATCACATCCCGCACGCGCACCGTCACGCTGGGCAAGACGGTGTAGATGATCGTGAACGTCAGCCAGGTCAGCAGCACCGGCATGACCACCGCCAGCGCGCTGAAGAATCCCGTCGTCTCTGCGCCGAACGGGCCGAGGCTATCGGCCAGATCCGCGGACACGGAGCGGCCAACCTGCAGGATTGCGGTCGCACCGATCGACAGCGCCAAGAGCGCGCCAACTCCCAATACCAGCCCCAGATCGACCAGCTTGCCGCGCACGAACGGTCGGCGAATCTCGAGATCCCAAACGGTGTCCAGGCTGAATCGCAGCGCCGACATCATGCCCGTCGCCGCCCAGATCAGGCCCAACACCGAGACCACACCCGCAGCCGATCGCCCTCGCGCGATCGGATCGATCAAGTCCTCCAGCTCCTCGCGGCCCGCGCCGGCCGGCAACAGATCGAAGAGCGCGTCCACCACCTGCTCGCGCAGCGAATCGTCGGTCAGCAGCAGGCCGACCACAGAGACCACCAGGATCGCCAGCGGGAACAGCGAAAAGAAGATGTAGTACGACACCGACGCAGCGAGCTGCGCCGAGTGATCGTCGAGAAACTCGGCAACCGAACGCTTCGCGAGCAGCCACAGATCGGCGCGCCACCAGCGCAGATGCAGCGTCAACCAACGCCAGCGGCGCTCCAGATGGAACGAGACGTGAACGGGCCATCGTGGACGCATACTGCCATTATCCGCCGTCGGACCGCAGCGGGAGGTGTGACGTGACCGAACCCGCGCCTCGACGCATCATCTGCAAGCTGGGCACCAACCTGCTCACGGCCGGCGGCGACCATCTCGAACCGAGTGTCATGGAAGAAGTCGTTCGTCAAGTCGCGGCGCTGCTGGAAGCGGGCGACCAGGTGGCAATCGTGACCTCCGGCGCCGTCACCGCGGGACGCGCCCGCGTCGGCGCGCGCGGTGTGCGCTCGTCGGTCGGCGCGCGCCAGGCCTTGGCCGCCATCGGACAGGCCCAGCTGGTGCAGCGCTACGACTCGCTCCTCCAACGCTACGGACTGACCGCCGCGCAAGCGCTGATCACCCGCGGCGACGTGACCCAACGGCGCGGCTACCTCAACGTCCGCAACACGCTGCTGCGCTTGCTCCAGTTCCGCGTCGTACCGATCATCAACGAGAATGATGTCGTCGCCGACGAAGAGCTGCGCGGCGGCGCGTTCGGCGAGAACGACTCGCTCTCAGCGCTGGTCGCAAATCTGATCGATGCAGACTTGCTGATCCTGCTCTCCGACGTCGAGGGCGTCTACACGTCCGATCCGCGCGTGCACGATGATGCGTCGCTGGTCCCGGTGCTGCGCAATCCCGCGTCGATGCTCGACGCGGCGGGCGCCGTGGGCGAGCGTTCGCGCGGCGGCATGCGAGCCAAACTCCAAGCCGCGCAGCGGGCTGCCGCCGGCGGCGCTGACGTCGTCATCGCTTCCGGACACGAACCAAACGTGATCAGCCGCATCGCCGGCGGCGAGCGAATCGGCACGCTGATCCCGGCCGACGCGACCGTCCGCGACAGCCGCGAGCGTTGGTTGCTGGCCGGTCTGCACGACGGCGCGGGAGTCGACCTCGACGCCGGCGCCGTCCACGCCCTGACCCAACAGGGCAAGAGCCTGCTGCCAGCCGGCGTCTCCGGCGTCCGCGGCAGCTTCGAGCGCGGCGATGTGATCCAGCTCTACGATCCAGCCGGCGTCGCGGTCGCTGTCGGCATCAGCAACTACTCCGCCGACGAAACGGCACGGATCCGCGGCAAGCGCTCGTCCGACATCCTCAACGTGCTCGGCTACAACTACGGATCGGCCGTGGTCCACCGCAACAATCTGGCGCTGCTGCCTCAACCAAACCCACAACCTGACGAGGACTCCGACCAATGACCCATCTCAACCCGCTGGCCGACTATCCCGCCTCGAAGATCTTCTTCTCGCAGCGGCTGCGACTGCATTATGTGGACTGGGGCAACCCGTCCGCGCCGCCCTTGCTGCTCGTCCACGGCGGACGCGACCACTGCCGCTCGTGGGACTGGGTGGCACTGGCGCTCAAGGATCGCTACCACGTCATCGCGCCTGACCTGCGCGGGCACGGAGACTCGGAATGGGTCAACGGCTCCGGCTACGCGATGATCGATTATGTCTACGACCTCGCCCAGCTGATCCGACAGCAGCACCTCGCGCCCGTCACCCTGCTCGGACATTCGCTGGGCGGACGCATCTGCCTCGAATACGCCGGCGTCTACCCAGACCGCGTCGACAAGCTGATCGCCATCGAAGGCCTCGGTCCCTCGCGCTCGGCAACAGATGAACATTCCTCTGTGCCAGCCCACCAGCGGATGTCGGAGTGGATTTCCGAGCGTCACCGCTTCGCCGGACGTCTGCCGCGCCGCTATCCCACGCTCGACGACGCGGTCGAGCGAATGCGCGAGGCCAACCCGCGTCTCTCCGCCGACCAGGCACAGCATCTCACCACCCACGCCGTGCATCAGAGTGAGGACGGCAGCTTCGTCTGGAAGTTCGACAACTACGCGCGCGGCAACTCGCCCTATCCCTTCAACGAGGACGACGCGTCCGAAATCTGGGGCCGCGTCAACATGCCGACCCTGCTGATCAGCGGGATGGAATCCGCCGGCGACCCGAGCCAGGACGAGCGCACCAGATCGTTCCCCAACGCCAGCACCGTGGGAGTCGAACATGCCGGCCACTGGGTCCACCACGACCAGCTGGACACGTTCCTCGCTCACGTCAACGACTTCCTCAATAACTGATCCTCTTAGAATCTGGTCATGCTCGACCGTCCCGCGCCCACATACAGCTGGTTCGTGCCGATTGACGGCGACGGCGACCGCATCGGCTCGCTGCGCGCGCAGCGGCCGCCGACCTTCGAGTATCTGCGTGACGTCGTGCTCAACGCCGAACGGCTCGGCTTCCACTCGCTGCTGATTCCCACCCGATTTGCGAACGGATCGTTCGAGCACTCGGCGCCGCTGGCGGAGACCTGGACCACCGCAACCGCGCTCTGTGCGATCAGCAAGCGCATTCGTCTGCTCATCGCCGTACGGCCGGGCGTCACGCCCGTCGGACTGTTCGCCCAGCAAGCCGCGACCCTGCACGAGATTTCGGGCGGCCGAATCGACATCAACATCGTGCCGGGCGGCATTCAGGGCGACAACGAGCGACTCGGCATCTCCGGCTCGCACGCTGATCGCTATGCGCTGGCCGACGAGTACATCGACGCCTGCACGCAGCTCTGGAATGACGGCGGACCGATCGACTACCACGGCGGCGCGGTACAGCTCAACGGCGCGTTGGTCGCTCCGACTCCGAGTGCGCCGCAACCGGAGTGGTATCTGGGCGGCGCCTCCGACGCAGCACTGCGTCTCGCAGCGTCGCGCGCCGACGTGCTGCTCTGTTGGATCCAACCTCGCGACAACATGCAGGCGTTGCTCGATCGCGCCCGCGATGCGTG
>JAJDZG010000051.1 GCA_022824765.1 Dehalococcoidia bacterium | reverse complement strand
TGACTCACTACTCCCGCGCGAGCGCGAGGTGCTGCAGCTGCGCTTCGGACTCGGTGACGGCCGCGCGCGCACGCTCGAAGAGGTCGGCCGCGACTTCAATGTCACGCGTGAGCGGATTCGCCAGATCGAGGCGAAGGCGCTGCGCCAGCTGCGTCATCCTTCGCGCGCAACGCGGCTGCGCGACTACATCGAGTAGTCAAGGTCGAGTCAGCCAGGCCTTCGAGCGGGACGTCCTCAGAGTCGCTCTGTCTAGAACGACGGCGCCACTGAGGCGAGAAACTCCTCGGTCCGCGACCGCTCATCATCCGAGCCGAAGGTGACGCCGACGAAATCGGTCGCGCCCGCGTCCCGCAGCTGCCGCAGTTGCGTTTCAATCTGCTCTTCGCTGCCCAGGATCGCCACGTCCTCGGGATTGGCCGCGCCCTGCTTGTCCAGCATCGAGCGGTAGGACGGCAGATTGCCGTAGTTGGAGAACTGGGCTGCCGCCGTCTCGCGCATGGCGCCGACATCGCCGCCGAGCATGATTGGTAGTCCCACCACCGTGCGCGGTGTGGGCCGACCAGCGGCCGCCGCGGCGGCGTTCATCGTGGGCGCAATGTAGTTCTCGACGACCGATGCTGCGGTCATCCAGAGGATGGTGCCGTCGGTCCGTGCGCCGGCGAGTTTCAGCATGGCGGGTCCCATCGCGGCGAGCATGCATGAGACCGGCTTCTCGGCATCGGGAATGTCTAGCGACACCTGGCCACGGTAGTGTTCGCCGTCGGTGCGCACGGGATCGCCGTTGAGCAACGGCAGGAGCACATCGAGGTACTCCTTCATGTGACGCGCGGGACGGTCGAACGAGTACCCGAACATGCCCTCGATCACAATCTGGTGGGACAGTCCGATGCCGAGCACGAAGCGCCGCCCGCCGGAGGCCGCCTGCACGGTCAGTGCCTGCTGAGCCATCGCATGCGGGTGACGCGGATAGGTCGGCACGACGGCCGTCATCAACTCGATGCGCTCAGTCTCGGCCGCGGCCAGAGTCAGGGCGCCCATCGCGTCGTGCGAGAAGATGTTGGCCATGCCGAACGTCGAGAACCCGGCCGCTTCGGCTCGTTGGGCCTGCGCCACGATGTCGCGGACGCTCTCCGCCGGTCCAGCGCCGCCGATGAAGATGCCAATCTGCATGTCAAGTCTCCCAACTATGCGGGTCGAACAAGGATCCGCCCGCGCACGCCGCCGGCGAGAATCCTGGCGGCGGCCTCGGGCACGTCCTCGAGGCTGATCCGTGCTTCCACCAGATCGAGCAAGTTGCCGCTGCTAAAGTCCTCGGCCATGCGCGCCCACAAGCGCGGCCGATCATCGCCGGGCCAGTAGACCGATTCGATGCCTGCCAACGTGACACCGCGCAGGATGAACGGCATCACCGTTGTGGAGATTCCCGCGCCGCCGGTCAGTCCCGACAGGGCAACCACGCCGCCGTACTTCGTCTGGCGCAGCAGCGAGACCGTGGTCGAGCCGCCGACCGGATCGACCGCGGCTGCCCAGCGCTCGCGCTCCAGCGGACGCCGAGACTCCGCGGCCAGTTCCTCCCGATCGAGGATCTCCGAGGCGCCCAGGTTGCGCAGGAAATCGTGCTCGGCGGCTTTGCCTGTACTCGCGTGGACGGTGTAGCCGCGCGCGGCGAGCATGGCGACCGCCGTAGAGCCAACTCCGCCTGTTGCGCCGCTGACCATCACCGGGCCTGCATCGGGACCAATGCCGGCGCGCTCAATCGCGTCAATCGACATGGCCGCCGTGATGCCCGCGGTGCCGAGCGCCATCGCCTCTTCTGACGTCATCGCCTCAGGCATGGGCGAGAGCCAATCGCCGGGCACGCGCACGCGCTCGGCATAGCCGCCGGGATGCCCGGTGCCCAGGTCGTAGCCGGTCGCGACCACCGAGTCTCCCACGGCGTAGCGGGAATCAGACGACTCCACGACCGTTCCGGCAAAGTCGATGCCTAGCGTCATCGGATAGGACGTCACCACGCGGCCGTTTGGGGTGCAGGCCAGGCCATCCTTGTAGTTCAGGTCGGACCACTCAACCGCGACGGTGACGTCCCCATCCGGCAGGTCGGTGTCGTCCAACATCTGGACCGAGGCGGCGAAGTCGTCATCGTCCTTCGTGACCACGAATGCTCGGAAGCTCACGGCGTCTCCTGTCTTGTCGCCCACGGCCCGCAGTGTTTCTCAGCGGGGCGGGCGGGAATGTTAGTGCAGGTGGGCGGCCATCATCGGATTCGGTGATTGCGGATCGTCGGCGGCGCCTTCGTGCATTTCGTGCCGGACCGTCACGCCGTCGGCGGCGAAGTCCACGATCGTCGCGCCGCCCGAGTGTCTCGGCGCGCCGGGATAGTAGGCGGGCACGCCGCCCTCGCCGACGCCCTCGTGGACATCGATATGGCCGAGCGCGACATAGTCGGCATCCATCGAGGTGATTTCTGAGGATCGAATCTGATAGGAATAGCGGGACTCGCCCATGCCCACGTAGTAGCCGTGCGCCATCGCGACGCGCCAGATGTACTGCTCGCCGCTGTGAGCCCAGGCCGGTCGCGCCGATGCCGGCGAGAAGTCGTTGTAGCTCTCGTGCGCCTGACCCCAGAATTGAACGCCAACGTCCTCGAGCAACACGAGCTCGCCCTCTGCTGAGGCAATGATGTGCACATTGGAGGGAAAGGCGTCGGCAAACTTCTGGTAGATGCCTTCGGGCATGTGCGGGTCGTGGTTGCCGGGCAAGATCACGACCGGTCGCGCGACCGCCGCCATCAGTTCGCCCGCGACCTCGACGTACGGCCGTTTGACGCGCACGTGATCGAAGAAGTCGCCGGCAATCGCAACCACCTCGACACCCGCCTTTACGCCCAGATCGAGCACGTGTTTGAAGGCCGCAAGGGCGGGCTCTAGCTGCTCGCCGTGGCCTTCGTCTCTGTATGGCTGCGAGGTGTACGCGCCGAGATGGACATCGGACGTGTGCAGCATCCGCAAGGGTCGGACTTCGGACGTCGCCTGCGGCAGCCCGGCCCGCGGCGGATAGACATCGGTACTCATGTCGTGCAGAGACTCCCAGCGCCGCTCCCACGCGGCAGACTCGTGCTCGCAGACTAGCAGCAGCTTGCTCATGGTCTGCGCGTGCCTGTGCGTGCCTGCGCGTAGACTGACATGCATGACCACCACGACGCCATCCGCTGCGACCGAGTTCGAGACAGTTATCGGCCTCGAAGTCCACTGTCAACTGCGCACGCAGAGCAAAATGTTCTGTCGCTGCCCGGCGGACTACGCATCGGCTGAGCCCAACACCTATGTGTGCCCGCTCTGTCTGGGCATGCCGGGCACGCTGCCGGTGATCAACCGCACCGCGGTCGAGTGGACGATTCGCACGGCGCTCGCGCTCAATATGACCATCCCCGAGCTGTCCAAGTTCGATCGCAAGAACTACCCGTATCCCGACCTGATGAAGGGCTACCAGATTTCGCAGTACGACATGCCACTCAGCGAAGGCGGCTGGATGGATGTCGAGACGAAAGACCTGGGCCCGCGACGGATCGGCATCACGCGGGTCCACCTCGAGGAGGACACCGCCCGACTCCTGCACCGCGAGAACGAAGCGGGCGAGCGCTACTCCCTCGTCGATGTCAACCGCTCAGGGGTGCCGCTGATGGAGATCGTCTCAGAGCCCGACATGCGCTCGCCCGACGAGGCGCGCGTCTATCTGGTCCAGCTGCGGCAAATCCTGCGGTACCTGGGCGTCTCCACAGCGGATATGGAAAAGGGTTCCTTCCGCTGCGACGCCAACGTCTCGCTGCGGCCAGTGGGCGCGGTTGAGTACGGTTCCAAGGTCGAGATCAAGAACATGAACTCCTTCCGCGGCGTCCACAGCGCACTGGAGCACGAAGTGGGGCGCCAGGCGGCCGTGTTGCGAGCGGGCGGCGTGATCGACCAGGAAACCCGCGGCTGGGACGAGGATCGGCAGATCACGCTCTCGCAACGATCCAAAGAAGAAGCGCACGACTATCGCTACTTCCCGGAGCCCGACCTCCCGCCGCTGTCGATCACTCGTGAAGTCGTGGAGCGCATCCGCGGCGAGCTTCCTGAGCTGCCGGAGCAACGTCTGGCGCGCTTCCAGTTCGAGTATGGTCTCGGTGAGTTCGAGGCGAATCTACTGACCGAAGAGCCGGCGCGCGCTGACTACTTCGAAGCGTCCGTTGCCGCGCTCGATGATCCGACGAAGGCGCGCGAGGCAGCAAACTGGATCACCGGCGACCTGTTCGCGCAGATCAACAAGGACCTCGCGCACCCTGATCTCGATGCGCAGCCGATCACACCGACGCACATCGCGGAACTAGTCGGACTCATCGTCGGCGGCGACATTTCCCGCAGCCAGGCCAGAACGGTATTCGAGGCGATGTACGAGACCGGCGATACGCCGGCAACGATCGTCAAGGCCAAGGGACTGACGCAGATCAGCGGTGAGGACGCGCTTTCGCCGATCATCCAGCAAGTGGTCACCGACAACCCGGACGCGGTCGAAGACTATCGCAGCGGCAAGGAAGCCGCGCTCAAGTACCTCGTCGGCCAGGTGATGCGCCACTCGAGAGGTCAGGCGAACCCGCAACAGGCCTCCGAGCTGCTCGTCGCCGCGTTGAGCCACGACTGAGCAGCCCGGTTGGCGGCTTAGCGCCGGCGGCCGGTGGCCATGCCGACGTGGACGACCTGGTCGAAGTTCTGGTAGGTCGGGACTCCGACGTCGTCGAAGATCTCGTTGATCCCGCTGCGGATCTCTTCGGTCAGCTTCCAGTCGGTGGCGGCGACGTTCTCTTCGAGCTCCCGCTCGTTCCTCATGCCGACCAGCGCGCAGCTGACGCCGGGATGGTCCAGCACCCAGGCGATGCCGAGCTGTGCGACCGTCTTGCCGTAGCCGTCGGCGAGTTCGTTGAGTCGGTTGGCGATCTCGACTTCCTGGCGGAATCGCTCGCCCTCGAACAGGGGCAGGTTGAAGGCGGTGCCGTTGCCGCGCCAGTCGCCCTCTTCGAACTGGTGATCGGGCTGGAACGCGCCGGTCAGCAGGCCGAATGCCAGCGATCCGTAGGACATGAAGCCGACGCCGTTGGCCATGCACCAGGGCAGCACGCGAGATTCCATGCGTCGGTCGAACATGTGATAGCCGACCTGATTGGCGACGATCGTGCCGTGCTGTTGGCACTCCTCCATCATGTCGATGTTGAAGTTGGAGACGCCGTAGTGCCGAATCTTGCCGGCCTGCTTGAGCTCTTCGAGACCCTCCATCGTCTCTTCGAACGGAGTGTCGTGATCGGGCCAGTGAATCAGCATCAGGTCGACGTAGTCGGTCTGGAGTCGACGCAGGCAACCCTCGGTGTGCTCGATGATGTGGGCTTTCGTCGAGTTCAGGCCGATGACCTGTGGGACATCGTTGTAGTCGAACCCGACCTTGGTGACCAGCACCACCTCATTGCGGCGGCTGCCAAGCCCTTCGGCCAGCAGCTCCTCCGAGTGGTTGGGCCCGTAGACCTCTGCCGTGTCGAAGAGGGTGATGCCGCGGTCGATGGCCATGTTGACCGCGCGCGCGGCCTCGGTGCGGTCGATGTGACCGTACATGTTGCCGCTCATCTCCCAGGTGCCGAATCCGACCGCCGAGGCAACCAGGTCGGAGTTGCCGAATCGCCGCTGTTCCATCGTGTTCCATCATTCCTAGTTGGGACTGTCGCGCCCGCGGGCGACGGGGATTGCCCGCGCGATGCAATGCATACCCTACCGCGTTTGACGGCGCGGGCGTATAGTTGACCCATGTTCAGGCGGTTCCGACTTCCTGATTTCTCTGCCGCGGTTACGTCAAGCGACGGCGGGACCGTCCAGCACCTGCGCCGTTGGCTCCAGCCTGGCATCGGTGTCAAGCGCTGGTTCCTGCTGCTGCTGCTGGGCATGGCGCTGCTTGGCTTGGGTGTCTCCTTCCTCGCGCGCGAGCTGTACCTGTCGGTCACGCTGCCGGGCGCGTTCTACTACATCACGTTGCAGTTCTTGCCCTACGCGGTGCGCGGGGCGATCCTGATCGGCCTGGCCGTCTTCTGCGTCGGATTCGGCATCCTGCGCTTCACCGGTGGACTCGTCGTGGCTGCCCGATCTGACCGGCGCAGCGGCGTCGAGGAACCGTTGGTGGAGCTGCTGCACCGCCAGCGGGTCGCTGGCCGCGGCATCCGCATCGTCTGCGTCGGCGGCGGCACTGGACTCTCTGTGCTGCTGCGCGGATTGAAGGCGTACACCGACAATCTCTCAGCGGTGGTCAGCGTCGCCGACGACGGCGGCTCTTCGGGCAGACTGCGGCGCGATCTGGGCATCATCCCGCCCGGTGATCTGCGCAACTGCATCGCCGCGCTCGCCGACGCGGAGCCGCTGATGACTCGGCTCTTCCAGTACCGCTTTCCGGAAGGCTCCGGCAACGGACTCGAGGGCCACTCGTTCGGCAACCTCTTCCTGGTCGCGATGAGTGACGTCGCTGGTTCGATGGAGGAGGCGATCCACGAGACCGGTCGTGTCCTTGCGGTGCGCGGCAAGATTCTGCCTTCCACGCTTGAAGACATTCGCCTGGCCGCCATGACATCCGACGGTGACACGATTCGGGGTGAGTCTTCGATCACAGAGGCCGGCCAACGCATCGCCCAACTCACGCTCGAGCCGCAGCATCCACCGGCCTATCCCGAGACGCTCAACGCCATCCGCAACGCCGACCTGATCGTGGTCGGACCCGGCTCACTGTTCACCTCGGTGCTGCCCAATCTGCTCGTCCCGGAGCTGCGCATCGCCCTCCAGGAGTCATCGGCGATGAAGCTGTACGTCTCCAACGTCGCCACGCAGCACGGCGAGACTGACCATTTCAACGTCCAGGACCACGTTCGAGTGATCGCCGAGCACATCGGCGGCATTCCGTTTGACGGCGTGATCGCCAACAGCAACACGAGCGCCCGTCTGCCGCGCGGCTGGAAATCGCAACCCGTCCAGGTCCAGAGCGGCGATCTCGACGCGGATGCTGAGCAAGCTGAATGGCCGCGGATCATCGAGGCTGATGTGGTCGACGCGGGCAATCGTTACCGACACGACAGCACGAAGCTCGCCGATGCCATCCTGACCGCGTACCATGAAAGCCGTGAAGCCGGGGTGCGGCCGCGTCGCGCCCAGCGCGCGGTACCAACCTCCTGAGTAACGCCAGTATCAGAGACGTAGACCGTGGACACTTCCGACATCCTCAACATCTTCCAAATATTGATCGCGCTGGTCGTGATCGGCGCGGTGATCTTGCAGGCCAAAGGCGCGGGGCTCGGCAACATCTTCGGCGGCGCCGGCGGTGACAGCTACCGCACGCGGCGCGGCCTCGAGCGCTCGCTGTTTCGCGGCACGATCGTGCTGATGCTCATCTTCGTCGGGCTCAGCATTGCTGCCGTTCGCGTCTGATCCTGCCACCAGCGACATGCCGCACCTGCCTCGGGTTCTCTTCTATGGGTCGCCAGAGTTCGCGGTTCCCACGCTGCAGGCGCTGATCGACAGCGAGTACCGCCCGATCGCCGTGGTCACGCAGCCCGACGCACGAGCCGGGCGGGGCCGCACGCTCCGTCCACCGCCGACCAAAGCGCTCGCCGCTGAACATGGCATCCCGGCGATCCAGCCGGTCCGATTGCGAGAGCGCGCCGCCGTCGCCCAGATTGCCAGCCTGAAACCCGACCTGCAGATCGTCGCCGCCTACGGCCAGTTGATCCCCAAGGAGATTCTCGACCTGCCCAGTCACGGCAGTCTCAACGTCCACGCCAGCCTGTTGCCTCGTTGGCGGGGCGCGGCGCCCATTCAAGCAGCGATCTGGCATGGCGACGCCGAGACAGGTGTCACGATCATGCTCGTCGATGAGACCGAAGACACCGGCGATATCGTCCGCCAGCGGTCGACGCCGATCGCTGCGACCGAGACCGCCGGGAGCCTCAGCAATCGGCTCGCGTCGATCGGCGCAGATTTGCTCCTGGAGACCATCCCTGCGTGGCTCGCCGGCACCGTGACACCGAGGACTCAAGACGATTCAATCGCCACGAGAGCGCGCCGAGTCACCAAGCAGCACGGTCGCGTCGATTGGACGCGCTCCGCCGAACAGATCGACCGCCATATCCGCGCCTACACGCCGTGGCCGGGCGCCATGACGACGCTCGGATCGGAGTCGGTGCGCATCGCGCAAGCAGTCGTCTCCGATGCGACATCCTACACAACGTCCAACGCGGCGCCGGGCTCGATCCTCGCCGTTGACGACGCCATTGAGACCGCGACTGGCAGCGGAGCGATCCGAGTCACGCGTCTGCAGCGAGCCGGCAAGCGTGAACTCAGCGCCGCGGAGTTCGCACGCGGCGCCCGAGACCTCATCGGCCAACGGTTCGGCGCGTCGGATGACTGAGGGCGCCATCGACCTGTTGGAGCTCGACCGTGAGGCGCTGGCGGCGCTGGTCGAATCGATCAACCAGCCGGCCTACCGCAGTCGGCAGATTTGGCGCCAGATCTATGAGCGCGGCGTGCTCGATCCGTTGCAGATGACCGATCTGCCAATCGATCTGCGCCGTCAGCTTTCTGAGGCAAGCGGCGGACCGATCGACGACCCCGTGCAAGTCCAGACATCGGCTGATGGATCGACCAGCAAGGCGCTGATCGCGCTGTCGGACGGCGAGCTGATTGAAACCGTGCTGATCCGATCGGCACCCCGCGATACGGTGTGCATTTCGTCGCAAGCGGGCTGCGCCATGGGCTGCGTGTTCTGTGCAACGGGGTTGCAGGGGTTGCGTCGGCAACTGACGGTCGGCGAGATTGTGCGCCAGGCGATCCTGGCCCGAACCTGGGCGCGCGACGAGGGCCGCGATCTCACGAACGTCGTGTTCATGGGTATGGGCGAGCCGCTGGCCAACTATTCGCGCGTCAGCGAGGCCATCGCCCGCCTCACCGATCCCGACGGCTTCGGGTTGTCGCCGCGGCGGATCACCGTGTCAACCGTCGGCATCGCGCCGAACATCCGACGCCTGGCCATCGACCACCCGCGCGTCAATCTGGCCGTCTCCCTGCATGCGCCCGATCCGCAGCTGCGCCGCGAGCTCGTGCCTGTCGATGGAGCATCGCTGGACGAGATCATCGACGCCGTCCGCGATCACGGCGACGCGACCGGCGGGCGTGTCACCTTCGAGTACGTCCTGCTCGACGGAGTCAACGACAGCCGAGCGCACGCGCGCCGGCTCGCCGACCGTCTGCGCGGTCTGCGGGCGCACGTAAACCTGATCCCGCTCAATCCGTCGCCGGGCGTGGTGGGCCAACGACCGTCGCGGCGCTCGGTGTTGGGATTCCAGCAGGCGCTGCAAGATCGAAACGTGCCCGTGACGATCCGAGTGGAACAGGGCAGCGACATCGCCGCCGCCTGCGGACAGCTGCGCGGAGACCGCGTGCGCCGTTCGGGAATGCGCGGCTGGGATGCGGGCCGTACGGACAGCGGCTGAGCGCTACTCTTCCGAGCCGTCGCCTGGCTCGGCGGCCTCGCCCTCTTCGCCCTCGACGCCTTCGAGATCCAGCTCGGCGGCCTCGTCTTCATCCTCTTCGGCGACACGGGGCGCAAGTGCGGTGGCCACAGCGACCGTGTCGTCCGTCAACGCCACCACACCGTCTGGCAGCGTCAGGTCTCGAATCAGCACCGATTGACCGAACTCGGTCAAGACCGAGATATCGACCTCGACCGAAGAGGGCATATCCGTCGGCAGCGCTTCGAGCATGATCAGTTCCAGCGACTGCACGACCGTGCCGCCTTTGCTCTCCGCCTCAGCGTCGCCGACCAGTACAAGCCGCGCCTCCGAATGGATCGCGCGGGTCAGGTCGACCTGGTAGAAATCGAGGTGCAGCAGGTTGCGCGTCACCGGATGGCGCTGAATCTCGCGCAGCACGACCGGGATCGTGTCCGACGCCCCGTCGATGGACATGGAGACCACCGAGTTGCGGTCGACGGTGCCGAAGACACGGGAAATCTCGGCCAGCGGTGCCTGGACCGCGCGCGACTCCTGGTTGCGGCCGTACACATTGGCGGGCACGAGCCCGTCGCGTCGCAGTTGCTTGACCTTCTTACCCGTCACTGCGCGCGTTTCCGCTTGCAGCACCAACTCGGCGGCGTCGGACATGTGATCACCCATCCCAAATTGCAGAAGTCCTGCATTTCGCAGCGTATCGGCCAGTTCCGTTGACGCTATGGCCGCGCCTGCAGGCGGTCAAGCGTTCAGTGGCACGCCATACACTGCCAATATGCCCAACCAACCTGCCCGCGAACCCACCAGCCGAGCGGCCAGACTGCTCGGAGTCGATGTCGGCGGCACCTTCACCGACTTTGTCTACCTGACCGAAGACGGGGTCCAGATCGCCAAGCGCCCGTCAACGCCCGACGATCCTGGCCGAGCCATCGTGAGCGGTCTGGCGGAGTTCGGCTGGACGCCCGATGGGGTCGTGCACGGTTCGACCGTCGCAACCAACACGCTGCTCACCCGCACGGGGGCGCCGACCGCTCTGATCACCACGACGGGCTTTCGCGACACCCTCGCGATTGGCCGCCAGGCTCGACCAGATCTGTACGCGCTCCATCCGGAACGTCACCCGCCCTTGATCCCTCAGCGCCTGAGTTTCGAGGTGGACGAACGGGTCTCCGCGGACGGCGAGGTTCTGACGCCATTAGACCCGCACGAGCTCGAGGCGGTCCTCGACCAGATCGAGGCAACCGGCGTCGACAGCGTCGCCATCTGCTTCCTGTTCAGCTTCATCAACCCTGAACATGAGCAGAGAGCCGCCGACGCGGCGCGCGCGCGGGGACTGAGCGTCTCTGCGTCGCACGACATTCTGCCCCAGCACCGCGAGTTCGAGCGGATGAGCACCACGGCAGCCAACGCGTACCTGGCGCCGGTCATGACCCGCTATCTCGACAGCCTGGCTGCGCGGCTGGAAGACGGCGTGGCTTCCTCGCCGCGGCTGCGGGTGATGCAGTCCAACGGCGGATCGCTGTCCGCCGCGTCTGCTGGACACAACGCCGTGCGCACCGTGCTCTCCGGTCCTGCCGGCGGCGTCTCCGGCGCGTTCGCCGCGGCCGAGACCGACGGTTTCCCGCAGGCGATCACCTTCGACATGGGCGGCACCTCCGCCGATGTCGCGCTCTGCCCAGGGCGCTTGCTGGAACGCACGGACCTGCTCGTCGACGACATGCCGATCCGCACGCCAGCGGTTGACCTGCACACCGTCGGAGCGGGCGGCGGTTCCATCGCCTGGTTCGATCCCGGCGGCGCGCTCAGGGTCGGTCCGCAATCGGCCGGCGCTCAGCCGGGTCCCGCCGCCTACGGCCGCAGCACCCTGCCAACGGTGACCGACGCGCACGTCGTGCTCGGACGCCTGCGGCCCGAGCAGCAACTCGGCGGAACGGTGTCGCTGGACGTTGAGCGCGCGCGGAGCGCGATCGCGGCCGTTGCCGAGCCGTTTGGCAGCGTCGAGGTTGCGGCGCAGGCGATCATCGATGTGGTCAACTCAAACATGGCGCGCGCGCTGCGCGTCATCTCCGTCGAGCGCGGCTACGATCCTGTCCGCTTTACGCTGGTTGCCTTCGGAGGAGCCGGTCCGCTGCACGCCTGCGACCTAGCCGACGCCGTCGGTATCCCACAAGCGTTGATCCCACCCGCGCCCGGGGTGCTCTCCGCCTCGGGCATGCTCATCGCCGATATCACCCGCGACGCCGAACAGGGACTTCATTTGTCCATCGCCGCGGACGCCGCGGGCGCAGTTCCTGAGCTCGATGGAGCCTTCGATACGCTCGCTGGCCACGCGCGCCGCGCGCTCGCAGATGACGGATATGAAGCAGACGTGACCGTAGAGTTCGCGGCGGATCTGCGCTACCAGGGACAGTCGCACGAATTGACCGTGGCATTGGACGCAGGACTCCACACGGGCGTCCACGCAGAGGTCGTTCGGTCGGCCTTCCACGAGGCGCATGCTGAGCGCTTCGGATTTTCTTCTCTGGATACCGCAGTCGAAGTCGTGACCGCACGAGTGAAGGCCCGTCATGCGGGCTTCCAAGGCGATATGAGCGTGAACCAGACCGCTGAGCAGACTGCTCCGCGCACGATTGACGTCCGATGGGATCGAAGCCGTCCGACGACTGTGCTGGCGCGCGGTTCGCTGTCCTCGCGGCTTGCGGGACCTGCAATCATCACCCAACTCGATACCACGGTCACCGTGCCGCCAGGCTGGCGCGCGGAGCCATTGCCGTCGGGCAGTTTGCTGCTCACACGTACGGGAGAGGGCTAGCGATGGCTCCCAACGTTGACCCGGCACGGCTGGCCATTTTCGATTCCCTGGTCAGCTCGATTGCGGAGGAGATGGGTGCCGCGCTTCGTCATACGGCGCTGTCGCCCAACATCAAGGAGCGCGCGGACTTCTCTTGCGCGGTCTTCGACCGCGAGGGTCAGCTGCTCGCGCAGGCAGCGCACATTCCGGTGCATCTCGGTGCCATGCCCGAATCGGTCAGCGCCGTCGCACTGCTCGCTCCGTGGCAGCCGGGCGACCTGGCCATCCTCAACGATCCGTTCCTGGGCGGCACGCATCTGCCCGACGTCACGATGGTCTCGCCAGTCTTCGCACGTGACGCGGCGGACGGCGACGACCCGATCGGATACGTCGCCAGCCGTGCTCACCAGGCCGACATCGGCGGCATGGCGCCCGGCTCCATGCCCGTCGCGCGCGAGCTGATCCAGGAAGGCATCGTGATCCCGCCGATTCGCCTCTTCCGCGCCGGCGAGCTGGTCGAAGAGGCGCTCACGCTGATCTTGCGCAATGTACGCACGCCCGACGAACGGCGCGGCGACTTCAACGCCCAGATCGCGGCTCAACGACTCGGCGAGCGGCGCATCGCTGATCTGCATGCCGACTACGGCGACGACCGCTACGTCCAGACCGCGGCGGCGCTGCTCGACTACGGCGAACGGCTGACGCGAGCACAGCTCGCCCAGCTGCCGTTCGGAACCTGGACGTTCGAAGACTCACTCGACGACGACGGCCACACGCCCGAGCCGGTCCCGATTCGGCTGCGGCTATCGATCGCCGAGGACCTCGTCCATTTCGACTTCTCGGACAGCGCTCCGCAGCGGGCAGCGTCGATCAATGCGGTCGCGCCGGTCACGCGCTCCGCCTGCTACTACGTGATTCGCTGCCTGCTGCCGCCCGAGACACCGATGAACGGCGGACTCTTCCGGCCTATCAGCTTCACGCTGCCCGATCACTCGGTGGTCGCCGCATCGCCGCCGGTTGCCGTGGCAGCGGGCAACGTCGAGACATCTCAGCGCATCGTGGACACCGTCTGGGGGGCGTTCAATCAGCTGTTGCCGGAGCGCATGCCAGCCGCGTCGTCGGGCACGATGAACAACCTCACTGCGGGCGGGATCGACCCGCGCAGCGGACAGCCGTGGGCCTACTACGAGACGTCAGGCGGCGGACTCGGCGGCGCGCCCGATGGGCCCGGCCTCGACGCCGCGCACTCGCACATGACCAACACGCTCAACACGCCAGCCGAGGCGATCGAACTGGCCTATCCGCTGCGGGTCCTGGAGAACAGCATCCGTCCCCGCTCGGGGGGACGCGGCCAGCAGCGCGGCGGACACGGCCTGGTTCGACGCACGCAGTTCCTCGGCGCAGCGCAGGTGACGCTGATCACGGAGCGTCGCACGCAGCAGGCATGGGGCGTGCAGGGCGGCGATCCTGGCAAGCCGGGCCGCAACACGCTCGAGACCAAGACCGCCAGCGGCAAGCCGACGCGTCGGCGCCTGCCCGGCAAGATCACCATCGATGTCGACGAGGGCGACATCATCCGCGTGGAGACGCCTGGCGGCGGAGGCTGGGGCGCTCCACGGCGGCGCTCCTCACCGCGCTAAACTAGAGTCTGCGGGTTGCGGAGGACACCATGTCGGACGGCTCTGACCGACTCGAACGGGATGTCGAAGAAGTCCTGTCGAACATTGAGGACTTTGACTGGCGGCGACGGCATTCGCGCAGACCGGGTCCGATTCGTCGAGCCGTGCAGCGGATTGGGTCAACGCTGGTCAACCGTGTGACGGGGCTGACGCCGAATCACCTGCTGCTGCTTGGCGCGGGGCTACTGATCATCGGATTGATCTTGCGCGGCGGCGGCCTGTGGCTGGCGATTGCCGGCATCGTGGTCTTCCTGATCGGCCTGGTCTGGACGTCACGCGGCGGCAATCCGAAAGCCAACAAGCCCAGCGGCGGCTACTGGCGCGACCGCTATGTCAGTTATGAGTCTGAGAGTCAGAATCCGATCCGGCGCCTCTTCCGCCGCGGCCGTTGACCGCGACCCTGACGACCGTGACTCGCCTCGTCCTCCTCCTCGTGCTGCTCGCGGCCGTCGCGTCCGCGTGCGCGGACGCCGAACCGCCGCCGCTCAATCAAGATCAACAGCATGAACAGCAGCAAGCCGTTGCACAACCGAGTGATCCGCGAGGAGACCAGGTCGGCGAATCACCAAGCGATGCCTCTCAGCCAAAGCAAACCCAGACTCAGCAGCGGTCGCAGCAGGCAGCGCCGCAGGTAGCGCCGCAGCCAGTCGACGTCGCGCAGGAACAGTCCGACCCGCCTGAAGCGAATCTCGCACCTCCGTTCGACTTCGCCGTCGCCGAGTCCTATCTCGAGCACATCGCAGGGGTCCTCGGGCCGCGAGCGTCGGCCACTGATCAGGAGCGCATCGCGGCCGAGTACATGGCCGAGGTCTTCACCGAGCTTGGCTATGAGGTCGAGCTGCAGGAGTTCGACTTTGTCAATGCGGCGACGTTCACGCCGATCCCACTGCCTGATCGCGAGCCGGCCGTCGGTTTCCTGTTTCCCGGTGCCTCCAGAGATGCAGCCAGCGGACCCGTCGTCGTGATACCCGGCGTCGGCGAGCCTGCCGACTACGCAGGCGTCAACGTCAATGGCACCATCGTGATCGTACGACGCGGCGTCATCGAGTTTCGCGCCAAGGCCGTCCACGCCGAAGCGGCCGGCGCGGCAGCGCTAATCATCGCAAATGAGACCGCTGTCCAGAGCGTCGGCGGGACGTTCGGCGGCGATACCAGCACGATTCCCGTCCTGCACGTCTCCAACGCCGACGGCCGCGCCCTCCGATTGCTCGCGGGAACCGAACTCAGCATTCCTGCGGCAGCGCCGGCCAGCGGTGCCTCGCAGAATGTGATTGCCCGCAAGCCGGGCGGCGAGTGCCGCGTAGTCGTCGGCGGGCACTATGACACGGTCCCGGGCGTTTCTGGGGCCAACGACAACGGATCGGGCGCCGCGCTGACGCTGGCGCTGGCAGAGATCTGGACTCGTCATCCAGCTGCTCTTGACATCTGTTTCATCGGTTTCGGCGCTGAAGAACTCGGTCTGCATGGTTCGATGCACCTGACCGCGTTAGCGGGCTGGCTCGAACCGGTGACGGCCATGCTCAACCTCGATGCGATTGGCGACGGCGTCCGCCCCATCCAGATCATCGCCTCGCCCGCGCTGCGGACGCTCACCGCTGCCGTAGCGACGCAGCAGGGCGTCGATGCTGAAACCGGCGTGCTGCCACGCAATCTCGGTTCCGACCACAGCCCCTTTGCGCAGGCGGGCGTGCCGATCGTGTTCGTGTTCCCGCCCGGCGCGGTGTTGCACACCCCGGCAGACAATCTCGACAACGTCAACTGGCCGCTCTTTCGCGACATCGGCGAGCTGAACCACGACATCCTCGCCTGTCTGCTGGAGCGCGCGGGCGCTGACATCACGCCTTCGCTGTCCTGTGGTGAGTGACCCGGATTCCGTTGGCGTGCGACACTGTGTCCTGTGAACCGCTTGCTGACTGCAACGCTGATCCTGGCTCTGGCGCTGCTGGCCTCGTCCTGCGGAGGGAGCGCCGATCCCGCCGCTGACGCGGGCGGCGCAACGACCGCGGCTGAGTCGTCCACTGGCGCCGAGTCGTACCCGGTGGAAGCCCTGCCCGACCCGCTGCCCGATCCGTACCTGTTCCGCGACGAGATCACGATCGAGGAGCCGGAGATTACGGAGACCATCTACGTCGTGCAGCCGGGCGACACGCTGGCCGGAATCGCCGACGGGTTCTGCATCACGCTGGCGGAAGTTCAGCGCCTCAACAACATCGTCGACGTGGCGTCGCTGAGCATCGGGCAGGAGCTGCGCATCCCGATCCGCGAGGGTGGATGCGGCGTCGCCGCGCCGCAGACGACCGACGAACCAGCCGAGCAGGCCGAGCCCGTCCAGCCGCCTGGTGAGGTCTACATCGTCGAGCCGGGCGACACGCTGGCCGAGATCGGTGCGGCGTTCGGCTTCACTTGGAGGGATCTGATGAGCTACAACGGCTTGACCGAGGCGCAGGCCGGCAATCTCCAGGTGGGGCAAACGTTGATCATCCCGCCGCCGCCCGATCCAGAGCCAGAGCAGGTGGAGGAGGAAGGCACTGCGGAGGAAACCGGCTCATCCGAACCGCCCGGTTGATTCCAGCTTGAGCGCAACTGATCCCGTTTGATTGTCCGCTCCGCACGCGCTGTAGTAGCCTCACATTCTGTCGAGTAGCCGTCAGGCGGATGTCGTCAGCGGAAGTGACAGGTGAGGCATGGTCTCAGAACCAGCAGCGAAGACAGAACAGCGCGGGATCGACTTTCTGCTGGCCGAGGTCGCCGAGCGGCGGCTGAACGGCGTGGCCGCTGAGGCGCGCCCCGAGGGTCTGCAACGCCAGCACAGCCGCGGCAAGCTCAGCGCACGCGAACGGCTGGACATTCTCTTCGACGCCGGATCGTTTACGGAGATTGACCCGTTCGTCAAGCACCGCGGACGCGGCTTCGGGCTTGAACACAACCGCCCCGAGGGCGATTCCGTCGTGGTCGGACACGGCACCGTGGATGGCCGCACCGTGTTCGCCTATGCGCAGGACTTCACCGTGTACGGCGGCTCGGTGTCAGAGGCGGCAGCCGAGAAGATCGCCAAGATCCAGGACCTCTCGATGAAGGTCGGCGCGCCAATCGTCGCGATCAACGATGGCGGAGGCGCGCGCATTCAGGAGGGCGTCACGTCGCTGCGCGGCTATGGCGAGATCTTCCTGCGCAACACGCTCTCTTCCGGCCTCGTTCCTCAGATCGCCGTCTGCGCCGGACCGGCGGCGGGCGGCGGCGTGTACTCTCCCGCAATCATGGACTTCATCTTCATGGTGCAGGGGACTGGTCAGATGTACATCACCGGTCCCGACGTGATTCGCGCGGTGTCCGGCGAGGAAGTCACCCACGAGGAACTGGGCGGCGCGTTGACGCACGCCACCAAGACTGGTGTGGCTCATTTCTGCATTCCCGGCGAAGAAGCCACGCTCAACAGTGTCCGCCAATTGCTGACCTTCCTGCCCCAGAACAACATGGAGGACGCGCCCTGGACCGACACCGGCGACTCGCCTGAGCGAAAACTGGACAGCCTCGTCGACATCGTGCCGGCCGATTCGACTCGGCCGTACGACATGCGGCGCGTGATTCGCGAGATCGTCGACAACGGCGAGTTCATGGAAATCCAGGCGCAGTGGGCGCGCAACGTGGCGATCGGCTTCGCCCACATGGGCGGCTACGGCGTGGGCATTGTGGCCAACGACCCCGACTCGCTGGCCGGCGTGCTCGACATCGACGCATCGCGCAAGGCGGCACGATTCGTCCGGTTCTGCGACTGTTTCAACATTCCCATCGTCACGCTGGTCGACGTGCCCGGCTTCTTGCCCGGTACGCAGCAGGAGTACGGCGGCATCATCGCGCACGGCGCCAAGCTGCTCTACGCCTACGCCGAGGCGACGGTGCCCAAGGTGGCGGTCACGCTGCGTAAGTCAATCGGCGGCGCCTACGTCGTGATGAGCAGCAAGCATCTGCGCTCAGACGTCAACCTCGCCTGGCCGACGGCGCAGATCGCCGTGACCGGGTCGGACGGCGCGGTCAACATCATCCACCGCCGGCGCATCGCCGCCGCCGACGATCCCGACGCTGAGCGCGTCCAGGCGACTGCCGAGTACGAGGCCGAGTTCTACCGTCCGTATCAGGCGGCCGAGCTCGGATTCGTCGATGACATCATCGATCCGCGCGACACGCGCACGGAGATTGTCCGCGCGCTCGATATGCTTGCCAACAAGGTCGATACGTCGCCGCCCAAGAAGCACGGCAACATCCCACTCTGATCCGGTCCGACCTGCCGGATCCCAGCGGTGAACGCAGCGAACTGGATCACGACATGGCCCACGAACCCGACGCTCTGCAGCGGATCGACGCCGCCTACGCCAAGCTCCGCGACGGCATTGATGTCGCCCGACGGCGGATCGACCGTCCGCTGACGCTGGCCGAGAAGATCCTCTTCGGTCACTTCACCGATCCGGCGAACCAGCCGATCGAGCGGGGCGTCGACCATGCGGCGCTGCAACCAGACCGCGTCGCGCTGCAGGACGCGACAGCGCAAATGGCACTGTTGCAGTTCGAACTGGCCGGCCTACAGCGCGTCGTCGTCCCGACGACGGTCCACTGCGACCACCTGATCCAGGCCTTCGCGGGGGCCGACGAGGACCTGTCCACCGCCGTCTCCGAGAACGAAGAGGTGTACGAGTTCCTGCGCTCGGCCGCGGCCCGCTACGGCGCGGGATTCTGGAAGCCCGGCTCGGGCATCATCCACCAGGTCGTCTTCGAGAACTACGCCTTTCCTGGCGGGATGATGATCGGCACCGACTCGCACACGCCAAACGCCGGCGGGATGGGCATGATCGCGATCGGCGTCGGCGGCGCGGACGCGGTCGATGTGATGGCCGGCCTCGGTTGGGGCGTGACCATGCCGCGTCTGATCGGCGTCCACCTGACTGGCGAACTGGACGGTTGGACCGCGCCCAAGGACGTCATCCTGCGTGTCGCCGACGAACTCACGGTCAAGGGTGGAACAGGCGCCATAGTCGAGTACTTCGGACCGGGCCTCGACTCGATGAGCGCCACCGGCCGCGGCACGGTGACCAACATGGGTGCCGAGATCGGCGCGACGACCTCGCTTTTCCCCTTCGACCGCCGCACTGCGGACTATTTGCGCAGCACCGGTCGCGCCGACATCGCGGAACTGGCCGAGGCAAACGCCGAGCACTTGCGCGCCGACGACGGTGTCGAGGATGGGCGCGACGAGATCTTCGACCGCGTGATCGAGATCGACCTGTCCGAACTGGAGCCGGCCTGGGTCGGACCGCACACGCCCGATCTGCGCAACACCGTGGCCGAGATTCGTCAGTTCATGGACGACCAGGAGTACCCGCTCAACGTGACGAATGCGCTCATCGGCTCATGCACGAACTCGTCGTACGAGGACATGAGCCGCGCGGCCAACATTGCTCGGCAAGCGGCCGAGGCTGGCCTCGAACTGCGCGCGCCGCTGCTGGTCACGCCGGGCTCGGAGCAGATCCGCGCCACGACCAAGCGCGACGGGCAGATCGATGCCTTCGAATCGGCCGGCGCGACCGTGCTCGCCAATGCCTGCGGACCGTGCATCGGTCAGTGGAAGCGCTCAGACCTCGAGGGCGACGAGCAGAACACGATCGTCACTTCGTTCAACCGCAACTTCCCTGGCCGCAACGACGCCAACCGCAACACCCTGGCCTTTATCGGTTCGCCCGAACTCGTCGTCGCCACCGCCTTTGCCGGAGAGATCGGCTTCGATCCTCGGGCCGACGCGATCGCGACCGACGACGGCGAGTTCCGCTTTTCCGCGCCGTCCGGCGACGAGTTGCCCGCCGACGGCTTCGATGCGGGCGACGAGGGCTACATCGCCCCGCCCGAGGACGGAAGCGACGTGGATGTCATTGTCAGTCCGGAAAGTGATCGCTTGCAGCGCCTGACGCCGTTCACCGCATGGGACGGCAACGATTACACATACCTGTCGGTGCTGATCAAGACGCAAGGCAAGACGACGACCGATCACATCTCGCCGGCTGGCTCCTGGCTGCGTTTCCGCGGGCATCTCGAAAACATCTCGGGCAACCTGTTCAGCGGCGGCGTGAATGCGTTCACGGACGGCACCGGCACGACGCTGAACCAGATCACCGGCCAGGCAGATCAGCCAATCAACGAGGTCGCGCGCGCCTACAAGGACGCCGGTATCCGCTGGGCTGCGGTGGGCGACGAAAACTACGGTGAAGGCTCGAGCCGCGAGCACGCGTCCATGGAGATTCGCTGGAGCGGTGGATACCTGGTCGTGGCGCGATCATTCGCGCGCATCGCCGAGACGAACCTCAAGAAGCAGGGCATCCTCGCGCTGACATTCGCCGATCCGGCCGACTACAAACTCGTCGGCGAGCGAGACCGCCTGAGTGTGCTCGGACTGGCCGACTTCGCGCCTGGCCGTCCGTTGACGCTGAAGATCGACCACGAAGACGGCAGCGCCGACGAGGTGCAAGTCAACCACACCTTCACCGACGAGCAAGTTTCCTGGTTCCAGGCCGGCAGCGCGCTCAACAAGATCGCTGCGTCGCAGTAGCTCCGTTCCCCTCTCCTGAAGGAGCAGGTCAGGAAGAGGGTCGTCCGCCATTCACATAGCAGACCCAAACCGCTACATCCGATAACAATGGGACAAGCCCCGTCACTTCCCCCACGGGTATGGCTGCCCGTGCTCTGAAAGGTCTTGAATCATGCGAACGAAGGTCACCGTCATTGGCGCCGGCAACGTCGGCGCGACCACAGCACAGCGACTCGCTGAGCGCGGCTATGCCGACGTCGTCCTGGTGGACATCGTTGACGGACTGCCACAGGGCAAGGCGCTCGACATGTTTGAAGCCTCACCCGTGATCGGCGTCGACGCGCGGATCAGCGGCGCGACCGACTACGGCCCGACCGCAGGCTCGGACATCGTCGTGATCACGTCCGGCGTCGCCCGCAAGCCTGGCATGTCGCGTGACGACCTGCTGCAGATCAACATGGGCATCGTCGACTCCGTCACCCGCGCCGCGATTGCCGAGTCGCCAGACGCCACAATCGTCGTTGTCTCGAATCCGCTCGACGCGATGTGCCACGTCGCGTACGACGCCGCGGGCATTCCCAGCTCGCGCGTCGTTGGGATGGCCGGCATCCTCGACACCGCCCGCTACCGTTCCTTCCTGGCTGAGGCCACTGGCATTTCAGTCGAGGACATCAATGCCTTCGTGCTCGGCGGACACGGCGACACAATGGTGCCGCTGGCCTCGTACACCACGGCGGCGGGCATCCCAATCACGAAACTGCTCCCACAAGACCAGCTGGAACAGATCATCCAGCGCACCCGCGACGGCGGCGCGGAGATTGTCAATCTGCTCAAGACCGGCTCAGCGTTCTACGCGCCATCTGCCGCGGTCGCGCAGATGGTCGACGCGATCGCGCTCGACAAGCGCCGCATCCTCCCCTGCGCCGCGCTGCTTGAAGGACAGTACGGTGTCGATGGGCTCTTCATCGGCGTGCCCGTCGTGCTGGGCGCGAACGGCATCGAGCAGATTCTCGAAATCGACCTGACAGACGACGAAGCCGGACAGCTCAAGCACTCCGCCGACGCGGTGCAAGGACTCGTCGACGACATGGCCCGCCTGAGCGACGCCGACTAATCGTCCACAATCGCTGCTAAGGAACACCACATGACAGACATCCGAGTCGAATCCGACACCATGGGCACGATTGACGTGCCTGCCGACCGCTACTGGGGCGCGCAGACGCAGCGATCGCTGGAGAACTTCAAGATCGGCGGCGAACGAATGCCGCGCTCGATCCTGCGCGCCATGGGCATCGTCAAGCATGCTTCGGCGAGCGCCAACCAGAAGCTTGGTCGTCTGGACAGCGAGATCGCGGATGCCATCCGCTCTGCAGGACAGCAGGTGATTGACGGCGACCTGGACGATCACTTCCCGCTCGTCGTGTGGCAGACCGGCTCAGGCACGCAGTCGAACATGAACGCGAACGAGGTCATCTCCAATCGCGCGATTGAGATCCTTGGTGGCGAGATTGGCTCCAAATCGCCGGTGCACCCAAACGACCACGTGAACATGTCCCAATCGTCGAATGACGTCTTTCCCGGCGCGATGGCGATCGCGACTGCTGAGCAAACGGTGCAGCACCTGATTCCCAGCCTGCGCTATCTGCACGACGCGTTGGCGGCGAAGGCGGAGGAATGGGCCAGCATCGTCAAGATCGGCCGCACCCACTTCATGGACGCGGTGCCCCTGACCCTGGGTCAGGAGTTCGGCGGCTACGTGCAGCAAGTCGCATACGGCATCGACCGTGCGGAGCAGACGCTGCCGCGCCTCTACGAGCTCGCGCTGGGCGGCACGGCGGTGGGCACCGGGATCAACTCGCACCCTGACTACGCTGTCGGCGTCGCGACGGAGATCTCAGAGCTGACCGGCTTGCCCTTCGTGACCGCGCCGAACAAGTTCGAAGCGCTCGCCGCACACGACGCGCAGGTCGAGCTGGCCGGCGTGCTGAATACTATCGCCGTTTCGCTCATGAAGATCGCCAACGACGTGCGCATGCTCGGTTCGGGACCGCGCGCGGGACTCGGCGAGCTGAACCTGCCAGCCAACGAGCCCGGTTCCTCGATCATGCCGGGCAAGGTCAATCCGACGCAGTCCGAAGCGTTGACGATGGTCTGCGCACAGGTGATGGGCAACGCGGTCGCCGTCTCCGTCGGCGGCGCCAACGGGCACTTTGAGCTCAACGTCTTCAAGCCCGTCATGGCCTTCAACAACCTGCAGAGCATCAAACTGCTCGGCGACGCTGCGGTGTCCTTCACCGACAACTGCGTGGTTGGCATCGAGCCGAACTACGGTCGCATTGACGAGCTGATGCGATCCTCGCTGATGCTCGTCACGGCGCTCAACCCGCACATCGGCTACGACAACGCGGCGGCCATCGCCAAGAAGGCGCACGCAGACAACGGCACGTTGCTCTCGGCCGGCATCGAACTGGGCCTGCTGACCGAAGAACAGTTCGCCGAATGGGTTCAGCCCGAAGCGATGACACGGCCCTAACTAGACTGCGAAGAACCGCAAGCACTGAGTGGAGAACCCATGCCCAGCCGACGCAACATGATCGCCATGACCGACGAGGAAGCCAAGGAGTTTGTCGAGACGGGCTGGACGCTGCAGGTGGCATCCAACGGCAACAATGGATTTCCCCACCTCGTCGCGATGTGGTACGGCGTGATTGATGACAAGATCCACTTCACGACCTACGCCAAGGCCCAGAAGGTGCTCAATCTCAAGCGGGACCCGCGCATCACCGTGATGCTTGAGTCCGGCACGGAGTACTCGAAGATCAAGGGTCTCGTGATCGAGGGCGAGGCGGACGTGATCGAGGGCGACCCCGAGTTGGTCATGGCTGTCCAGGACGCAACGGGCGAGAAGAACAATCCCAACGCCGGCGGCCGCTCGACGATCCCTATGGACAACGAGCAGCGCCGCAGCCAGGCGTCCAAGCGGGCAGTGGTGCGGATCAACCCCACCCGCATCTACAGCTGGGATCACAACAAGCTCGGCGGCGTCTACTAGGACGCGGTCAATCGGCCAGGCTGGCGCCGTCGCGGCAGAGATATCCGCGAAGAGCAGCGATCAGAATCAGCCCCCAAGACCTCGAAGGCGGGTCGGTTGCCGCCAGGCAAGCTCAACATGGTCTACCGATTCGGGTTTGCGCCCCTCTGGAAGCGAAATCCAGAAGATTGGGTGATCAGACCAGAAGAAACACGGCGGTGGAAACGACTATCGCAGTCGCAGCAGCTAAAGCCATAGCGCCACCTCATGAGCAATCCTGGTCGAGGAAATCTCGTCAGCCATAAGGTTCATCCCGCGCCGGATGCGTGCTCACCGCCCGATGGTCCGTAGAAGACCACCCACACCGCGAGATCGTCACTGAACTGCTCGAACCGATGACGGACCCCGGCGCCGACGAAGAAGGTGTCGCCGGGCGCTACTGCCATCTGCTCATCGCCCAGCGCGAACACGCCGGTCCCTGAGGCCACGATGTACACCTCGTCCTGATCGTGCGGCGACTGCTTGTCCACATCCTGCGGCGTGTACAGGCCAACGGACATCGTCCCGTGACGCAACATCTCCTGATACTCGCTGGGAAGCACGCGTGCTGCCATCTTGTCCTCCTGTGTTGATTGAGCTCAGCATATGCTCGAAGCGACTGTCGACCCGAAGGGACATGACTATGACGTTGACCCAACTCGAGGTGATTCAAGAAGGCCTCAACGGCATGCACGCGATGCTCGATCGCGCGGTGCCGCAGATGACCGCTGAGCAATGGAACGCCCGGCCCGTCGGCGACGGCGTCAGCGCCTTCTTCAGCCTCTGGCACTATGTCCGCACCGAAGACAACATCGTCAACTGGGTCGTTCACCGTCGTCCGACGGTCTGGATCGACGGCGGC
>JAJDZG010000047.1 GCA_022824765.1 Dehalococcoidia bacterium | reverse complement strand
AGCTTGTCTGGAATCTCGCCCGCCATCTCCCCCGACAACTCGACCCCCTCACACTAAGCATCAACCAGTCCCATCTACTCAAAGATCCCGCCGCCTCCCAACCACACACGACCCCGACCCAATCGTCCCATATCCTCGATAGCGTTCGGCTGCACAACACCGAGATGACCACAGATCGGAGATCGTCATGCGGGCAATTGTTCTACTTGCCGTCGGAATCCTCATCGGCGCAGCGGCCTTGGGCGCCGTCTGGGCCAATCAAGAATCGGACGGCGTTGAAGTGCGCGTCGCCGTCGAACGCCTCGACGACGGACGCGTCGAAATCGGTCTGCAACAGCGCAGCGACGACGGAACCTGGGGCGTCATTCAACAGCCCGACCATAGATTCCTCGCCCCCGACGCCGACCCCGGCGAAATCAGGTTCAGCTCCTCCGTCACCTTCGAACAGGTCAGCCGCGCCCAAGAAATCGCCGCCGACTACGAGACCGAGCTCTTCGAGACCGGCCAGCTCACCGGCGACTACTTCGTCGAGCAATTCCACGCCCAAGACGACCCCGAATCCCTCCCGCCCGTGCTCTGCCTCGTCGACCCCGCACACTCCGCCTTGCGCGCACTCTGCAACGGCATCGGCGACACCTTCCCCACCGGCGTCGACATCATCGAGTCCGACGACTACAACGCAGTCGCCGACGAAGTCGAGCGCCGACTCCTCGCCGGCGAAATCTCACAGATCATGGGCACCTCCAACCAAATCTCCGAGACCGCCGTCTTCGCCCGTGACCACATCCTCTTCAACAACCCGCACCTCCCCTGGACCTGGATCCACTACTGGTTCGAAATGATCGATCCCCTGCTGCCCGCAGAAGATGACCTGTTCTGCGTCATCAGCCACGGCGGCACCGACATCTTCTGGGGTCTCGCCACCGACACCGCCATCACCGCCTCGGCCGCGCTCGGTCTCAACCTGCGCGCAGAAGCATTCGCCGATGTCGCAGAACAGGCCGAAGCCATCCGACAATGCGTCGCCGACGGCGCCGTGTCCATCGCCACCACCCTCGCCTCGCCCGACGGCCTGGCCCCAGCCGTTGCCGAAGCCACCGCTGCCGACATCCCCGTCATGTCCTTCAACTCCGGCGCCGCCGCCGCCAGCGACGTCGGCTCCAGCTTCCACATCGGACTGAACGACCGTCGCGCCGGCGAACTGGCCGGCGAGCAGTTCAACCTCGAACAGATCCAGGGCACCATCCTCTGCGTCATCCACGAAGCCGACAACGTCGGACTGCACGAGCGCTGCGAAGGCCTCTCCAACACCTACGCCAACGGTGACGTCGAAACCTGGAGCTACGACGGCGAACGCCCAGCCGCGGCCCTTGTGGCCCGCACCCACGCGGGCGACATCGGCGCGGTGCTCGCCCTCTCCGACTCCGTCGGCCTCAGCATCCTCTTCGAGCAGTGGCCCAACCCGCAGGTACCGCTCGCCACCTTTGGCTTCAACCTCGGCTTTGCCACTTGGGTCGAAGAAGGCAAAATCCTCTTCGCCATCTACGACCACCCGCTCGTCCAGACCTACCTCGGCGTCATGGGCGCGCTGCTCATTGAGCGCCTCCGGCTCGACCCCGTCTCCCTCTTCAACGGCATGACCCTCCTGATCGAACCCCAAATCGCCGACGCCGACCAGATGCGCAAGGTCACCAACGCCCTGATCCCCCCAGAAATCCACGACCGCTACCTCGGCGCCAACGACACCGAATCGGCCGACGCCGTCGACGACGACAGCGCCAACGAAGGAGACGACGGCAGCTGACCCTCAACCGCTCCCGCGTCAGGCAAGGCGACCCGCCAAGCCTCTAGCCTTGCCTGACGCGAAGGAGCTCCCATGTCCCACCTTGACCAACCCCAATACGACGCAATCATCATCGGCGCCGGCGTCGCCGGCATCTATCAGCTCTACAAGCTGCTCGAACTCGGCCTCCACACCACCGTCCTCGAAACCGCCAGCGGACCCGGCGGCACCTGGTACTGGAACCGCTACCCAGGCGCCCGCTTCGACTCCGAGAGCTACACCTACGGCTACTCCTTCTCCAAAGAACTCCTCGAGGAGTGGGAGTGGAGCGAACACTTCGCCAGCCAGCCCGAGACCCTCCGCTATCTGAACCACGTCGTCGACAAGTTTGACCTCCGCCAGCACATGCAGTTCGACTGCCAGGTCAACGCCGCCTCCTACGACGAACCCAACAACCTCTGGCGCCTCACGCTGCACGACGGCCGCGAGCTCACCACCCGCTTCCTGCTCGCCGCCATGGGCATGCTCTCCGCCGCCACCATGCCCAACATCGAGGGCATCGACGACTTCCAGGGCGGCTCCTGGCACACCTACTACTGGCCACACGAGCCCGTCCAACTCGACGGACAGCGCGTCGCCGTCGTCGGCACCGGCGCCACCGGCGTCCAGGTCATCTCCGAAATCGCCGACCTGGTCGGCGACCTGACCGTCTTCCAGCGCCGACCCAACTGGTGCGCCCCCCTCCACAACGGACCAATCGACCCCATCGACCAGCAGCAGATCAAAGCCTCCTACGACGAAATCTTCGACATCTGCCGACGCACCCCAGGCGGCTTCCTGCACGGACCCGACCCACGCAAGTTCCACGAAGTCAGCGAACAAGACCGCCTCGAACTCTGGGAACAGCTCTACCAAGCACGCGGCTTCAGCGTCTGGATGAGCAACTTCGTCGATGTCGGCATCCAGCCCGAAGCCAACGCCTCCTACTCCGCCTTCATCGCCGACAAAATCCGCCAGCGCGTCCATGACGCCGACACCGCCGAACTGCTGATCCCCAAAGACCACGGCTTCGGCACCCGTCGCGTCCCCCTCGAAACCCGCTACTACGAGGCCTACAACCGCGACAACGTCCACCTCGTCGACCTCAACGCAACTCCAATCGAGCGAATCACCCACAACGGCATCCAGACCACCGCCCACGAGTATCACTTCGACATCATCATCTACGCCACCGGCTTCGACGCCATCACCGGCGCCTTCGACCGTATCGACTTCCGCGGCCTCGGCGGCACCGCCCTCCGCGACCAGTGGCAAAACGGACCCAACACCTTCCTCGGCATCCAAACCTCCGGCTTCCCCAACCTCCTCATGCTCAGCGGGCCGCTTGGCGGCTCCGTCTCCACCAACTACCCGCGCGGCATCGAGACTGCCGTCGACTGGATCTCCGACCTGCTCGCCTACATGCGCGCCCACGGACACCAACGCGTCGAGCCACTACCGTCGGCCGAAGCCGAGTGGCTCCAGCGCGTCGACGAAATGTACTCATTCCAGCTCGCCAGCAAAGTCAAGAGCTGGTTCACCGGCTACAACTCCAACGTCGAAGGCCACGACCACATCCGAACCCTCATCTGGCCCGGCGGCGCACCCCGCTACCGAGAACACCTAGAAAACGTCGCCAAAAGCACCTACCAAGGCTTCACCCTAACCTAACCCCAAGGTCCGCCACCCCAGCCCCCCTGGAACCCCGCCCCCTCCCTCACCCCAACCCCCCACCGTCATTCCAGCTCCCCACCGTCATTCCAGCTTGTCTGGAATCTCGCCCCCTCCGCACTTCCAGCCAGACAAGGCCGGCCCCACCGTCAATCCAGCCCCCAACCGTCATTCCAGCTCGTCTGGAATCTCGCCCCCTCCGCACTCGTGGCCAGACAATCCCGCTGCTCGCCCCGCCGTTCAAGACAGCCTGCGACGATGACGCAGTCATCGATCCTGCCCACCGAACCACTCCGCCGCCTCAGCAAAGGCGACCGCAAGATCAGTCTGCGGCAGCCCCAACTCCCCAATCGCCCGATCAGGACTGAACCACTGACGCCGACGCGCCAACCGTACGCCAGCGACCGTCGCCCGCGGCTGCTGACCCCTGAGAACGCTGACCAGATACTCATCCACCACCGCCGCGACATACGCGACCGGCGCAGGAATCGCCAGACGAGGCGGCCTCACGCCGCCCGCTGCCGCCGCCCGCTCGATGATCTTCCGCAGCGTCAGATTGCCATCGCGATGACCCAGAATGTAACGCTCCCCGGTGCGTCCAACAGTGGCGGCTTGGATGTGTCCATCGGCAACATCGCGCACATGCACCACGTTCAGCCCTGCCGACGCCAAGTACCCCGGCATCACGCCCCGCGCCGCATCGCGAATCAGCCGACCCGTCGGCGTCGGCTTGACATCCAGCGGGCCTATCGGCGCCGTCGGCAAGACCGTGACCGCCGGCAACCCCTCTGACCGCACCAGACCGTGCACCAGACGCTCGCTGACAATCTTCGTCTCCTCATACGGACCCGGCGCATCGTCAGCGCTCGCCCATTGCGACTCATCCGCCGGACGCCGTGGATTGAGCGGCGCACCAACCGCCGCCACCGACGACGTATGCACGACCCGGTCAACCTGCGCCCGCAGCGCCGCCAGCATCAGCTCTCGCGTCCCACCCACATTGGCCGCAAACGCGTCGCCCCGCGCCCGACGGCTCAGGTCATACCGCGCCGCCACGTGGAACAGCGTGTCCATCCCCTCGAGCGCATCCCGCAGCGACGCCGCCTCAGTCAGATCGCCGCGCACCAGCTCGACCGGCAGGCCATCCAGATTGCTCAGATCGCTGCGCGGCCGGACCAGCGCGCGCACCTCCGCCCCCGCCTCCAACGCCGATCGAACGACGTGCGCGCCAATAAATCCGCTCGCTCCGCTGACCAGCACCCGGCGCATCTGACTCGTCCGAGCGACGACCCGCTCGCGCCTACTCGGCAGCGACCGATTGGTCCGCTCGCGCCGGCGCGAGCGACGGAATGATCAGCGTCATCGCCCGCTCCAGCACGCTCAACGCCGACTGTCGCTGCAAGCCCAGCGAGACCAGCTCCGGCACCAGACCCGGACGCCGAACCGCGCCCAGCGCGATGTCCAGCGCCGACGGATTGCCGCCCCAGCCCACCACCTCCGTCGGGATGTCGTCGTCCAACGCGTCCATCACCACCCGCACCGACGCGAACGGCACGCCCGCCGCCGAGCACACATCGGCCCACTCCGCGTCTTCCATCTGCACGATCTGCGCGCCCGACGCCGCCGCTTCCCGCTTCTCCGGCTTCGTGAACAGAATCTCCGGCGTCGTGATGCTGATCACCGAGTGCCACGGAATGTCCGAACGGTTCAGCAACCGAAACGTCTGCTTGCGAAGCTCGATGTCCGGCTCGAACACCGCACCATCCGACTGGCGGATGATCTGGTCAGGCACGGTGATCGACGGCCGCCGCAGGTCGTTGGTCAGTCCGCCCGCAACCCCGACGCTGATCACGCCCGTCGCCTCGCCCCGCTCGATCAGCTCCTCCGCCGCATCCCGCGCCCGCTGCGGACCCACCCCTGAGGTCATCAATCGCACGCGCCCTCGACCAGCGATCGCCTGGCCCGCCCGCGCCGCGCGCGACTCCCACGACAATGCCGCTGTGATGATCAGCATGGACTCAGTCTACGCCAGCCGATCGCCTCCCGCTGCCCGCAAACGCTCGATGGCTACACTGGAACCGACCAGACCGACCGCCAGCCAGACGAGGACGCACATGTACGAAACCCTGCTCTACGACATCGATGACGGCATCTGCACGATCACCCTCAACCGCCCTGAGTCGCTCAACGCCCTCAACGGCACGATGCTCAACGAACTGCCGCTCGCCATCGAGGCCGCCGCCGCAGACAACGACGTGCGCGTCGTGATCCTCACCGGCGCCGGCCGACTTTTCTGCGCCGGTGGAGACCTCAAAGACACCGGCCGCGGTGACATCCGCAACCTCGAGCAGAGCATCTACTCCCTGACCAACCAGGAACGCGCCTCCGTCCTCCTCCACGAAATGCCCAAACCGACCATCGCCGCCATCAACGGCGGCGCCGCCGGCGCCGGTTGCTCCCTCACCCTCGCCTGCGACCTCCGCTACATGTCCTCCACCGCGTACCTCTACACCGCCTTCCTCAAGGTCGGATTCTCCGGAGATTTCGGCGGCACCTGGACCCTCCCCAGACTCGTCGGCATGGGCAAGGCCCGCGAAATGTACCTCCTGCCCGACCGCGTCCAGGCCGATCAAGCGCGCGAGCTCGGCCTCGCCAACGGCGTCTTCGATCCCGAAGAACTCATGCCCTACGTCCTCCAGATCGCCGCCCAGCTGCGCGACTCCCATCCCGGCGCCATCGCCGGCATCAAGCGCAACCTCAACGATGCCTTCACCATCCCCCTCTCCGAAGCCGTCCGACGCGAGGCTGACCGCATGCGACGCGTCGGCGAGACCGAAGACTCGATCGAGGCCCGCAAAGCCTTCGTCGAAAAGCGACGCCCGGTCTTCACCGGCCGCTAACGGAAGGAGTCCCACATGCTGCGCATGCGCCAAATCTGCCTCGTCGCGCAAGACCTCGACCACGTGGAGTCCCACCTCCGCGGCGTCCTCGGCCTCGAGGTCTGCCACCGCGACCCCGGCCTCGCACGCTTCGGACTCCACAACTTCCTCATGCCGATCGGCAACGGATTCCTCGAAGTCGTCTCCCCGTTCCAGCCCGGCACCGCCGGCGGACGCTACATCCAGCGACGCGGCGGTGACGGCGGATACATGGTCATCATGCAGTGCGACAACATCGCCGAACGCCGCCAGCACGTCGACGCGCTCGGCATCCGCATCGTGCTCGACTCCGCCAACGACGAAACCGACGGCATTCAGCTGCATCCCAAGGACGTCCCCGGCGCCATCGCCGAACTGCGCTGGAACCGCGGCGGCGACGCCCCCGACGGCCCCTGGAATCCCGCCGGTCCCCGCGAACACGTGCTCGAGTCCCGACGCGATCAGGTCGCCCTCGCAATGACCGCCGCCGAGCTGCAGAGCAGCGACCCCGCCGCCATGGCCGCCCGCTGGTCTGAAGTCGTGCAACGACCAGTGTCCTCCGACGACGGAGTCCCCACAATCGAGCTCGACGACGCAGTCCTGCGCTTCGTCCAGGACGCCGACGGCCGCGGCGACGGACTCGGCGGACTCGATGTCTCAGTCGTTGACCGCGACCACGTGATCGCAGCCGCCCGCCACCACGAGCTACAGGTCTCAGAAGATCAGACCACGATCATGCTCGGCGGCGTCCGCTTCCGCCTCGTCTAAACGCCCCACCACAACGACTAGCGTAGCGAACCAGCGAAGCTCCTCACCCCTGCCTTCAGATTCGTCGTCGCGTCGATCACCGCCGACGCCTCGTAGCCCGAGTGCACCATGCAATCCACGCACTTCGGATTACCCGAAGCCACGCCGTAATTCTCCCACTCCGTCTCCTCAATCAGCTCCTCGAAGCTCTCCGCGTACCCCTCGTCCATCAAATAGCACGGACGCTGCCAGCCGAACACCGTGTACGTCGGATTCCCCCACGGCGTGCAGTCGTATTCGATCTCGCCCTTCAGGAAATCGAGGAACAGCTCCGAATGGTTGAAGCTCCAGCGCTTCGGCGGATCATTCAGTATGTCGCGGAACAGTTCCTTCGTCTGATTGCGCGCCAGGAAGTGCTCCTGATCCGGCGCCTTCTCATAGGGATAGCCCGGTGAGATCATCAGCCCGTCGACGCCGATCTCCATCAGCTTGTCGAACATCATCCGAATCCGCTCCGGCTGAGCGCCCAGGAAGAACGTGCTGTTCGTGGTCACCCGGAAGCCGCGCGCCTTCGCCGCCTCAATCGCGCGGATCGCCACCTCCCACACACCGTCGCGACAAACCGAGTCGTCGTGATCCTGCTCGAACCCGTCTACATGCACCGAAAACGTCAGATACGGGTTAGGCTCGAACTCCGCCAGCTTGCGCTCCAGCAGGATCGCGTTGGTGCAGAGGTACACGAACTTCTTGCGATCCGTGAAGCCGTTCGCAATCTCCACAATGTCCTGATGGATCAACGGCTCGCCGCCCGCGATCGCGACGACCGGCGCGCCGCACTCCTCCACCGCGTCCCAGCACTGCTGCGGCGTCAGACGCCGCCGCAAGATATCCGTCGGATGCTGAATCTTGCCGCAACCCGCGCACTCCAGATTGCACTGCAACAGCGGCTCGAGCATCAGCACCAGCGGATAGCGCTTCGTGCCGCGCAGCCGCTGACCGACCACATACTTGCCCACCTGAAGCGTTTGACGTAGCGGGGTAGCCATCACTCGTCCACTCTCTGTCGCGCCCGATCTGCCAGACGCGAGCGCCGCTGCCAGAGGACATTTCCTCCTGCGGCCTGTTCGGCGCTGGTTTCTTGCACTACATGCACCTTACAGCAGCGACACCGCACGCCGATACGCCTCAGGCGTGTTCAGGTTCAGCGTCACCATTGGATCGTCCATATCCACGAAGATAGTGCCATCCGCATGACCGCGCCGAATCTCCCGCAGCCCCTCGCCCCGCTCCGACACCTCACGCAACTCCGCTACCAACCCAGCAGCGAACATCGGCGGATGCCCGTTGCGATCCCCATAGCGCGGAACAACTATCTCCGCATCCGACGCCGACAGCGTCTCCGCCAGCCGCTCCACCACCGACGCCGAAGTCGGCTGATCGACCGAGACCACCACCACCGCCTCCACCTCCGACGGCACCGCTCGCGCCCCGGCCCGAATCGAGGACGCACGACCAGATCGCCACGCGTGGTTCGTCACGATCTGCACGCCCGGATGATCAGGCACGTGCGGACGCACCCGCGCCGCGTGCGCTCCCAGCACCACGACCAGCGGTCGACAGCCGGCCGCCAACAACGCCTCACTCTGCGCGGTCACCAGCTTCCGACCCTGCCAATCAAGCAGCTGCTTCGGCTCGCCCATCCGCGACGATTCACCGGCGGCGAGCAGGACGGCGGCGATCATGCGGCGGTGTCTGCAACTCTTCAGAATCGAAACGGTCCCGCAGACGCCGGAAGAGACGCCGCGCCGCGTCCTCGACCTGATCCACGGCGAACGCCTCGGTCAGCTCCCCCACGCCGTACGGCTGCGCCTCCGATCGCGCCGTCTGCGCCGCCAGGTCGATGATCCGGTCGTCCAGAACCCGCCCGCGCACCACCGACTCAATCTGACGCGCCCGAATCGGATGCGGTGCAACGCCGACCAGCATCACCGCCGCATCGCCATTGCGCGACAGCCGCGCGGCAGCACCAACCCCATTCGATGCCTTCGCCGTCGCCAACGCCGTCTGCGCCCCGCGCGGCAGCCTGGGGATGACCAGCTCCTGCGCCGCCAATGCGCCCTCCCGACCATCAACGTCCACCCCGCCCTCCGCCAGCAGACGCGCGTCCAGCCGCTCCCTCGATCCATCCGAGAGCGCGAGCGCAGCGTCCAGCACAATCAGCGCAGCAGCCAGTGACACGTGCTCGGCGTCGGACAGGCAAATGCGAATCGTCGAGACCGAACCGCCAATCCGAAACCAATCGTTGAGCGCGCTCTCGCCCTCCGACTGCAGATCAAGCACCGAGTGGTGCAGCGGCACGCGGCGCTCGTTCACGCGCTCGCGCCTGACTTCGTGGATCGCTCCCGATAGTCGGCCAGCGCACGCGTCAGCGCCGCCGCCGCCAGCACCGAGCAGTGAATCTTGGCCTTCGGCAACCCGCCCACCGCATCAACAAAGTCCTGCCGCGTCAACCCCGCCGCATCCGCAACCCGCATGTCGGTCAGCACCACGGTCGCCATGCTGCTCGTCGCAATCGACGCCGGACAGCCCCGCGTCTGAAAGCGCGCCTCGCGAATCGCCTCGCCCTCGATCCGCAGCATCAGCTTCATGTGATCGCCGCAAACCGGATTGCGATCCTCCCCCACGGCGTTCGCATCCTCCAGCACCCCCGCATTGCGCGGATGCTGAAAGTGATCGATCACGATCTCGCTGTACGCCCGCAGGTCGTCGTCCGCCATAGCTTCAGTCTAATCAGCCGCGCTCATCGTCCGAACCCGCCAGGTCCACCAGAATCCGCGACAGCACACGCAGCGACCGCGCCCGATCCGTCGGATCGAACCACTCCCGAACGCTGTGCTGGTTGTCCGAGCGTCCGCCCCAGCTCATCGCAATCGCCGGCACGCCCGCCGCAATCGCCGCATTGGCGTCCGTCGATGCAGCAATCAGCCGCGGCGTCAGCGACTCATCCTCAATCGCCCGCCGCGCCGTCCGCTCCAGTTCGCTCTCCGCAGGCGTCACCCCCGCCGGTCGATCGCCGATCGGCGCCAGCGACGGCTCAAGCGCCGCCTCGCTCCGTCGCGCGACCTCGCGCTGATGCCCAGACGCAACCGCGTCCCGCAGAACACGCTCCAGCCCGTCGAGCGCCAACGGGGACTCGCTGCGCAGGTCTACCTCCGCCTCCGCGAACTCCGGGATGGCGTTAACCGTCTCGCCCCCACGCACAACACCGATGTTGAACGTCGTCCGCGGCTCCCGCACCACCTCCGTCGCGGCCAGACGATCCGACGCCGCCGCCAGCGCGAACGCCGGGTTGTAGCGCCCGAAGTGCCCCCAGCTGTGCCCACCGCGTCCCCGAAACTGCACGCGGAAGCGCCGCGAACCGATCCCCGCGTTGACGATCGCCGACGCGTCCGAGTGGTCAATCGTGATGAAGGCGCGCGCCCGCCGTCCCAGATCAGTGGCGAACAGCTGCCGCGCCCCTCGCAAGTCGCCCAGCCCTTCCTCGCCAACCGTGGCCGCGTACACGATCTGCTCCCCCGCCGACGTGCCCGACAACGCCCGCGCCACCGCCAGCATCGCCGCCAGCCCAGCCGCCGCGTCCGAGATGCCCGGCGCGTGATACTCGTTGGCCGGCACGATCGCGCCGCCACGATACGGATTCGACTCACCCGGCCGCGCCACCCGACACGACTGCTCAGGCCCGAACACCGTGTCCAGATGCGCGCTCAGAATCAGCGGACGCCGCGGCCGTCGCGCCCCCTCAGCAATCACATTCCCCACCGCATCCCGCGCAACCCGCAGTCCCAGCGACTCAAACGCCGACGCCACCGCATCGCCCCGCGTCGACTCCTGCCCAGTCGGCGCAGCGATCTCGCAGAGCCGAATCTGCTCCTCCAGAATCGCCTCGGCCTCGACCTCAAAGCGCTCAAACATCACACATCCAGTCCCAGCGCCTCGAAGACCTGCTGGTAGTGCTCGAAGTTGGTCGGTTGGTAGAACGGAATCGCCAGCTGGATCACCCCCTCGCGATCCGCCACAAACGCCGCCCGCTGCGCCCGCCTGCCCTCCCCATCCGCAACGCCAAACGCCGCAGCCGCGCTCAGATCGCCGTCCGACAGCAGCGCAAACGGCAGCAGATGCTCCTCGCGGAACCGCGCCTGATCAGCCTCCGAATCGGTCGACACCGCCACCACATCCGCCCCGAGCTCGGCCAGCATCTCGTAATCATCGCGAAACGCGCACAGCTGCGTCGTACACAGCGGCGTGTTCGCCTCACTGAAGAACAGCACCAGCAACGGACCGTCCCCCAGCCGCAGACGCAGATGCAGACTCGTATCCGGCAGCAAATCGCCAATCTCAGGCCCAGGCTCAGACATAACCGCGCCAGCCCGACAACGACGCTACCTCGCCCCGAACGAACCCCATCACCGCCACACGACCGAGACCGGCAGGGTCTGTCAACGTCTCGGCCGCTCGTCGAGCCGCCAGATAGCGCGAACGGTCGCCTCCCGCATCCGCAACCGACGGCAGCACCGCCGCGCCCAGATCATGCAGCCACTCCGCCTGCGACCGCGACGGCAGCGCCCTCAGACCAGCCCCCTCCGCCGCCTCACTCACCTGATCGATATCCACATGGCAGGTGATGTCCGTTTCGCCCGGCGACACATACGGATCATCGCCCGGCACGTGCTTGCGAAACGTCATCAGCGTCCCCTCCCGACGCCACGACGCATACAGCCGCGACCGCTCGTATCCGTAGTCGAACAACAGCAGCAGACCGCCATCGCACACCCTGCCCGCCAGCGACTCAACGATCTCCGCCCGCAACGGAGACACCTCCACAATCTGACCCTCGCTCGGCTCCACCCCCATCAGCGGATCGAGCAGCGATCCATCGCTCAACTCCCACTCCCAGTCGTGAAAGCCCAGAGCGCGAGAACAATCCACATAGATTTCCCGCCACGCGCCCGCACGCGCGACCAGTCGATGCACCGGCAACGCATCGAGCAGTTCATTCGCCACCACCAAGTCCGCCGACGGCATCTCCGCGATCGCCGAACAGAACTGCAACCGTCTCGCCTCGTGCACCTGCGACAGCCGCGACCGCGTCCGCTCGGCCGCCGCCGCATCAGGCTCCACCAGCACGTACGACAGCTCCGACGCCACATCAGCCGACGTCGCGTGCAGCTGACGCAGGATCGACTCAGCCATCGCCCCGCTGCCCGGTCCAACCTCCACCACCGTCAGCGGCTTCCCCCTCCACAGCTCCGAAATCACCTGCCCAACCGACGCCCCAAACAGCGGATGCACCTCAGGACTGGTCAGAAAATCGCCGTCCCTGCCGACCGTCGGCACGCCCCGACGGTAGTAGCCGTGCTCCGAATCGTAGAGACACGCCTCCATCCACTCCGCGAACGTGATCGGACCACGCTCAGCGATTCGCTCAGCCAGCCTCATCGCCAGCGGAGTGTCCAGCCCAGGCAGGTTGACCGCCGCAAGCGGGTCGAACGGGGCGGCTCCGCGCTGTGTCATGCCGCGAGTATACGAACGGCCGCCCCCCGCAGGAGGCGGCCGTCCTGATTCCTACGCCGCTGCTTCGAACAGTCAGCCCGTGATGCCTTGAACCGTGACGCTGACACAACGGTCGCGCGCCTCGTCCAGCTCTACCAGAAACACCGACTGAAACTCGCCGATGTGCATCTGCCCGCCGAGCACCGGAACCGTCTCCGACGTGCCCAGCAGCATGTGCTGCACGTGCGAGTGACCGTTCTCCGGCTCGTTCTCGTGCATGTTCACCGTGCGAATCTCGAAGTCGTTGTGCCGGTAGTACTTGCCCGCAGGCGCAAACGACTTCAGCCGATCACGCAGATCCTCAAGCAACAGCGGCTCGTGCTCCTGCAGGATGATCGCCGCCGTCGTGTGCTGCGAAAACACCGACACCTGACCCGACACCACGCCCGAGCGCTGCACGATCGCGCGCACCTCGTCCGTAATGTCCCGGAACCACGGCCCGTCCTCCGTCCGATAGCGGAGCTCGTCGTGCACGTGGCAGTAGGCATGGGCGGTTGCGCCATTGTTCGACACAGGCACGCTGACCGTGCGCAGAGTGGTTGCGTTGGCCATTCCCCTTGCGTTTCTCAGGCTGCGAGATGATTGAATGACAAGAATGAGAACGGCCGCGACGGTTGCAGCATTCCCGCCAACAGCCGTGATCCAATATAGCGGAGATGTCACACACCGTTGACAAGTGCAGCGGCGCCCTGACCGTCAGCCCCGCCCGTCGACCCTGACCGTCAGCCCGGCTCCCCGATCCGCGTCCGAATCCGCTCGATGAAGTCCGCCACCCGCGCCAGATCCGGCGTCTTCCCTGCGTGCTCGTGATATTGCTGCAAATCGTCCAACGCCTCGATGTACTGCCCCGTCTGATAACACAGCATGCCCCGATCCCGACGCTCCTCCAACGACCACGGCGACAACGCCAACAGATAGTCCGTCGTCCGGATCGCCGCGTGATAGTCCCGCCGCCGAACGCTGATCCCCTTCAGATTCGTCAGAACCCGCTGCAGCATCTGCCGCTTCGTCACCGACGCCAGAAACGAGTCCGGATTCGGCCCAAGACCCCGATTCGTCGCCCGCAGACGCTCCACCAGCGCCGTCCGATCAATCTCCCGTCCGCCATGAAACGGATCGAGGAACCGATCCGCACCCGTACCCGCATCGCGGTACTTGACCAGAAAATGAAACGGCGTGCCCACCCCCTGCAACTCCAACCCGACCCGACGCGCAACCTCGATCATCACCACCGCGAGCGTGATCGGCATCCCCCGTCCCGATACCAGCGCCGAGTGCAGACAGCAGTTGCTCGGCTCGTAATACGTCTCCGTATCGCCCCGTAACCGGTGCTCCTCAAACAGGACCGTGTTGATCCTCGCCGCAAGCGCCGCAGGATCATCCCCGACCTCCCCCACATCACCCGCCAACTCGTCGAGCTTGGCCAGCGCCGCCAGCGGATCGAGCCCCGGCTCCACGATCCGGCCAATCTGCAGACAGCACAGATCGAGCCGCACCGCCTGCTCGCTGCCGCGCGCCAGCATCCCGAACTGGCGCGCCCAATCCAACCCATCATCGACTCCAACCGCAGCGCGGCCAGCGCCACCGTCACCCGCGTTCGTGTGCTCTACGTAACGTTTCTGATCATTCGGTTCCATGACGCGAGGCTAGCAGCCAGCCGCCGCGCCATCGGGGATATAGTGATCTCGGACCGCACGCGTCAGTGCGAGGAACGTGTTGACGAGATGACGGACGACGAGCCTGAACCCAGCAGCGATCACCAGCCTCGGGGTGCCCCGCCTCGAACGGCCAAACCTCAGGCCAAACCCAAGGCCAAGAAACAGCAGCTGACCCGCGCCGGCGTCCCCATCGACCGACGACAGCGCCTCCGCATCCCCCCCCACCACGTCACCAAACAGACCCCCTACGACCGCGTCCACAACTGGGACGAAGTCTACTTCGGCTACACCGCCGGACCCGCCATGTTCGAAGCCCAGCGTTGCATCCAGTGCCCCGCCGCGCCCTGCACCGCCGCCTGCCCCATCGACAACGACATCCCCGGCGCCCTCGCCTTCCTCGAACTCGGACGCCTCCACGAAGCCGCCGACGTCTTCCGCCAGGCCTCCGAAATGCCCGAACTCTGCGGGCGCCTCTGCCCCCAGGAATCCCTCTGCGAAGGCTCCTGCGTCGTCGGCAAGAACGCCAAGCCCGTCGCCATCGGCAAGCTCGAAGCCTTCCTCGGCGACTGGGATCGCGAGCAGCGCGGCGGATTCCCCATCCCCCATCCCGCCTTCGAGACCAGTCAACGCGTTGCCGTCATCGGCTCCGGACCCGCCGGACTCTCCGCCGCCGAGCAAATGCGCCGTGCCGGTCACCACGTCACCGTCTTCGAGGCCTGGCCCCAGGCCGGCGGCGTCCTCCGCTACGGCATCCCCAACTTCAAGTCCGCCAAAGACATCGTCGACGAAAAAATCACCGCGCTCCAAGCCGGCGGCGTCCAATTCCGCACCGATTGCCGTATCCCCCTCGATGTCAGCTGGGACGACCTCGCCCGCTTCGACGCCGTCTTCCTCGCCCACGGCGCCAGCCTCGGCAAACGGCTCGGACTCGACGGCGAACGCGTCGCCCGCGTCTACAGCGCCACCGAATTCCTCGTCCGCGCCAACCTGCCCGACGACGCACTGCCCACCGCGCTCCGCGCCACCCCAGACATCGGCCGCAAGGTCGTCGTCGTCGGCGGCGGCGACACCTCCATGGACTGCGTCCGCTCCGCCGTCAGACTCGGCGCCGACGAAGTGACCCTCCTCTACCGTCGCACCGAACACGAAATGCAGGGCCGCGAAGAAGAACGACGCCACGCCCGCGAGGAAGGCGTCAACTTCGAGTACCTCACCACCCCCGTCAGCCTCGTCCAGGACAACGGCGCCGTCGTCGGTGTCGAATGCGTGCGCATGAGCCTGACCGAGCCCGACGACAGCGGCCGCCGACGCCCCGAGCCAATCCACGGCTCCGAATTCATCATCGACTGCGACGCCTTCGTCGTCGCCGTCGGCTACGACGTCGCCAGCGACATCTACGCCGGCTCCGGCATCGACGTCAACGACTGGGGCGAAGTACTGGTCGACGACGACGGCCGCACATCACGCCCCGGCGCCTTCGCCGGCGGAGACAACGTGCGCGGCGCTGACCTCGTCGTCACCGCCCTGCGCGGCGCACACGACGCCATGCCCGCCATGCTCCGCTACCTCGAAGAACGCGCCGCCGAGCGCGACATCCCCCTCGCCGCCAGCTAACAGCCCCCCACCGCGACTCCGGCCTACTCCGCCGCCGAGCAGCCCGGCGCGCCCGGAATGTCCACCTCCGCCACGATCTCCTCCGCCGCATTGCGGCACAACACCACCTCCGCGTCCCGATCCTCGCGCGGATTCGATATCTGGTGAATCGCCCGCGGCGGCACATACAGGAAATCGCCCGATTCGCACTCGTGCACATGCTCCAGCTGCTCGCCGTAAGCCATCACCACCGGACCCTGCAGGATGTAAATCGCCGTCTCACAGTTCACATGCCAGTGCGGCGTCGAGTACATCCCCGGCGGAATCTTCTGCCGCGTCATGAACACCTCGCTCGAACCCGACAGCTCCCCCGACACCCCAAACTGGATATCCATCCCCGAGCGATGATTCGACCACTCAGCCTCCCGGCCGTCGGTCATCACAATCACCCCATCAAGTCGCTCGTCCGTCGCAAAGTCAGTCATCAAACACTCCCAACACCAATACCAACCATCAAAATCACAATACCAGCTCCAAACCCCCACCAACCCAGGCCGCCAGGATTCCAATCCTCCCCCCTCCGGGGGGAGTTAGAGGGGGGCTCTCCCCACAAACGCAACAACACTACGCCCAGAAACCGCAGATCAGCTCGGCGGACCAACGCTGTGCGCCCAGTCGTCCACCAACCAGTGACCAGCCAGCTGAATCAACTCAAACCGCATCCAGTCCGTCTCGTCGAACTGGAAATACACCCGCCCCCGAGCTGAGTTGATCACATCGCCAAACGCCACCGACTGCAAAATCTCCCCGCCCAGATCAATCGTCGTCAGCTTCGCCAGATCGCGGTCGATGTCGCCCGTGTCGTCCCAGCCCCACGTCGTCAACGCCTCAGGACCAGCCAACGCCAGCAACGTCGCCGTGTCCTCGTCTCGCAACGCCTGCAGGAACGTCAACGCCGCGCCCGCCAAGTCGCTCGCCACCGCCTCCGTCACCGCGCTCGTCGGCAGACCAGAACGCACGTACAGACGGTACGAACCAATCAACTGACGCACACCGTCCTTGTTCGCCGCCGGCCACACCTCGACCCGCCACGTGCCCGTGCTGCCCGCCCTGAAATACATCTCCGAATCGAGCCCATGACCCCCGTCGTCATCGATCTGCAGCAGATTCCCGTCCGGCTGGAACACCTGACCGTACACATCGACCCCCGTGTCCCCATCGATCAGCACGAACACCTGCTCCCCCGCCTCGACCTCAAAGTCAAACACATCCACATCGTCAGGCAGATTCAGCCGCCCGTCGACGCTGTCGCCCACCCTGATCACCGCGTCATCGTTGTCCGGTCCCACGTTCCAGACCTGCACCTGGATCACAAAGTCCCCAATGTTCGCCGCCGCATACGGCTCGACCCGGATGTACTGCAGACCGTCCGTAGCCACCTGCGCGATGATCAGCGAATCGCGATTCGTGTTCGACTGATCATCGTTGACCGCGATCTCCACCCCGTCCGGTCCCAACAGCGTCGCAATCGGATCCATCCCGCCCTTGCCGTCCACCTCGATCCGCAGCCACGACCCAGCCGACGCCTCGAACCGGAACTGCTTCTCAGACTCCTCAGCACCAATCGACGAGGCGAACCGCTCGCCCGCAATCAACGTGTCACGGTCAGGATCGGCAGCCGGCTCCTCCGCTGGCTCCTCTTGCGCGTCAGACGGCGCCGCCTGCTGCTCATCGGACGCCTCCGACGCCGCCGGCTCCTCCGCTGCCTCCTCTTGCGACATCTGCGACTCAGCCGCTGACTGCTCCGCCTCCTGCGACGCATCGATCGGCTCCGATTGCGCCTGCTCGGCCGCGTCCTCTGCCTGCTCGCTCTGTTCAGCCTGCTCCGCGCCGTCGCCCGAGCACGCCCCCACGAGCAGCGCCGCAAACAGCAACACCCCCGCGCCCAGCTTGATCCCTGCTCGCCAACCGCGATCGATGAATGGCATCATGATTCGTCCTGCACCCCGCCCTCTTCAAGCCACTATACGAGTCTCACGCGAACTTGCCCCCCTCACGACCGTTTGAACGCCGATTGCTGCCGTGCATATACTGGTACTCGACTGCGATCAGCGCAGAGGAGTTGACCGTGGCCTACGAGATCGTCGAAACCTGTATCGGCTGCACCGCCTGCACCAACCGCTGCCCCACCAACGCCATCTGGGGCGAACGCAACACCATCCACTACATCGACCCCGCGCTCTGCATCGACTGCGGTGCCTGCGGTGCCGTCTGTCCCGTCGAGTGCATCCTCGACGACGACGGCGACATCTGCCGCAAGTTCGCCAAGAAGGAATGGCCCAAGGCCGAGGTTGACCCCGACAAGTGCATCGGCTCCGGCTGCGAACTCTGCATCAACGTCTGCCCCTTCGAGGCCCTCGAACTCGACTACACCGACTCCGCCAGCGACTTCTTCGGCCAGGCCGTCGTGATCGAAAAGAACTGCACCGGCTGCCGTCTCTGCGAGCAGAGCTGCGGCTGGGACGCCGTCCACATCTTCCCTCGCCGTGACATGCTCAAGAAGCTCCACTACCCCGCCGACAAGCCCACCCCAGGCCAGGAAAAGTTCGTCCGCAATCGGTAGACGCCAAACGGCAAACGCTCGGCAGCGGGACCGCCTCGGCCCCGCGACCCGCTGACACCCAGTCACACCCGGCTAGCGATGAACCGCCTCGAGCGCGGACCGATCCAGCGCCGCCTCCAGGTCAACGTCCTGGTCCAGCGCGCCGTACTCCAGCAACACGTCCGTCAACGCCCGGAACTGCTGCATCGTGAACCAGCCGACACCATTCGCCCGCGTCAGATCGCTGACCGCGTTGTTCAGCTCCGTATCCAGGATGAAGCGCTCATGCGCCAGATCCGGCGCCGGATCCTCCGGCAGGAACTTCACCGTCGACTCAATCGCCGCCGCCGGATCATCCAGCGCAAACTCAAACGCACGCGCCGTCGCTCGCAGGAAGCGCTCCAGCTTCTCCCGATTCGTCTCGTCCTCCAGAAACTCCTCAGTCACCAGATACACCACACCCAGCGTCGGCACCCCGTAGTCGGCCGCCTCAAACACCGTGATCTCCTGGTTCAGGTTCCGCGTCAGCGTGTCCGGCTCGTTCGAGAGAAACACCGGGTACACATCAACCTGCTCCTCGACCAGCACCACCGGGTTGAAGCCCACATCGATCATCGTCATGTCGTCAGTCGTCAGGCTGTGCGCGGCGAGCATCGCGTGAAACTCAGACTGAACAATCCCCTTGAAACCGACGTTCCGCCCCGCAAAGTCAGCGGGCGACGAGATGCCCGACTTGTTCAGCACCGCATAACCGAAGTCTCCACGCTGACCGAAGAGCATCACCGCCACATACGGCGCGCCCGCGTTGGCCCGCGTCTGCAGCAACTCCGACGCCGGCAGCGTCGTGATGTCAATCTCGCCAGCCAGAATCAGGCTCTTGTGGCTCCCTGTGAATCCGGCGTGCTGAATGTCGACTTCCAGGCCCTCATCGGCGAAATAACCGCGATCCTCCGCGACATACACCGCGACAAACGGCAGGTTCGCCTGCGGGACGAATCCCGCGCTGTAGCGCATCGTCAGAATCTCGTCGGCGTCATCGCCGCCGCAGGCCGCAGCCAACATCGCGGCCGACGCCGCAATCAACATCGCAATCAGCACCAACGGACGGCTCAATCGGGACACAGCAAACATGGGAATCTGGCTCCTTGGGCTAGACGGGGCCGGAACACTCTATGGCCGGGCCGGCGAGCCGGAGCCGCTTCCACGGGGTTGCCGAGGCGATAGCGACCGCCACTAGCGTATGCACGACACCGCAAACGGGCAACCGCCCCAAAACTCCCGCCGCTACCCCTCCGAATTCAGCCGACGCGGCTCCGACAGCACCGCCGACTTGTACCACCAGCCGTCCACCGCGTCGCGACGAAACTCCGCGATCAGTCGGTGCTCACGCCGCACCTTCAGATCCGTCCCCAGATCGACATCGTCGCCCTCCAGCTCCAGCACCAATCCGTCGTTCGAGAACTTGATCACCACCGAATCGATCTCCGGTGGAGGCTGCTGCTGCGGCAGACGGTGATCGTGTTCGCTGCCGCGCTGTTGATCGGTAGCGTCGGCGCCAGATTCAGCGGCGGGCGTGGTCATGAGGGCTCCTGTCTCTGCTCTCTAACTTATGCGCCAGCAGATGGTTGGTCGAGACGCCACGAAAACACCCGCTCCGCCGCCACCACCGCCGTCGACAGCGTCACCCCAATCAACGTCAGCATCAACACCGCCGCAAACACCCGATCGAGCCGCAGATTGTTCTGCTCAATCCAGATCAACGCGCCCAACCCACCCTGTCCCGACAGAAAGAACTCCGCCACCACCGCCCCAATCAGCGACAGCGTGACCGATATCTTCAGCGACGCAAACAGGTACGGCACCGCCGCCGGCAGTCGCAGATACCGAAATATCTCCCACGTCGACGCATCCACCGACCGGAAGAAATCATGCATCCGCGCGTCAACATCGCGGAAACCCGCGATCGCGTTGATCAGCACCGGGAAGTACGTGATCAGCGCCGCAATCGCAATCTTCGGCTCGATGCTGTGCCCCAGCCAGATGATGAACAGCGGTATCAGCGCCACCACCGGCGTGACCTTGACCATGATCGCAATCGGCAGCACCGCCCGCTCCAACAGCTGCGAGTGCGCGACCCCCGCCGCAAGCAGCGTCGCCGCCGCCGTCCCCACCGCCAATCCCGCCAGCGACACCGCAACCGTCAACAGTCCCTCCGAGAAATACAGCCCGAAGTCGCTCACAAAGACCTCCAGCACCGACGACGGCCTCGGCATCACCCAGACCGATACGCCGCCCGCCCGCACCCAAATCTCGACCGCCACCGCCAGGATGATCAGCGCCACCAACGGCGGCACCACCCAGGCAGCCAGCGGACGCCAACTCGGCAGCGCCACAGGCGCCAACCGCTCGCGCTGACCCGCTCCCTCTGCACCGAACGGCGCATCCACAGAGTCCAAACGACGCACGGGATTCGAAAACATGCCTCAGCTCGACCTCAGGCCGCGTCCAACGGAACGGCCGGCGTGGTCGGCGCTCGCAGCGCCGCCCGCACAATCGCGCAGTTGTTGATAAACCGATCCGAATGCTCATGCTCCGGACGACGCGGCTGCGGCGTCGTGATCGGCACATCCGCAATGATCCGGCCAGGCCGCGGCGACATCACCAGCACCCGATCAGAAATCGCCACCGCCTCCGCAACCGAATGCGTCACGAACATCGCCGAGCGCGGCGGCTCCTGCGCATTATGCGACACCCCCCACAGCCGCAGCAGCTCGTAGCGCATCTGCTCCCGAGTGATCTCGTCCAACGCCGCAAACGGCTCGTCCAGCAACAGCAACGGCGGATCGATCGCCAGCGCCCGCGCCAACGCCACCCGCTGCTGCATCCCCCCCGACAGCTCCGCCGGCCGATACCGACCAAAGCCCGTCAGCCCCACGACCGCAATCAGCTCCTCAATGTTCATCCCCGTATCCGTCTCGCGAGGATTCAGCTCCAGACCCAGACGGATGTTGTCCTCCACGCTCCGCCAGGCCAGCAACGCCGGCTCCTGAAACACCAGCCCCAGACGCTTACGCTGCTGCGCGACCTGCGGGGAATCCCCAAACACCTGCGCCCTGCCCACCGTCGGCGCGATCAGCCCCGCGATGATCCGCATCAACGTCGTCTTCCCGCAGCCCGACGGCCCCACCAGCGCCACAAACTCCCCAGCCCGAATCTTCAACGTCGTCGGCGCCACCGCCTCCAGAGCCCCGTCCTTCGACTCATACGTCAGACCCGCACCCTCCAGCTGCACGGCCGGCGCCGCCTCAGGCTCAATCGGATGCCTGATCACGGGTGGAGTGCTGGCGGCCAGGCTCGTCATGTCGCGGATCGAAAACTTCGCTTGCTATTCGCTCGGTGGCGCTAGCCTGATCATGTGCGGCTCTCGCACGATTCAGTGTACGCGCAGAATGGGAGTGGGCATGGCAACCATTGGCTTCATCGGCGGAACCGGACCAGAAGGGCTCGGCTTGGCCATGCGGCTCGCCTTCGCCGGCGAACGCATCCTCATCGGCTCAAGACGCATCGAGCGCGCTGAAGACGCCGCCCAAACCGTCCGCGACGCCGTCCAACAAGCCGGCGCCAGCGCCGACGCCGGCGGCGGCGTCAACCGCGACGTCGTCGAGCAATCCGACCTCGTCATCATCGTCGTCCCCTTCGACGGACACGAAGCGACCCTCAACGATCTGCGCGACGCCATCGGCTCCAAGCTGGTCATCGACGCCGCTGTGCCACTCACCATGGAAAACCGCGTGCCCGGCATCGCCGACGTCCCCCAGGGCTCAGCCACCGAGCAGGCCCAAGCCCTCCTGCCCGACGCCAAAGTCGTCGGCGCCTTCCACAACCTCTCCGCCCGCAAACTCCAGAAGCTCTCCGATCCCATGGAGGGCGATGTCCTCATCACCGCCGATGACGACGACGCCAAGCAGGCCGTGATCAACCTCGTCAGCAAAATGCCCGACCTGCGGCCCATCGACGCCGGACCTCTCTCCATGTCCAAATTCGTCGAAGACCTCACCGCCCTCATCATCGGCATGAACATGCGCTACAAAACACAGGCCGCCGTGCGTATGGTCGGAGTCGACTGATGGCGCCTCCCTCCGAATACCGAGTCTTCGCCGTCGGCGGCATCCCCGAAGTCGTCGAGGGCGATGACCTCGCCCAACTCATCCACGACGCCCTCAACGACCAGCAAACCCCGCTCCAATCCGGCGACGTCCTCCTCGTCACCCAAAAAATCGTCTCCAAGGCCGAAGGCCGCGTCATCCGCCTCGACGACATCACCGCCGGCGGCTTCTCTCAAGACTGGGCAGACGACTGGGAGAAGGACGCCCGCGCCGTCGAGCTCGTCCTCCGCGAATCCAAACGAATCGTCCGCATGACCCGCGGCCTGATCCTCTCCGAAACTCGCCACGGTTGGGTCTGCGCCAACGCCGGCGTCGACCAATCAAACGTCGGCGGCGGCGACGCCGTCACCCTTCTCCCCATCGACTCCTCCGCCTCCGCTCAACAAATCCGCCACGGACTCGTCTCACTCGGACAGGTCGACGTCCCCGTCATCGTCACCGACACCTTCGGCCGACCCTGGCGCAACGGCCTCACCAACGTCGCCATCGGCGTCAGCGGCATGAACCCCATCCGCTCCTACATCGGAGAAGTCGACGCCGAAGGCTACGACCTGCGCGTCACCGAAATGGCCATCGTCGACGAACTCGCCTCCGCCGCCGAACCTGTCATGAACAAGCTCGACAAAGTCCCCGTCGCCGTCGTCCGCGGCCTCGACATCCCCGTCGAAGAATTCGACCACACCTCCCTCGTCCGACCCGCCGAAATGGACCTCTTCAGATAGATAGATAGCCAGATAGCACAACCCAGATCGGACGACGACATGGCTGCCACATTCAGCATCGAAGCCGACTTCGACTGCTCCCTCCACCACCTCTGGACCTTCGTCTCCCATGTCCCCAATCAGGACCAGTGGGTCTTCGGCATGTCACACTCCACAGTCCGCGGCGGCGACCCCGTCCAGGCAGGCTCAGTCATCGAAGGCACCTCGACCGAGCGCGGCACCGCCCTGCGCGTCACCATGCACGTCCGCGACTTCGACCCCCCGCACCGCATCTCCTGGGACAACGCCGACGGACACACTCCGTTCCTCACCGAAATCGACTGCTCCGGCGACGACGCACGTTCGCGCATTCGCTACCGCGTCACCCTCTACCCCACCGCCCGCCTGATGACGCTGATGATGGGCCCGCTCCGCCCACTCGGCGCCATCGTCGCCAACCGCATGCTCCGGCAGGAAATCAACCACCTCCGCAGCCACCTGGAGTCAAGCTCCTGATCTGAGTCCACCTGCCCCGACGCAGACCCCCGACCTACTCACGCAGATCAGTAAACGCCACCTGGAAGTCCTCGAACAGCTCCTCACTCTCATCCGCGGCCTCCAGCGTCCGCTCGTGAGCCGCAAGAAACGCATCGCGGTCGCCCTCCCGCAACGCCGAAAACTGAGCGTTGAAGCCGCTGTGCAGCAGCGCCACCGACGTCAGATAACGCCCGTGCCAATCTGCGGCTTGCTCAGGAGGGTCGAGCGCAAACAGCCCGTCCCGCAGACGCTCCGACTCCAACAGCGCCAGACGCAGCTGCTCGCGATGCACGCGACAGTCGATCGCCTCAGCCACGCAGCGCTCCGCAACCTCCGCGTCCAGCGTCGACTGGATCTCCACCGTCCCCCGCACGACCAGATTGCACAGCTCGTCGTGGTAACTCCCCGCCGGATACGTGCAGTACCCGCTCACCCCAACATCGGGCGGACCCGGATCGCCCTCGAAAATATCCAGTTCCCGCAGCAGAAACAACGCCGCGATGAACCCAATCACCCCGCCGATGATCGGAAACAGCAGCGATCCCCGCTGCCGCTGCCTCGACCCAGACCGCCCGCCGCTAGAGGACATCGTCGAGAAACTCACGCAGCGCCGCGCCGACCGCCTCAGGTTGATCGCCGGCCACCGAGTGGCCCGCTTCCGCAATCGTCACCAGACGCACCACATCCACCTTCGCCGCGAACTCCTCCGCCTGCTCCAACCGCAACACCGGACTCTTCTCGCCATGCAACAGCAGCGTCGGCACCCGCAGCGCCCGCGCCGTCTCCCAGATACCCGTGCGCGCGTCGCCGACACCTCGGAAATCAGCCTCGCGGAACCGCTCGTCAAACATCTTCGCCATCTTCCCCTCCGACGTCTCCCGCAGCGACACCTCAAGACGCCTGCGGATGTTCTCCTTCGAGCGGTACGGATAGTACCGGTGCGTCATCTCCACCCACGCCTCCAGCGACTCCATCTCGTACGGACCCTGAACGAACTGCCGCACCTGCTGCGCCCCGTCGACACTCACGCCCGGCCCGACGTCAATCAACACCAGCGCCCGCAGCATCTCCGGATGCGCCGCCGCAAACGTCATCGCATTCATCCCGCCCATCGAGTGACCCAACACCACCGGCCGCTCCAGACCCGCACACTCAATGAACCCGCGAACATCGTCCGCCATCCGATCGCGCGAGTAATCCCCCAGCTCCGCGGCCCGATCCGAAAGACCATGACCGCGTTGGTCCAGCGCGTACCAGCGCAGACGATCCGAGAGCGCCGGCGCAACCTCGTCGAACGAGTGACAGTTCAGCGCGAAACCGTGCAGCGCCACCGCGCTGACCGACGCCTCACCGCCATGATCCAGATAGTGCAGGCTCAGTCCGTTCACCTCGGCTCGGTGTTCAGTGCTCATGCTGCGTTCCAACTCCTCCCCGCTCTCGCAACGCTGCACACGCAGCGCTACAGATAGACTAAGCGCGCCATGAGCCAACAGCGGCCCGCGCTGAGCTACGACGTCAACGAGCGTCCACCCCTCCTCATCGGTGCCGGGCTCGGTCTGCAAAACGCCCTCTTCGTCATCTCCGGCGCCATCCTGCTGCCCATCCTCTTGCAGGCGGCCGACGTGATCACCGCCGCCGAAGCCGCATTCCTCATCTCCGCCTCCTTGCTCACCGCCGGACTGTCGACCGCCGTCCAGGCGATCCGAATCGGCGCCGTCGGCTCCGGCTTCATGCTCTTCATGGGCACCTCCGGCGCCTTCTTCGCCGCCACCTTCGACGCCATCGAACTCGCCGGCATCGGATTCGTCGCCGCCCTCGCCCTGATCGCCGCCCCCACCGAAATGCTGATCGCCCGCTTCTTCCGCTTCTTCCGCAACGTCTTCACCCCCACCGTCGGCGGCGTCGTCGTCATGTGCGTCGCCATCACCATCGTCCCGCTCACCATCCAACAATGGAACGGTGCCGGAACCGAACGCGCAGGATCACTCGCCTACCTCCTGATCGGCGGCGTCTCCGTCCTCGTCATGGTCGCCATGATGGTCGTCGCCCCCGCCCGCTACCGACTCTGGTCGCCCATCGCCGGCCTGACCGCCGGTTGCATCGTCGCCGCCATCAGCGGCGATTGGTCCTTCAACCAATCCCGCGACGCCGCCATCGTCGGGTTCCCGATCAGCGAATGGGAACCGCCCACATTCCCCATCTCCGGCGAAGCCTTCGCCGTGCTCGGCGCATTCATCATCGCCACCCTCTCCGGAACCTTCGAGACCGTCGGCGACGCCATCGCCATCCAGAAAGTCTCCCTCCGCGACTTCCGCCGCATCGACTACGACGCCGTCCGCGGCGCCTTGAACGCCGACGGCGTCGGCAACGCCCTCGCCGGCATCTTCTGCACCACCCCCAACACCACCTACTCCTCCCCCATCGGCATGGTCCCCGTCGTCGGCGTCGGATCCCGCTGGATCGGACTCTGGGGCGCCGGCCTCATGATCGTCATGGCCTTCTTCCCCATCCTCAGCGCCTTCGTCCTCGACCTGCCCGGACCCGCCGTCGGCGGCATCTCCTTTGTCGCCATGCTGCTCCTCTTCATCCTCGGCATGCAGACCGTCGTCGACGCCGGACTCAACTCCAGGGCCGCGATGGTCGTCTCCTTCGGATTCTGGGGCGGATTCTGCGGCGAATTCGCCGACGAACTCGCCCTCCCCTTCCTCGAACACATCCCCAACGCCCTCACCCCCATCACCGGCAACGCCATCGCGCTCGGTTCCGTCATCGCCGTGCTCGTTTCCGCGATCTTTGCCATCATGCCCCGCCGACGCTTCCGCTGGCGCGGCGACGCGGCCATCACATCGCTCGACCAGGTGCTCGCCTTCGGCGCCCACGTCTCCGACGGCTTCAACCTCGAACCCGGACCAGCCAACCGCCTGGTCTTATGCCTCGAAGAACTCTTCACCCACATCGTCGAACACGGCGACCCAGACCGCACCGTCCGTATCGAAGCCACCGCCAACGACGACGAAATCGAAATCATCGTCACCGACCGATCCGACGTACCCGACGTTGAAGAGTCCAACCTCCCGCCCGACCTCTTGCAGGCCGACGACGACGAGCTGCAAGACCTCGGCCTCGTCCTCCTCACCCGCTTAGCCTCAAACGTGAGCCACACCTCAATCTCCGGCTGGCAATATGTCTCCTTCGTCATCACCCGACAACCAAGCGATGTCCGACTCGTCCAGGGCCTCTGACGACTGGCTCAACCTCTCCGACCACGACCTGCTCGCTCAGTGCCGCGTCGAGCACTTCCGCGTCTCCGGACCCGGCGGACAGCACCGCAACAAGACCGACTCCGCCGTCCGACTCACCCATCAACCCTCAGGCGTCGTCGGCTACGCAGCCGAGCGCCGCTCCCAGCACCAGAACAGACTCATCGCCCTCCAGCGTCTGCGTCGCAGCATGGCCCTCGAACAGCGCGCCCCCGTCTCCCTCGACGCATACCACCCGCCCACAGCCCTGCAACGAATCTTGCCCCGATCGATCCGCACCGACATCTCCGCCAGGCAACGCATCGGGCCCCGCCACCGCGACTTCTGGAACGGCGCTGCCCTCCTCCTCGACCTCTTCGACGCCTCCAACGCCTCCAGCGCCGACACCGCCGCGCGGATCGGCTGCTCCGGCAATCAACTCGTCAAGCTACTCGCCTCAGAGTCCCACCTCTGGGCCGCCGCCAATCAGATTCGCGAACGACACGGCCTCAGTCCCCTCCGTCAATGATCGCCTCCGCCTCAATCTCCACCAGCATCTCCGCATCCACCAGCCCCGACACTTCCACCAACGTCGACGTCGGCGGCGAGTCCCCAAACGCACGACGCAGCGGCTCCGCCACCCCCTCGAACTGCGTGATGTCCGTCACATAGATGCGGATCCGAACGACATCCGACATCCCGCCGCCCAGTTCACCGATCGCCCCCTCGATGATCCGCAGGCATCGCTCCGTCTGCGGACCCATCCCGCCCGGCGTCACGCTGCCGTCCGCCTCCGACGCCGCCGTCCCGCTCACATGAATCACATCACCGACTCGCACCGCGCGGCAGTACGCAAATCGACGCTCAAACTCGGGATTCGAGTGCACCCGCCGTCGCTCCGTCATCGCAATCCTCCCGCTCCAGCCTGCTCCAGGACCGCCGCGGACGCCGCATGTCCGCTGCGCACCGCCGACTCCATCGTCGCCGGCCAACCCGTCGCCGTCCAGGCCCCCGCCAGAAACAGGTTCCCAATCGACGTCCGAGCCCCCAGCCGGTGCGAACCCATCCCCGGCTTGGGACGAAACGTCGCCTCAGACTCCTTGATCACCCGCGACGCCAGCAGCGTCGCCTCCTGCGACCGACGAAGCGCCCGTCGCACCGCCCGCTCAACCCGCGCCGACACCTCCGCCTGCGGCAGAGCCGCCAGCTCATGAGCGCCGCTCAGCGACACTGAAATCCAGTGCTCGTCAGCCCAGCCGTGCAGCTTCGACCGGTTGAAGATGAACTGAGCATCGTCGTCCAACACCGCCACGAAGTCCCGACCCATCACCGCTCGATCCCAGCGCATGTGCACATTCACAATCGGACTCACCTCAAACTGCCCCAGCCGCCAGAACGGCTCCCGTCCGCGCCAGCCCGCCGGAATCAACGCCATCGCCTGCTTCGGCGGCAACGCCAACACCACCCCGCTCACCTCAAGCTCCCGATCCCGCCCGTAACCGATCGCCGTCACCGTCTTTCCCTCAACCGTCAGCGACGAAACAGCGGCGTTCAGCTGAACCTCCCCGCCGAACTCCCGCAGACGCGCCAGCGCAGCCTCCGCCACCTCGCCCAGACCGCGAACGAAGTTGCCAATGTCCGCCGCCGACGACTCTCGGCTGAACCCCTCCTGAAACACCTGAATCGCCTGCGCCGCCGACACCTCCGCCGAGCGATCATTGCACGTCGGCAGCACGATCAAGTCCCAGAACCGCTCGATCACCCGTACCGTCTGCCGATGCGCGATCAGAAAGTCCGCGAACGACTCTCCGTCCAGCGCCCGCCGCTCCGACTCACCCATTCGCCGAATCGGCTCCAACGCCAGCGCCAGCCGCGCCTTCTCCACCGTGCTCAGGTGCTCGTACATCGTCAGCGACGGCGCCAGATGCAGCGGCGCCGGCAACAGACGAGGACCAAACCGCCGCAACCAACTCACCTCCGCCCGCGCCAGCACGCTCACCCGCCGACCCGACGATGACGGATCGATCACCGCCACCGCCAGCGCGTCCTGATAACGCACGATCTCCCCACAGCCGATCCGCTCCAGCAACGCCTGGAACGCCGTGCAGCATCGCATCGTGATGTGCTGGCCATTGTCCAGCTCGACGTGATGGTTCGGATCATCGAACGAGTACGCCTTGCCGCCAACGAACGGCCGCCGCTCAAACAAGACCACGCGCCGGCCCGCCTCCGCGAGGTCCAGCGCCGCCGTCAGCCCGGCCAGCCCCCCTCCGACAACAGCAATCGGACCCGCCCCGCCACTCACCGCTGATCAGCCAACTCGCGTGATGTTGGGCAGCGCCCCCAGCATCCACAGCTCCAACAGACGCAGCACCCGGCCCGACCGCGACGGCGACACCCGCCCGCTCAACACGTCGTAGTCCCGCGCCACAATCTCGTCCAGAATCATCCGATACACGCCCTGCAGACCGTTGCAACACGCCCGACTGCGCGGCCCATCGAGCAGCGGAATCAAACCGCTCCCCTCCCGGTACAACGCGTACGCCCGCTGCGCATAGTCCGCCATCAACGACCGAAACGGAGCATCGTACACCCCGCCCAGGATGTTCCCCTCCGACACACCGTGCTGCGCCAGATCCTCCCGCGCGATGTAGATCCGCCCACGCTCCGCGTCCTCCTTCACGTCCCGCATGATGTTCGTGATCTGCAACGCCTTGCCCATCGCCACCGCCGTCCGCGTCGCCGCCGCTGACTGTGTCCGGTCGTACCCAAAAATGCAGATGCAGATCAGGCCAATCACCGACGCCGCACGGTAGCAATACTGCTCCAGATCATCCCACGTCTCATAACGCGTCGTCGTCAGGTCCTGCTCCATCCCCCGCACCAGCTCCTCGAAATGCTCACGCGGGATGTCGAAGCTGCCAACCGCATCCGCCAGGCCCCGAGCCAGCCAGACCGGCTCCGCCCCCGCACCGCCCGACTCATACGACGCCCGCAGCAGACCATGAGCCGTGCTCAGCGCCGCCGACCGCTCCTCCTGCGTCCCCGCGTCGTCAACCGCGTCGTCCACCGTTCCCGCATACGCGTACGCCGCGTAGATCGCCAGACGCTTGCGCTGCGGCAGCGCCGAAAACGCCACATAAAAGTTCGTCGCCCGCTCCCGCGTGAACGCCTGGCATGCCCGGTACGCCTCGGCAATCTCCGGATCCATGCGGCTGCCTGGAAACGACATGGCGATCAGCCTAGGTTCAGCTGCGCGAACGCCCGCAACGCCAACCACGCCCGCGTCCCCTTGCCGACACGCGGACGCCGAGTCAGCGTGTCGTAGTCCTGCCGTTCAATCGCCCGCAGCACCGCCCGCCCGCCGTCCGTGAACAGCCGCAGATCAATCGCCAACTCGCCCGGCACCTCGTCCAGCAGACGCTCCCCCTTGCGGAAGTACGCCTCAGCCCGATCAACCTGGAAGCGCATCATCTCCCGAAACGCCTCAGGACAGTGACGATCCGCAATGCCTTGCCCGATCTCCTCCTCGCTCAGGTCGAAATCTCGCAAATCCTCCAGCGGCAGATACAGCCGCCCAGCCTCCAACCAATCGCGACGCACATCCTGCCAATGATTCGACAGCTGCAACGCCGTGCACGTCGCGTTCGACAGATCAATCCGGTACCGCCCCTCCTCACTGCTCGTGTCCACATCCCACAGCGCCAGCACCATCTCGCCGACCGGATTGGCCGACAGATCGCAATACGCCAACACATCCTGGAACGTGTCATAACGCGACCGCCGCTGATCGACCCGGTTCGCCTCAATCAGCCGACGAAACGGATCCACACTCAACGGTTTCGACCGCGCCACATGCTGCAACGCCACGTTGATCGGGTGCTGCGGACGCGCTCCCTCGAACCCGCACTCCAAATCAACCTGCCAGGCATCAAGCCGCGCCAACCGCTCCCCCGCGTCCGCGCCCGCATCGTCGCCGATGTTGTCCGTGAATCGGCAGAAGGCGTACACAGCAAACATCGGAGCGCGCAGCTCGCGCGGCAGAAACCAGCTCACGACCGTGAAATTCTCGCCATGCTTGCGCGAGTAGCGCTCGCACCAGCGCAGCGCCTCCTCAGGCCCGCCTTCAAAGGCAGCCTCACTCGACTCCGAGCCCACCCTCGCACTCAGACTCATCGGCGCGTCTCGCCCGTCACTCAACCATTCGCGCCCGACCGCGACTAATCGTCCTCCAGATCAGCCGGCTCGAGGATCCGGAATCCTACCCCCAGCTTCACCTGGAACCAGCCGATCTCCCCATCCTGGATCGGCCCCCGTATCTCCCGAACCTCGAACCAATCGAGATTCTTCAGCGTCTCCGACGCCCGCGATATCGCGTTGCGAATCGCCTGATCCACACCGTCCGGCGACGACCCGACCAGCTCCACGATCTTGTACGTGTGATCCCGGTGTTCTGCCATGTCGCTCTCCTCAATCCGCTCTCATTCGCTGCAATAGCTCAGCGTCCACGGTCCTCGATCCGCGCTCAACGAGCCAACCCGGCTAGCCCGCGCCCAGCTCGAGATCCATCATCTCGTAGCACGACCAGCACAGCTGCTTCCCCTGCATCGGAATCAAGGTCAGCACATACTGACCGCACTCCGCGCAGATCAGCCGCTGCGCCGTGTCGAACCGCATCACAATCAAATCATGCAGCTCCCCGTCCGCCGATGCCACGTGACGCGTCAGCACCGCGTCCTCAACAAAGCCCAACTGCTCAAAGATCTTCCGCGCACCCACCTGGTTCGGCGTCATCTGCGCAATGATCTTCGCCACATCGTCCGACAGCGCCGCCTCAAACGCCAACCCCAACAGCACGTGACCCAATCCCAGCCGTCGAGCATCCACGTCCACCATCACCCGAATCTCCGCCACATGACGCGTCCAGCGCAGCCGCCCACGCTCGATCGACGAATATCCGATGATCCTCCCGTCCTCCTCCGCAATCACCGTGCGGATTCGACCAGCCTCCGTATCGTGCAGCCAATCGCCCACATCGGCGACGCTCGTGATGTCTCGCTCCTCGTAGAGCAAATCCTCACTCGGCTGTCGGATGCCAAACTCGATCAGCTTGTTGCCGTCCGACTCATCCATCCCGCGCAAGTCGATCGATCGTCCCTCGCGGTTCAGTGTGAGCGGGAGCTGCTGCATCTCAATGTCGGTCTGTTGCGGCGTCGTCACCACGACTCCCCCTCTCCTCTGGTCGGTTCGTCGGACTGGTCTGACACTGATCTGACATGGTAGCCGCTGAAAATCAAGCATCGCCGCCCCGCCCCGACACAGAAGTCAGCGCAACCAGTCAGCGCGGCGCCAGCGCCCTCGCATAACGCCCCAACGCCATCAGCGGAAAATAGTGCCGATACAGGTGATAGTTGATCATGAAGTCGCGCGGGAAACCCGTCCCCGTGAACTCCGCCTCGTCCCACGTGCCGTCCTCCCGCTGCCGATCAATCAGATACCGAACCCCCCGACCGACCGACTCGTGCCCCGCCTCCCCCGCCGCGATCAGCGCCATCAACGCCCAGGCCGTCTGCGACGGCGTGCTCGGACCCAGACCACGCAGCGATGGATCGTAATAGCTGTTGCACGACTCGCCCCAGCCGCCGTCCGGCAGCTGGTGACGGAACAGCCACTCCACCGCTCGACGCACCGCCGGCGCCGACATCGGCTCCCCCAACGCCGCAATCGCCGGCAGCGTCGCGCCCAACCCATACAGATAGTTCACCCCCCAGCGACCCCACCACGATCCGTCAGGCTCCTGCAACGCATAGAGAAAGCGCAACCCCCGACTGGCCGGCGGATACTCACCCCGATACCCCAGCTGACCGATGTACTCCAACGCGTGCGCCGTCACGTCCGCCGTCGGTGGATCGAGCAACTCCCCGAAGTCCGCGAACGGAATCTCAGCCAGAAACGTCTTGTCGTTGTCCATGTCGAACGCCCCCCAGCCCCCGTTCGACGACTGCATCGAGAGCATCCAGTGCAGCCCGCGCTCCAACGCCAGCTGGCGCTCCGCTTCCAGTCCATCCATCGGAATCCGTTCCAGCGCCATCAACACCACCGCCGTGTCGTCAACGTCCGGATACACATCGTTGTCAAACTCGAACGACCAGCCGCCCGGCGCCGTCTCCGGATTCTTCACCTGCCAGTCACCGCCCGACAGCACCTGCTCGTTCAACATCCACCGCGCCGCCGACTGCAACGACGGATGCTGCGGATCGAGACCCGCATCCAGCAACCCCACAGACGCCAGACACGTATCCCACACCGGCGATTGGCAACTCTCCGTCCAGACGTGCTCGCCGTCCGACTCCTCCCGCTTCCACGTAAACCGGTCGAACCCGCCCAGCGCACGTCGAATCACCGGATGATCCAGCGAGTAGCCCATCGCCCGCAGCGCCAGAATCGCGTACACCCACGGCGGTTGAATCCCGCCCCAGCATCCGTCCGCCTCCTGCCGGTCCAGCAGCCAGCGCTCCGAAAACGCCAGCGCACGATTCTCGAACGGCCGTATGTGGTTGCGATCCAGCAACCGCAGCAGCTTGTCGACCACGAAGAACGCCCCAGCCGACGAAAACAACCGCTTCGGTGTCCGCACCGCGAACCGTCGTCGATCTGAAGGCTGCACCCACAGCTCGCCCACACCCGCGCCAGCCGGCAGCGCCGCCGTCGGACGCAAACTCATGATCACCGTGATGCCCACAATCGTCGCCCGTGCCCAACTCGCGAACTCATACAGATTGATCGGCAGCCAGCTCGGCAGCAGATTGATCCACGGCGGCATCGCCGGCAACCGATCCCAGTCGAACTCTCCGAACAACGCCAGCCAGATCTTCGTGAACACCCGCGCCTCGACGATCCCCCCTTGCGCCAGAATCCACTCCCGCGCCCGAGTCATATGCGGCGAATCCGGGTCATCACCAGCCAGCTTCAGCGCAAAGTAACTCTCCACCGACGTCGACACATCGCCAGGACCATCCGAGTACTGCGCCCAATACCCCTCAGGACACTGCCGACCCCGCAAGTACCGCGCAATGCCATCCCACTGCCGACGGTCCGCGATCCCCAGGTGGTGCGTCAACAACAGGTACTCAGCCGTGATCGACGCGTTCGACTCCAACTCGCCCCACCAGAATCCCGCAGGATCCTGCTGATCGACCAACCACTCCGTCGCGCGTTCCAACGCGCGGGCGATCTCAGCATCCGGAACGCTCGCAGAGTCCGACATCGATGCCCGCTAACGGTCCCGTTCCAATGTGAACAGCGCGAGTTCCTCCAGGTCCGCAACGGCCGACTCATGCGGCGCCGCCTCCGACAACTCCCGACGAAACGCCTCGTACTCAACCCGCGCCGCATCGTCCGTCGCCGCATCCGCGCCCACCTCACCCAGCAGCTGGTGGACCCAGTCCACCTGCGCCTCAGGAAGCTCTCCTCCCTCATCGCCCATCCCGCCAAACCCAGACGCCGACTCATACGTCTCAACCAGCTGCCGACGAGCCGCCGCAGGCGCGTGCTCCAGCGCATAGAGAATCGGAAACGACTTCTTGCGACGCCGAATGTCCGCATCCGTCGGCTTGCCCAGCGCATCCGGATCCGCCCAGATGCCCAGCCAGTCGTCGCGCATCTGGAAGCACCGACCCAACCGCCTGCCAGCCCGATCAAGCGCATCCGCCTGATCCTCCGACCCCCCAGCCAGCACCGCGCCGATCGCCAGCGACACCCCCATCATCGCCCCCGTCTTGCGCTCCACCATCGCCAGATACTCACCGACCGACACATCCATCCGACGCTCAAACGTCAAGTCCAGATACTGACCCTCAATCATCAGCATCGTGGCCCGGTTCAGACGCCGCCCCGCCGCAATCACAGTCGACGCCGCTGCCCCATGCATCAACGCTCGACGCAGCGCCGCATCCGCCAGCTCTCGCATCAAGTCACCCGTGTTGATCGCCTGCGCCACTCCCCACAGACGCCAGACCGTCGGACGACCCCGACGTTCCTCATCGCCGTCCTGCACATCGTCGTGCACCAGCGAGAAGTTGTGCACGATCTCCACCGCCGCCGCACCCGCCGCCGCTCGCTGGATCGCCGCCGATTCCTGACTGATCGCCTCCGCCCCCAACATCGTCAGCGCCGCACGCGCCCCCTTCCCCGACGCGTCTGCCGACACCCCGGTCTCGTCCTGCCAGCCCAGCGCGTAACGCGCAAAGTCGTAAATCGGCTGCACCGCCGACACCGCCTCGGGAAAACTGGCCCGCATCTCCGCCTGAACCATCGCCCGGTATCTGCTCAGTGCCGCCGGCGTCGTCGACATGCTCACTCCGACTCCCCAGGCACGCTTCGCGGAAAGAACGAAATGCTCCCCGCCGCCACCCGGCGCGGCGGCGCCGACCCATCCGCCGGCACCAGATAGCAGCCATTCTGCGGACCGAATCCCCGCCGTCCCGACCCGCCGTTGCCCAGCGCCAGCCCCGAGAACGTGATCCAGCGCCCGCACGGACTCACAATCTGGTGCGAGTGCGCGAACTGATCGAAGAAGCTCAGCATCGTCGCAAACTCCGCCGACGGCTGAAACCGCGCCAGCCGCAACCCCGATCCCACCTGCTCCGCGCCGACCTCGTAACGCACAATCGAAATCATCGTGCTCGACGGCTGCGGCTCGAACGCAAAGATCGCCCGTCCATCCGGAGACCAGCAGATGCCCGTGATATCCCGTTCCGCGACCAGCTGCTGATCCCCAGTACCCGGATTCAGGATCGTCAGACGCCGCGGTCCCGCGTCGTTGATCGGCAGCGACATCACCGCCAACCGATCATCCGTCGGACTCACCACGAACGACGACGCGCCCGCCACCTCCATCAGCTCCTCTTGCGCGTTCGACGCCCCAATCTCCGAGCGCGCCGCCCGCGACACGATCGATCCGCCGCCCGGACGCGGACGCGCGAAATACATCCACGACCCGTCATGCGACCACGCCGGCGAGCGGAAACTCGGCCGCGCACGCTGCACCTGCAGCGGACCCTCAGCCTCCGATGTCAGATCGAACAGCACCAGCTGCGCCGCCCGATGCACAACAATCGCCCGACCATCCGGAGCCCAGTCGAAATACAACGGCGCCCCGTCGACCAGTCGCCGCGGACTGCCCCGTCCGCTCGCCGCGACCAGGTTGACCGCCATCCCGCTGCCCACGTTGCCCACCACCGCCAGCGCCCGACCCGACGGCGCCCAGTGCACATAATGCGCCAGACCCGTCGCGATCACCTGCCGACCGTCATACGGATTCTTGAACACTGTCGCCAGCCGTTCCTCCGCCTCCAGACCCGCGCCGATCCGCAAGCGCCACAGCTCCAGCTTCGGATCATCCACCCGCTGCGACGACGCCGACACCGCGATCTGATCGCCCCCAGGCGACCACGTCGGCCACATGAACACCATGCCCTCCGACGCCATGTCCAGCTGCGTCGTCAGCTCCGCCTCCCACGTGTCGCCCTCACCAACGATCCGCGCCGTCTGCAGGGACGCGTCATCCGAGATCAGCGCCAGCGGCGCCACCGATTCGCCGCTCATGAGTCCGCCCGCGAGCGGATCGGCTCGACACCTGACTGTTGTTCCTCGTATCGCGCCAGATCAAACAGCACCGACGACGCCCGGTTCAGATACCGAATCGTCTCCTCGTTCACCGGATGCCCGTGACCCCGCAGACGCACCGTCTCCCGCTCCGCCCGCCGCACCGTCGTGCGCGCCAAATCCAGCGCCGCCGCGCCCGCAGACCCGCCCGGCAGCACAAACTCCGACGGCGGCGGCGCAAGACGCTCCAGCTCCGCCGCCCACGCCTCCAGCTGCTCAATGTCCGACTCCGCCGTCACGAAATCCTGCGGAATCTCCTTGCCCGGCGCCACCGCCAGCTCCGCCATGATCAGATAGAAGCGCCGCTGCAACTCAATCACAATCTCCCGCGTACGCAAATCAGTCGACAGCGCCCGCCCCAGTCCCAGCGCCGACGACGCCTCATCAATCGCCCCATACGCCTCCGGTTGCGGGTGATCCTTCGGGATCCGTCCCCCGCCCCACAACGTCGTGGATCCGTCGTCGCCCGATCGGGTGTAATGCGGCATGGTCAGAGTCTATCTGCCAGCCGTAATCGCGCCGACCGCCCCCAACTCAATCAGCCGTGGCCGCCTGCAACTCCGACCACGCCCCCAACAGCTCAGGCGTCGTGCTGATCCCCAGCACGATCTGCCCCGCCGCCCGCGGACGCCGATCATCCACGTAACCCAGAAACTCGAACAGCGCCCCGCCGTCCGAGTCAACCAGCCGCCAGACCCGATCCGGCGCATCCGCATCCAGCGCCGCCACAGACGCGTCCGCCGGACGCGCAATCACCCGACCCTGATCGACACCGCAGCCCGCCGGTGCAAAGCCCGTCCATTCGACCTCCGACAGCGCGGTCACCGCCGTCCACTCGTCCGATCCCGTAGATTCCCGCATCTCCAGTCGGCAGTGCTCAATCCGTCGCGACATGATCCATTCCTGTCAGTCGGTGGGCGCCTGGCGACGCTGTTGATCGACCTGCTGGAACGCATCGAACGCCAGCTGATCCAACAGCACAAAGCGAACCAATCGCACACTCCGCGCCTCCCCAGAGTGTGCCGACGCCTCGCCAATCATGATCTCCGCCGCCTCGCCGTAGTCAAATCCGCCCACCCCCGTGCCCAGCGCCGGAAACGCAATCGACCCCAGGCCCAGCTCCTCAGCCCGCTTCAGCGCATTGTCCGTCGAGGCCCGAATCTTCGCCGCAGACGTCAGCAAATCCTGACCCATCGCCGCCGCATGGATCACGTGCTTGCAGACCAGCGCGCCCGAACCCGTCACAATCGCCTCGCCCACATCAATCGGGCCCTGACGGATCGCCTCATCCTCAATCTCACGCCCGCCCGCACGCACGATCGCCCCAGCCGTGCCCGCCCCCATCCACAGATGGTTGTTCGCCGCGTTCACGATCGCATCCACATCCTGCTTCGTGATATCGCCCTGCACGATCTCGATCTGTGTGTCTGTCATCGCCAACGGCTCCGATGGATCGTCTGATCGCTTCCCACTACAGCCTACATAACTCCCACTTGGTCCCGTACTCGCCAGCTGCTTGCTGACTACTCGCCGCCTACTTGATCGCCAGACCGTTCGGCGGACTGCCCGTTCCGCCCCTCACGTTCAGCGGCGCCGCTGCAAAGAAACTCTCGTACACCCCATCTGCCGCGCAATCCTCAGCCAACGCGTCCAGCGTGAACATCTCCCCAATCGCCATCCCGAACCGCCCGATGATCCAGTGATGCAGAAAGCCGTCCGGATCCGCAAAGTTCGGCGGCGGCCACGCCTCCAGCGCCGGATTGTCCGAGCACACCGCCGACGGATGGTGATCGAACAGGTACGCCGCCATCTCCTCCGAACAGCCCAGACCAGGAAACGCCAGATTCGGCATCTGCGACAGCGCCTGACGCGTCATCCCATCCGTCTGCTCGTACCAGCCAATCCAGCCAATCCGAATCAGCAACACATCCCCTGCCTCCAGCTCCACCCCCTGCGACGCCCGACACGCCTCCAGCTCCTCCGCCGTAATCGGTCGATACTCGTCCATCGTCAACGGCCGACCCTGCGACTCCAACCAGCGCCCCACATCCAGCAGCACCGCGCGGCCCGCGATCCCACGCTTCGCCCAGTGCTCAATACCCAGCTTCGGCGTGTCCCCATGCTCCAGAAGCCACTCGTTCGTGACCCCGCCCCAGAAGCCGTGCTCAAAGTCCCCCACGTGAGTCAGCGCGTCCCACTGCGACGACTGCTGCGTGTAGAAGTTGTCCAGCACGTCGTCGCCGTGGTGTCCGAAGCCCGCCCGACGCATCACCGTGTGCCGCACCGCCCCGCGGTTGTACAACGGCGGACTCGGCTGCGACTGATCCCAATTCATCGGGAACATCGAACCCTTGCGAATCAGCGACGCCGCCTGCACAATCTTCTCCGGCGTCTGCAGGTTGAACATCCCCACCTGGTCGTCATCGCCAAACAACCCCCACGCCGTCTTGGCCGGATGACCCGCCTTGAAGGGAAGCTGATCATACGTCGGAAGGGTCTCAGGTACGTCGGCCATGTCCAGTCCAGGGTCGCTACAGACGCTCGTTCGTGCCGCAGTCTAGCAACCTAGTCCAACAGACCCGGATACAAAATCTGCTTGATCTGACCTCGGAAGTTGAACGTCCCCGACGGCATGAACTGCGTCAGAAAAATCACGATCATGTCCTCCACCGGATCCACCCAGAAAATCGTGCTCGCCGCCCCGCCCCAGTAGTACTCCCCCACCGACCCCACGTTCTGCGTCCGCGCGATGTCCTGCAGCACCGCAAATCCCAGACCAAAACCGACCCCGTCGTTCGCCGTCTCCGAGAAGCTGCCCAGCGCCCGCGTCGACAAATCCTCCCCGTTCGGCAGATGGTTCATCGTCATCAGCTCAATCGTCTTCGGACCCAGAATCCGCGCCCCATCCAGCTCGCCCCCGTTCAGCAGCATCTGGCAGAAACGCCGATAATCCTCCACGGTCGACACCAACCCACCGCCTCCCGAGAAGAACGTCTGCTCCTCGCCATAGTGACTCGTCGCCGGATCATCGAGCAGGCGAAGCTTGCGATCCGGCCCCCGCTCATAGTTCGCCGCAAACCGCTCGATCTTCTCCGCCGGCACGTCAAATCCCGTGTCCTCCATCCCCAGCGGACCGAAGACCTGCGCCTCCAGATACTCGTCGAAGCGCTGCCCCGAAATCACCTCAACCAGGTACCCGCAAACGTCCGTCGACACCCCATAATTCCACTGATCGCCAGGCGAGAACTTCAGCGGCAACTCCGCCAGACGGTCGATCATCGACTGCAAGTCTCGGCCCCGCATCGCCCCCGCCGAGTACACCGCAGCGTCGTTGTACGCCCGCTCCAACCCCGCGCCCATCACCTCCATGAAGCCGTACGTCAGCCCGCTCTGATGCGACAGCACATCCCGCATCGACATCGGACGCGCCCCCGCGCAAGTATCCGTGACCGGCCCGTCCGGCCGTGCCATCACCTGCAAATCACGCCAGTGCGGGATGAATCGGTGCACCGGATCCGTCAGCTGGAACATCCCCCGCTCATGCAGCTGCATCAACGCCACCGACGTGATCGGCTTCGTCATCGAGTAGAAGCGCATGATCGTATCCACCGCCATCGGCTTGCCGCGCTCCCGATCCATCTGCCCCATCGCCGACAAATGCGCGATCTCCCCATGCCGCGCTATCAGCGTCAGACAGCCCGCAATCTTCTCCGGCTCGATGTACCGCTCCAGCAGATGACGGTCCAGCCGATGCAGTGCCTCAACCGATATCCCGGTCTTGCCTACGGTCGCTGTCATCGCATCACTCCTCACGTCTGTGCGCTCTGTGCATCTATCGACGCGCAGGGTAGCCTGCGCCCAGAGCTGAGCACGTCACCAGAGGAGCCCAACATGGCAGCCATCATCCAAACCGAAGCAGGCAGAGTCCACGGCGCGTCCCAAAACGGCTTGAGCGTCTACCGCGGCATTCCCTACGCCGCGCCGCCCATCGGAGACTTGCGCTTCCGCGTCGCACAGCCCCATCCCGGCTGGGACGACGTCCTCGATTGCGAATCGTTCCGCCCCATCGCCCCCCAAATCCCCAACGAAGCCCTCGACGCAATGGTCGGAGCCGCCCCCCAGCAGCAGTCCGAAGACTGCCTCTTCCTCAACGTCTGGACCCCCGCCACCGACGACGCCGCACGGCCCGTGATGGTCTGGATTCACGGTGGAGCCTTCACCATCGGCTCCGGCAGTGAACGAATCTACGACGGCGCCACCCTCGCCGCACGAGGCGACGTCGTCGTCGTCACCATCAACTACCGGCTCGGCGCGCTCGGATTCCTCCACCTGCCCGCCTTCGACGAATCCAACTTCGGCATGCGCGACCAGCTCGCCGCACTCCGCTGGGTCCGCGACAACATCGCCAACTTCGGCGGCGACCCCTCCAACATCACCATCTTCGGCGAGTCCGCCGGCGGAATGTCCGTCTCCTCCCTCATGGCCTCGCCCGAAGCACAGGGACTCTTCCACAAGGCCATCCCACAATCAGGCGCCGGCCATCACGGCATCGATGACCCTCAAGCCGTCTCCCACGGCGAGCAGTTCTGCGACCTGCTCGGCGTCGACCCGACTGACGCCCAGGCCCTCCAGTCCGCCTCCGTCGCCGACATCCTCGCCGCACAGGCCAAGCTCGAAGAGCAAATGCTCTACGTCGCCATGGAAGCCGGCAAACAGCCCGAAATGCCCTTCCGTCCAATCATCGACGGAGAATTCCTCACCCAAATGCCCATCGACGCCGTCCGCGCAGGCCAGGCCGCCGCCGTCGCAGCCCTGATCGGTTGCCTCGACGAAGAGAGCAAGCTCTTCACCGCAATGGTCCCAACCGAACCGCCCAACGAAGAGGACGCCGTCGCAGTGATGGACGCCCTGCACGGCGATGGTCAGAAGCTCTACGACATCTATCGAGCCGCCCGCGAGGCCCGCGGCGAGTCGACCACCCCCTACGAGATTCAGACCGCCGCCTCAGGTGACGAACTCTTCCGCATCCCCGCCCTCCGGCTGCTCGACGCACAGGCCCAGCACAACGACCAGACCTGGTGCTACCTCTTCGACTGGAAATCCCCCATGCTCGACGGCGCGCTCGGCTCCTGCCACGCGCTCGACATCCCATTCGTCTTCGGCACCCAGGACATCGCCCCAGAATTCGCCGGCCAGGGCGTCGCCGCCAACGCCCTCGCCGAATTCACCATGGACACCTGGCTCGCCTTCGCCAAAACCGGCAACCCCGCCACCGAGCAAATGCCCGCATGGCCCCAATGGAACCCCTCAACCCGCCAAACCGTCATCCTCGGAGAATCAGTCCGAATCCAACCCAACCACCGAGCCCAAGAAACCACCGCCTGGCAAGACGTACTCTGACTAGGAAATGCTGGTGCCATGACAAGCACCCCTAAGGGGGAAGGACGACAGACAGTGGACAACAGAATAGTGCTGGCGGACAGCATTGATGTGCTCCGAGACATGCCGTCACAATCGGTGCCTCTCGTATACATCGACCCTCCCTTCAATACAGGGAAGCGAAAGTCTCATCAAAGGATGACGGTGGTCCGTGATGATCAGAACGGGGACAGAACAGGATTTCAGGAGCGAAGATACAGAACAATTCTTGACGAGCGTAAGTCGTCTTACGAGGATGAATTCGAGGATTATCTAGGATTCTTGCGTCGCAGGCTGGTTGAGCTGCATCGGGTCCTCACTCCGGCGGGATCGTTGTTCTTTCATATCGATTATCGGGAGTCCCATTACTGCAAGGTGATGCTTGACGAGATATTTGGTCGAACTCAGTTCATTAACGAGATCATTTGGTCCTACGACTTCGGAGGACGATCTAAAGCGAGATGGCCGGCGAAGCATGACGTGATCTTCTGGTTTGCAAAGGATAGTACCAACTATACGTTTCGCTACGATGACATTGACAGGATTCCTTACTTGGCCCCTAGCTTGGTTGGTAAGGAGAAGGCGGAGCGTGGGAAGACGCCAACGGATGTTTGGTGGCAAACCATCGTCCCGACGAATGGGCGCGAGCGTACTGGCTATCCAACCCAGAAGCCGTTAGCCATTCTAGAGAGGATCGTGAGGGTTCACTCTAATCCAGGGGAAATGGTCCTAGATTGTTTCGCAGGATCAGGAACGACTGGAGACGCGGCAGCGCGGAACGGAAGAAGGTTCCTGTTGGTGGACTCGAATCCGGAAGCAGTAGAAGTCATGGCGAGGCGGCTGGCCTACTCAGACCCTATTCTCGAAGGATTCGAGGTTCAGGAGACAACGCTGGACGGGAAGCAAGGAGTGCTTGTATGACTGCTCTTGCGAACGAGGGGGCTGACTTTGATCGTCTCGCGAGTATTGCGGGACGTCTGGAGGCGGAATATAGGAGGGTAAGTGACGAAGCGTGGGTAGAGAGTCCCTTCGCGTGGATTAGGAGTCAGGCGTCGCGTCGTCGCGGGAAGATCGGCGAGCAGATAGTAGAGCGGTGGTGCCTCGCCGCAGGGTTGCAGGTCCGCTCTTCGCCAGATTCCGATTGCGATTTGCTCGTTGTTGGTCACAGGGCCGAAGTGAAATTCTCGACACGTTGGGAAAATGATCAATACGTCTTTCAACAGTTGAGGGACCAAAACTATGAGTTCGCCATCTGTTTGGGCGTGAGTCCTTTCGAAGCGAGTTTGTGGGCAGTACCGAAGGAGGTGTTGCAGGCCCAGCCCGAGTGAGTTTCGCCTCAGCATGGAGGGGCGGCCGGCACGGACA
>JAJDZG010000069.1 GCA_022824765.1 Dehalococcoidia bacterium | reverse complement strand
GTCGGGGCGTTGTGGATCGCGTTGCATATCACTCCGATTTCCCCCAGAGGGGGAGAGTTGCCATAGAGGGAGAGCCCCCCTCTGCCGCGCTGCGACATCTCCCCCAGAGGGGGAGAGTTGCCCTAGAGGGGGAGCCCCCCTCTGTCGCGCTGCGACATCTCCCCCGGTGGGGGAGATTTGTCCCGGATGAGTGGCTAGTGCTTCCAGAGCGGCGAGGCGACGTTGAGCGACACCTCGGCCGCGCTTTCGCAGACGGCCTTGATGGTTACGGTCTGCAGCTCCGACGCCTCGGGTGAGGAGCGCGGGTGTTGCTCGGGGTACCAGTTGACCTCGGCGATGCCCCACTCATCGGAGTCGACGGTGCGCTCGCGTCCGCCCGACGAGGCCAGCGTGCCCGGTCCGTCCTCGATGGTGAAGGCGACCGGCGCGCCGGCCAGCGATCCTTCGCGGCTGCTGATCGAGGCGGACACCATGCGGTAGCCCACCTCGCCGCGGTCGGCCATGCGCACGCTCACCTCAACTGTGTCTTCCGGCATCGGCCCGCTCCTCAGTGCTGTTGGTGCTGATCGTTGACTGAACAGACTCAGACTATCAGCGAGCGGCGTTGATTCGGTATCGTCGAGACAGGACGCTGAACCGATCACGTCCCCAGCCGCTCGGAGTCCCACCATGGTCCGCACGTCCGACATGCATCCCGACATGGCCAAGAACCTGCTCAGTCTGCCGCTGCCGCAGATCGAGCCGCAGGCCTGGATTGCCGCGCGGCCGCTCGCCGAGCACACGGTGGCGATCGTGACCACGGCGGGGATGCACCCCAGCGGAGACCGACCGTTCAACCCCGGCTCGGTTGAGTATCGGCTGATCCCTGGCGATGTCGACTTCACCGACCTGCGCATGTCGCACCTCTCGGTCAACTTCGACCGCTCCGGCTTCCAGCAGGACATCAACACCGTCTTCCCGCTCGAACGTCTGCGCGAGCTGGAGGCGGACGGCACGATTGCCGGGATCAGCCGCTATCACTACTCCTTCATGGGGGCTCAGCCCGATCCGACCCGGCTGGAGCAGACGGGCGAGGAGATTGGCCGGTTGCTCGCCGAGGACGGGGTGACGGCAGCGTTTCTGACACCGGTTTGACCGTTCTGCACGCGCGCCGTGTGCGCGCTGAGCCACTACATCGAGCGCGGCAGCGAGGGCCGCGTGGCGACGACCGGCGTCTCCTTGATCCGCGAGCATGCTGAGGGCATGTTGCCGCCCCGCTCGCTGTTTGTGCCGTTCCCGCTCGGACGCCCGCTCGGCGCGCCCGATCAGCCGGATTTCCAGCGCGATGTGCTGCTCAGCTCGCTGCGATTGCTGGAAACGGCGGCCGAGACCACACTCGCTGACTACCCGCACGATGCTCCGACGTCGGGTGACGACCCGTGGGCATGCGCGGTGGCGCTCGCGCCGCCCGAGCCGGCCGACGCGACCCAAGCGCTGCGCGACCAGCTGATCGCCGAGATTCGCCAACTGGCCCCGTGGCACGCGGAGTCGGTCAAGCGCCGTGGACGCTCAACCGTCGGTGTGTCGGGCGCGACGCTCGATCAGGTGGAAGGTCTGGCCAGCCTGCTCGCCGACTTCGCCACTGGCGCCGAGCCGCCGGATGGCGAGATCAACTGGAACCATCGGATGCCGGTGCGGCTCAAGTTCGCCTCCGACGACCTGCGGGCGTTCTATCACGAGTCAGCCACCGCGCAGCCCGGCGCGAGCTACCCGACCGACGCCGATCTCAACGATTGGCTGTTCAACCAGACCTTGCTGGGTACGGTGCTGCGTCAGATTGTCGGCAGGATGAGCCAGAGCGACGACCGCCGGGTGGCCGGGCTCGTGATCGGGATGATTCCCGCCGGCTTTGCCCGCCCTCGATCCTGACCGCAGAGCGCGCCGTCGAGTGAGTGCCATTCGATTGCCCCTGCCACTGGCCGCAGCTATGTTCGGGATTGACATGATCCAGGTTGCAGCGCATAGACCCGGCTGGTTGACATGAACATCCACGAGTATCAGGCCAAAGAGATCTTCCGTCGGCACGGTGTGCCCGTACCGGGCGGCGGCGCGGCCGCGACCGAGGCCGAAGCCCGCGCCCTGATCAAGGAGCACGGCCCCGATGTCGTGATCAAGGCTCAGGTCCACGCCGGCGGACGCGGCAAGGGACGCGTCGTCAAGCGCGACCGCGCCTCGCGGACCTACAACGATCTGACCCGCGAGCCGGAGCGTCACGAAGGCCAGATCAGCGGCCGCCGGCGCGGCGGGGTGCGGCTCGCCTCAGGCGTCGAGGACGGACTCAAGGAGTTCCGCCCGTTGCTGGACAAGGACAACCGCCTGGTCAGCATCCAGACGGGTCCCGAGGGCGCGCCGATCTCCGCCGCGCTGATCGAACAACAGACCTCGATCGCGCACGAGTACTACTTCTCCATCCAGGTCGACGGCGCCAGCGGACAGCCGCTGATCATCGCGTCAGCCGAAGGCGGACAGTCGATCGAGGAGGTCAACCGCACCAATCCGCGAGCGGTGCTGCGCATTCCGGTCGACCCGGTCGAGGGCTTCCCGGCCTTTCGCGGACGCACGTTGGCCAGCCAGCTCGGTCTGCCGTCAGCGGCGATTCGCCAGGCCGGCGACATGTTCGCCAACCTTTACAACGTCTTCACCGAGATGGACGCGTCGCTGGTCGAGGTCAACCCGTTCGTGCTGACCGGCGAGGGCACGGTGCTCGCCATCGACGGCAAAGTGGGCCTGGACGACAACGCGTCGTTCCGTCACGACGGCTACGAGGCCTGGCGTGACCGCTCGCAGGAGAATCCGACCGAGATCGAGGCCGAAGAGGCCAACATTGGCTCGTACATCAAGCTGGACGGCAACATCGGCTGCGTGGTCAACGGCGCCGGGCTCGCGATGGCGACGATGGACACGCTCATGCTGCACGGCGGCGAGCCGGCCAACTTCCTGGACATCGGCACGGTCAATCGCAAGGACCGCGTGGTCGAGGCCTTGCGCATCATCGTCAACGACTCCGACGTGAAGGCGATCTTCATCAACATCTTCGGCGGCCTGGCACGGGTCGACATCGTGGCTGAGGGCGTCGTCGACGCCGTCAACGAGCTGAAGATTCGGCAGCCGCTGGTCGTGCGACTGAACGGCTCGAACGTCGAAGAGGGCCGCCGCGTGCTGCACGACTCCGGCATTGATGTGCAGACGGCCGACGAGCTCGGCGACGCCGCCGAACTCGCGGTCCAGGCCGCCGCCAAGGCGACCCGCCGCCGCAGCCGCAACTAGACCTCTCTGACTGCCTGAAGGACACCGGCGCATGAGCATCCTCCTCAACAACCGCACCCGCCTCATGATTCAAGGCCTCGGCAACGAGGGCCAGAACCAGATTCGCCGCTCGCTCGACTATGGCACGAGAGTGGTTGCGGGCGTCCATCCCGGATTTCGCGGCGGCGACACGTTCACCCACGACGACCACAGCTTCCCGGTCTACCCGACGGTCGCGGAGGCCGTCGAACAGACACAGGCGAATTGCAGCATCATCTACGTCCCTGCGCCCGGCGCGGCCGACGCAATCCTCGAGAACATCGCGGCCGACGTGCCGCTGATCGTCTGCATCACCGAGGGCGTACCGGTCCACGACATGATCCGCGTCCGCAGCGCGCTCGCGGACTCTGAGAGCAAGCTGATCGGCCCCAACTGCCCGGGCATCATCCAGCCGGCATCGAAGTGCCGAGTGGGCATCCATCCACCGGACGTCTTCATGCCCGGCAACGTCGGCGTGGTCTCGCGATCGGGCACGCTGGTCTATGAAGCAGTGGACCAGCTGAGCCGGGCCGGTATCGGGCAGTCAACCTGCGTCGGCGTCGGCGGCGACCCGATCATCGGCGAGCAGCAGCAAGCCATTCTGCGACGCTTCCAGAACGATCCGGACTCCGACGCCGTCGTGCTGATCGGCGAGATCGGCGGACTCGCGGAACAAGCGGCGGCGGCGTACATCAAGCGCAGCATGACGAAACCGGTGGTGGCCTTCATCGCCGGTGCGACGGCGCCGCCAGGACGTCGCATGGGCCACGCCGGGGCAATCATCGAGGGTGAAGCGGGCACGGCCGAGGCCAAGCTGGCCGCGCTCGAAGATGCGGGCGCGGTGATCTCGCGCAGCCCGGCCGAGATCGGCTCAACGATGCGCCGCGTGCTCGAAGAAGCCGGCAAGTACCAACCACCCGGCGCTGCAGAAGACAAGTAGCACGCCGATGAGCGACGGCTCGCTGACACCAAAACAGCAGGGTCAGATCGCGACCCTGGCCGGGTTCCTCTCGCCGTTGGTCGGCATCCTGCTGATGATCATCCTGGCCGTGCTGGTCAACGTCGTGGTGGGCATCATCGTCGGCGCCATCGCCGTGCTCGTGATGGTGCCGATCACCCAGCGGCTGCTGCGTCGACGCAGCAAGTCCTAGGGTCTGTTCACCCTTACGGTGCAGATGTGTCAGAGCGGTGCTGCGTGGCGGCGCGGTCCGATTCTCCAGGGTTCGTCATTCCAGCTTGTCTGGAATCTCGCCTGGCCAACCACAGACCGCAAGCGAGGTCCCAGACTTCGCTGGGACGACGAACCACGAGCCCGGTCTCGCCATGATCTGGGACGCCCTCCAGTTTCTGTGAACAGCCCCTAGTCCGTCGCCGCTCGGACTCAGTCTGCCTCGTCGTCGTCTTCGGGCGGCCAACACTCGGTATTCGGATCGGCTTCGGGCGCGTCGTTTCGCTTTTCCTTGCCAACGATGCCCGTCGGATCATCGAGGAAATCGACCAGCTCCTGCACCGCGTCGGGGCCGAACTGCTCGTCGTCCAGAATCTCTGTGCCGTGCAGGTCCGTGTCGTAGATCACGAAGCGGGTCGGCTCGCCGGATTTCTGGAAGTAGCGATTCGATTGCCAGTACGAGCATTGGTTGCGCGCGCCGACCATGAACAGCTTGGGCGCCTCAACATCGCGGATCGTGCTCAACGCCTCGAGCTTGTCGAAGTCAGCGCCGCCGCGGTCGGAGTCGGACGGCTCCTTGTTGGGGAACTGATTGGGGCTGGAGATCGCGCTGACCGCCTCCAGCTCGTGGCGGTAGGCGGCGACCTGCAACAGGCTCGTACCGCCCATGCTCACGCCGACGCCCAGAATCCGCCTGGCGCCCTGTTCGACGGCGTAGTCGATCGCCGCCTCCCACTCCAGATAGATGTCCGGCACGTCCTCGATCTGGCGACGGCTGTAGACACAGGGCGTGTCGCCGTGACAGCGGAAATCCCAGCGCAGGACGCGGTAGCCGTCCGCGACCAACCGTTCGGCGAGCCGGTCCCAGATGCCGCGGTTGGTCGGATTGGTGTTCTTGGTGCGGTACATGTGACCCAGCAAGACCCATTCGTCGCCGTCGCCGTTGGTCTCCGCCACGAATCGGGCCCCGTCGTAGGACTGCAAGACGAAGGGGTCATTCTGATCGCTCTTGGTCGCGAACGCGAGCGGCAGGGCAATCGCCAGCGCGACCGTGATCGCGCCGAGCGCAGCGAGCGTCGGCAGCCAACGGTTGCCGAGCAGCGGCGGCAGCGCCGCGCCGAGGTGTTGGCGCAGATTCAACAGATTCAGCAATCGCTGACGCATCGCGGCCCCGCTCGTCTGTCTGCAACGCGACTGATGGGCCACGATCAGTGGCACTGGCAGTGCTGTGTTGCGCAGCATATGCGTCGTTCGCTGCTAATCTCGCAAGTGGAGGGTTCGCATAGTGGCCTAGTGCGCCCGCCTGCTAAGCGGGTTCGGGGGAGACTCCGTCGAGGGTTCGAATCCCTCACCCTCCGCCACTGAATCGAGCGACACCATGCCCCAATATCACATCTGGACCGTCGGCTGCCAGGTCAACACGGCCGACTCGGCCAAGCTCGCGGCGGGATTGCGGCGTCTGGGCATGGACCCCACCGATCAGCCGCGCGACGCCGACCTGATCGTGCTCAACACCTGCGCCGTCCGACAACACGCGGAAGACAAGGCTCAGGCCAAGCTTGGCTCCCTGAAGCATCTGAAGGCGGCCAATCCCGATCTGCGCATCGCCGTGATGGGCTGCATGGTCGGACCGCATACCGCGCGCGGCGACGACCCAATCACCAAGCGCTTCTCCTTCGTCGATACCTGGGCCCAACCGCAGCGCTTCGACCAGGTCGTGAGCCTGCTCGATCTGCCCAGTCTGCCCGAGCTGCTGGATACCGACGACGACGGCGGCGAGTTCTGGCCGGAGATCTTCCCGGACAACACGAGTCCGACGGCGTACGTGCCAGTCATCGAGGGCTGCGACAAGTTCTGCACCTACTGCATCGTGCCGCTGCGGCGCGGACGCGAGCGCTCGCGACCGATCAGTGAGATTGCCCGGGAGATTGAGGCGCACACCGTGCGCGGCGTGCGCGAGGTCACGCTGCTGGGACAGACCGTCGAGGCCTACGGCAAGGATCAGCCGCCGGTCGACCCGGCAATGGATCACGCCGACCTGTCAGACCTGATGCGCGCCATCCATGGCCTGCCCCATCTCCACCGCATCCGACAGCTGACCAGCTATCCGCCCGACATGACTGATCGAATCCTCGAGGGCATGGCCGAGCTGCCGAAGGTCTGCGAGGCGTTCTCGCTGCCCGTCCAGGCAGGGTCGGACGATGTGCTGACCAACATGCGGCGCGGCTACTCCGTGGCGCAATTCCGCGACCGGGTGGACAAGGTCCGCTCGCTCTGGCCTGAGGTGAGCATTTCGACAGACGTGATCGTCGGCTTTCCCGGCGAGTCTGAGCGGGACTTCCAGGACAGCTACGACCTGCTCGCCGAGATGCGGTTCGACAAAGTCCACGTCGCCGCATACAGCCCGCGAACCGGCACTTTCGCCCAGAAGCAGCAGCCCGACGACGTCCCGCACGAGCTGAAGATGGAACGTCTGCACCGGATCGAAGATTTGCAGCGCGACATCTCCTTCCAGATCAACAACCGCTACCTGCTGACCGACGTCGAAGTGCTGCTGGAATCGACCAAGCGGTCAGAGCAAGAGGGCGTCGAGCGGCACACCGGGCGCACGCGCACCATGAAGCTCGTCCACTTCGACGCGCCGATCGGCCAGCATCAGCCGGGCGACATGCTCGATGTCACGGTCACGAGCGTCGGCGCGTGGAGTCTGCAGGGCGTGCCGGCCTAGACCGATGACGACCGAGACCCGCTCTGGCGCCGTCAACCAGACGCTCGGCACGCGCCGCCCAACGGTCGCGGTCCTGGTCGTGATCTTCACCGTCTACGAGGGCGCGCTGCAGGTGTTGTTGATCGAGCGATCGGCCGCGCCGGCGGAGGGTCAGTGGGCGATTCCTGGCGGAGCGCTCGATCACGGCGAGACATTGGAACAGGCAGCCGTGCGCAAGCTCGCCGAGGAAACTGGCGTCACCGATGTCTTCCTGGAGCAGCTCTACACCTTCGGCGACCTCGACCCGGACGCGCCCGATGGCAGCGTCGGCGTAACCTGGTTTGCCCTGGTCGATCCGGAGCGCGTGCGGCTCGCGGATCGCAGCGCGTGGCGTCCGCAGTGGTGGAGATTGGACGCGACGCCGCCGCTCGCCTTTGACAATCAGCGCGTGCTCGACGAGGCGCGCCAGCGGCTGATCAACAAGCTCGAATACACGACGGCCGCCTACTCGCTGCTCCCGCCGCGCTTCACGATGCGGGAGCTGCAGGAGGTCTATGAGGCGATCCGAGGCCGTCCGCTGGACAAGCGGAACTTTCGCCGCTGGATGCTGAAGCGAGACTTCATCACGGCCACCAACGAGCAGAGGAAAGAGGGCCGTCACCGACCGGCGGGCCTCTACCGCTTCGCTGAACGGTCCTAGCCGCTCCCGCTGGAGGCCTGCCCCTCGATTATGTCTAGCCGTTCTAGCTTCGCGCTCAGCGCGCACAGTGTCTTGACAGCAACTTGCCGATTTGCAAGACTGAATCGACACTGATAGTGTCAGACAGACACTAAGTAACAGCGCTCAGAGTCCACTATGACCGAAGCCATCGTCGTCGAGACCGATTTCGTTCCAGACATCCTGCCGCCCAACCTGCCCGATGATGCGTGTGAGACGGACATCGCCACGATTCCGTTGGCCTCGGAGCCGCACCTGCCCGATTGGCAGCTAGAGATCCCGCAGTCGTACCTGCAACTCTCGGGCGATGAGTTGCGCGAGCGGATTCGCGCCGCGCGGCAGCAGCTGGGCGAGCGCCTGCTGATTCTGGGTCACCACTATCAGCGCGACGACATCATCGAGTTTGCCGATTTCCGCGGCGACTCCTTCAAGCTCGCGCAGCAGGCCGCCGACAACTCGGCCGCCGAGTACATCATCTTCTGCGGCGTCCACTTTATGGCCGAGAGCGCCGACATCCTGACCACGCCCGAGCAGACCGTCATCCTGCCCAATCTGGCCGCCGGCTGCTCGATGGCTGACATGGCGCAGCCCGAAGATGTCTACGACGCCTGGGACGACCTGTCGGAGTTGGTCGACACTGAGCGCGTGATCCCAATCACCTACATGAACTCCGCCGCGTCGCTGAAGGCCTTCGTGGGCAAGCACGGCGGCGCAGTCTGTACCTCGTCCAACGCGACGGCGGTGCTCGAGTGGGCCTTCGAACAGGGCGACCAGGTGCTGTTCTTCCCCGACCAGCATCTGGGCCGCAACACGGGCAAGCGATTGGGCATCGACCCCGCGACCGAGACCGCCGTCTGGAGCCCGCGCAAGATCAACGGCGGACTGACCGAGCAGCGCATCCGAGACAGCAAGATTCTGCTCTGGCAGGGACACTGCTCGGTTCACATCCGATTCCGAACGGAGCAGATCGCCAAAGCGCGAGAGGAACACCCCGGCGTGCGTGTCGTGGTGCATCCTGAGTGCCCCGAACCCGTCGTTGACGCCGCCGACGCTGACGGTTCGACCGAGTTCATCATCAACTACGTCCGCAACGGACCACCAGGCGCCTACGCGGTCGGCACGGAGATCAATCTCGTCCACCGTCTCAACGACGAGGTGCAGGCCGAGGGCAAGACCGCGTTCTGCCTCGACCCGGTCATCTGCCCGTGCGCGACGATGTACCGCATTCACCCGGCCTACCTGGCCTGGGTCACCGAGTCGCTGGTGGCAGGACGCGTGGTCAATCCCATTCGGGTGGACGACGAGACGCGCGAGTGGGCCCGTGTCGCGCTCGACCGCATGCTGGCCATCACCTAACCGCTGACCATGCGACTCCTCGTCATCGGCAGCGGCCTGGCGGGCATCAACACCGCTCTGTTGGCGTCGGAGTTTGCAGCGGTCACGCTGCTCAGCAAGGCCGACCTGTCGGAAACGAACACGCGCCGCGCCCAGGGCGGCATCGCCGCTGCGATCTCGACACTTGACCATCCTGATACCCACGCCGCCGACACGATCCGGGCCGGCGCGGGCCTCTGTGATCCGCAAGCGGTGCGGGCGCTGACGGCGGACGGGGTCGCAGCGATCGAGCGGCTGCTGCAGTTGGGCGTTGAGTTTGACCGCGCTGCATCGGGCGAGCTGTCGCTCGCCATGGAAGGTGCGCACTCCACGCCGCGCGTGCTCCACGCCGGCGGCGACGAGACGGGGCTGCACATTCAGACGGCGCTGCTCAATCGGCTCGCCGAGGCCGATGTCGATGTCCGCAGCGGCGTGACCGTGACGGAGCTCGTCATGGACGCCGGCCGCTGCGTCGGAGCGATCACCGATGCTCGCAAGACGATCCTTGCCGACGCCACGGTGCTGGCCACTGGCGGCGCGGGCGCGCTCTATCGCGTCACCACGAATCCGCCAACCGCCAGCGGCGACGGGGTCGCTCTCGCACTGCGCGCGGGAGCGCTGCTGCGGGACATGGAGTTCGTCCAGTTTCACCCCACGGCCCTGGCGGTTGGCGGTTCCGCATTCCTCATCTCGGAGGCGCTGCGCGGCGAGGGCGCCGTGCTGCGTAATGCAGCAGGCGAGCGACTCATGTCGCACGTCCACCCAGACGCCGAGTTGGCCCCGCGCTCGGTCGTCGCCAAAGCGATCTCGGAGTCGATGCAGCGGGACGCGACCGACCACGTCTGGCTGGACATTTCGCATCGTGGCGCCGAGTTCCTGCAGGCTCGCTTCCCCGGCGTGCACCGCGGCGCGCTCGAGCGCGGCTGGGACATCACGGCCGGTCCGATCCCGATCGCGCCGGCTGCTCACTATCACATGGGCGGCGTGTACACCGACATCGACGGTCGGACGACCGTGCCGGGCTTGTACGCGGCCGGTGAGTGCGCGTCGAGCGGGGCGCATGGCGCCAACCGCGTCGCCTCGAACTCGCTGCTCGAGGCGGCGGTGTTCTCCGCTCGGGCCATGTCCGCCATCAAGACCGGCCCATCCGCCGCCCCGTCTCCCGCAGGACAGGTCGATCGCTTGCCGCTGAGTCCACACGCGAGCGCGCCCTCGCGAGACGACCTGCGCGAGACCATGAGCGAGGTCGTTGGCATCGCACGAACGGCGGACGGCCTCCGCACAGCACTCGAACGCTTCGAACGGTGGACGGACACGGACAGCGAAGATCCGTCGCTGCCGTTGGCGACATTGACCGCGCGGTTGATCGCCGAGGCCGCGCTCCGACGCAGCGAATCGCGCGGCGCGCATTTGCGACTCGACTTCCCCGACGAGCAACCATCCTGGCGGCGGCACAGTTTGCAGCAGCTGGTGGTTGAATGAGCGCCGCGCGCGGCCTGGAGCCACGAGTCGTCCAGCGGTTGGTCGACGCATCGCTGGCAGAGGACCGCGTGGACCTGGACGTGACGACGGGTTCTCTGCAGCGTTGGATCGGGGTTCGACCGGGCGACGCGGTGCTGACGGCTCGCGCGGGCGGCGTGATCTGCGGGCTGGAGTTCGCCCGGGCGGCGTTCGCTGCGCTCGATCCAGGCGTCCGCTTCCAGGCCGAGCTTGCCGACGGCGACCGCGCGGATGCCGGGCAGCCGATCGCGACCGTGAGCGGCCAGCTCGACGCCTTGCTCCGCGCCGAACGCACGGCACTCAACTGGATGCAGCGGCTGAGCGGTACCGCGACGCTGACCGCGCTCGCCGTTGAGGCCGCAGGGCCGCACACGACGATCCTCGACACGCGCAAGACCACGCCCGGCCTCAGAGCCGCCGAACGTTACGCGGTCCGTTGCGGCGGTGGCGTCAACCACCGCGACTCGCTGGCGTCGGGTGTGATGCTGAAGGACAACCACATCGCTGCCGTCCGCCAGGCCGGGGGAACGCTGCGGGACGCCGTGGCGGCGGCCGTCGCCAACGTCGGCCCGGCCACGGGCGTCGAGGTTGAAGTGACGAGTCTCGATGAGGTCCTGGAAGCGCTGGACGCCGGCGCGACCGCGCTGTTGCTGGACAACTTCCGCGTCGAAGACTACCCGCCGGCCGTCGAGGCTGCTCGCGCGCACCGCGCTCGCACCGAGGCGAGCGGCGGCATCACGCTCGATCAGATTGCGGACGCCGCCGCCGCCGGCGTTGACTTCATCTCCCTGGGCGCGCTGACCCACTCCGCGCCGTCGCTCGATATCGCGATGGACCTCACGCTCGGCTAAGACCGGCGAGGCCGCTCCAGGTCGGCCGAGTCGATCACGATCGTGAACGGTCCGTCGTTGACCAATGAGACAGACATCGCAGCACCGAAGACGCCAGTCTCAACGGGGACGCCAGCGTCTCTCAGGCACTGGGCGAAGTGGTCGACGAGCGGTTCGGCGTCGGCTGGCCGGGCCGCACTGGTAAAACTGGGACGCCGGCCTTTTCGCACGTCCGCGTGGAGCGTGAACTGACTGACGACGAGCGCCTGACCGCCGATGTCGAGCAGACTGTCGTTGAAGCGGCCCTCGACGTCGGCGAAGATTCGCAATCCCGCGGTCTTGGCCGCGAGTGCGGCTGCCTGCGCCTCTGTGTCGCCCTCAGCCACGCCCACCAGAATCAGCAACCCCTGGCCGATCTCACCGACCAGCTCGCCAGCCACGCGGACGGACGCGGTCGTGACGCGCTGCAGGACGAGTCTCATCAGGGAGCGAGCGCGGATGGCGTCGGGGAGGACGGTGGAGCGTTACTCGGCAGCCGCGGTGGATGGTTCGCGCTCGCCGGCGTCGCTGACGGACGACTCAGCGTCCGTGCCGCTCTCGCCGGGCTCGCCGTCGCTGCCGCCGCCTTCGCGATCTTCGTCGCGGCGGTTCTTCCAGTTGCTCTTCTTGCTATCGGTCGAGTACCAGCCGGAACCCTTGAAGACGATCGCGGGTGCGCTGGGGATGCGCTGCATGGTGTGCTCGCACTCCAGGCACGGCTGTTGGGCTTCCGCGTTCCAGCCTTCCAGCTTCTCGACGGTGTGGCCGCACTCGAAACACTCGTAGACGTAGCGGGGCACGTGCTTCCTCCGCGCAGATACCAGACGACACCTCGTAAGCTATCACGGCGACCGGTTCGGTGCGTCCAAGCGGGGTTCACCCCTATACTCGACGTGTATGCCCGCCAACGGGTCGGGACGACCGTGACCAACAGCCAGAATGGCGACTGAGGAGCCGGATGACGACCACGATCTCTATGCGCGACCTGCTGGAAGCCGGCGTTCACTTCGGCCACCAGACCGGCCGCTGGAACCCCAAGATGGCGCCCTACATCTACGGCGCCCGCAACGGCGTACACATTCTCGACCTCGCCCAGACCGTCTCGCGGCTGGATGAGGCGACCGAGTTTGTGCGCGATCTGTCGACCTCCGGTCATCAGATTCTCTTCGTCGGTACCAAGCGGCAGGCGCAGGATGTGATCCGCAACGAGGCCGACCGCGCCAACATGCCGTATGTCGTCACGCGCTGGCTGGGCGGCACGTTGACCAACTTCCAGACCATCCGCCAGCGCGTCGACTACATGATCGAACTCGAGCGGCGCGAGGAAGCCGGTCAGCTGGACCTGCTGCCCAAGAAGGAAGCGCTGAAGCTGCGCGACAACCTCACCCGCTTGCATCGCTATCTGCGCGGTCTGCGCGACATGACCTCGCTGCCCGGCGCGCTGTTTGTGGTTGACGTCCCGCGCGAGCACATCGCCGTCGCCGAGGCGCGCCGCCTCAACATCCCGATCATCGGCGTCTGCGACACCAACTGCGATCCCAACCAGGTCGACTTCCCGATTCCGTCCAACGACGACGCGATCCGCGCCGTGCGGCTGCTCACCTCGCAGATCGCCGACGCGGCGCAGTCGGGCGGGATGATGCGGCAGAGCGCGGTCGAGGGCGATGACGGCTCCGACGCGTCCTACGCCGAAGCCGCTGCGCTGAACTGACCGAATCCACGCCGTCCGATCTGCGGCGCGCCCATCCGCCCGCCGCTCGAACAGAACGACCAACATCACTCAGCTGAGGAGTTTCCACCGTGCCCGTATCGATTGACCAGATCAAGGAACTGCGCGCCGAAACCGGGGCCGGCGTGATGGACTGCCGCCAGGCGCTCACCGACGCCGACGGCGACATCGACCAGGCCCGTCTGCTGCTGCGCGAGAAGGGCATCGCCACGGCGAGCAAGCGCGCCGACAAGGCGACCGGCCAGGGACTGATCCACAGCTACATCCACGGCGGACGGATCGGCGTGCTGGTCGACCTGCGCTGCGAGACCGACTTCGTGGCCAAGACCGAACCCTTCAAGGAGCTCGCCCACGACATCGCCATGCAGATCGCCTCGATGAACCCGGCTGGCGTCAGCTCGGACGACCTGCCCGAGGACGATCCGGACGCTGTCGCGCTGCTCGATCAGGAGTTCATCCGCGACGGTTCGCAGACCATCGCCGATCGCATCAACGATGTGATCGCCTCGATCGGCGAGCGGGTCGAAGTGGCCCGCTTCACCCGCTACGAAATGGGCGAGTAGGTACGGGTGTTCCTCGCCTCCAGTCATGGCCCACACACAAACAGGCTTGGGTTACCTTCTGTCCTCCCCCTCGCAGAGGGAGTTGCCAAAGTCCCCGTCCCCCTCGCAGGGGGGTGCCAAAGTTCCCTCCCCTCGCAGGGGGGCGCCAAAGTCCCCGTCCCCCTCGCAAGGGGGTACCAAAGTCACCCCTCCCCCTCGCAGGGGGAGGTGCCGAAGGCGGAGGGGGGCCTTCCGCACGCCATCGCCCACACAGGGCAGTCCGACCCCCTCAGGCACTGCGTGCCAGCTCCCCCTGCAAGGGGGAGCGATGGAATCGGAGCGGTGGAATCGCTGGCCTGCCAGCGTCGATTGATGCCCCGTGAACGATCAGCAACGTAGACCCAGGGTCGTCCTCAAAGTCTCCGGAGAGTCCCTCCAGGGACAGCGAGACTCCGGCATCGACTCCGACGCGCTGAATGACATGGCACGCCAGATTGCCGCCTGCCGCGAACGCGGGGTGGAGATCGGCGTCGTGGTCGGCGGGGGCAACCTGTTTCGCGGCCGCATCGCCGCCAAGCTCGGGATGAGCGAGGCAACGGCTCACTACGCGGGCATGCTGGCCACCGTGATCAACGGTCTCGCGCTGCAAGACGCCATCGAAGCGGCCGGCTGCGAAGTGCGCACCATGTCGGCGCTGCACGTGCGCCAGGTCTCCGAAATCTTCATCCGACGCCGCGCGATCAGACATCTCGAAAAGGGCCGCATCGTCCTCTGCGTCGGCGGGACGGGCAATCCGTACGTCACGACCGACACCGCGGCCGCGCTGCGCGGGATCGAGCTCGACGCCGATCAACTCCTGATGGGCAAGCACGGCACCGACGGTGTCTACACCGCTGATCCGGCCACACACGCCGATGCGCGCCGTTACGCACGGCTCAACTACCGCGACGCACTGCAACAGAATTTGGGAGTCCTGATGGACGCGTCGGCGCTGACCCTGTGCGAGGAGCACTCGCTGCCGATCGTGGTGTTTAACATCGAGGCGCCTGACGCTATCGTGAAGACGGTGATCGACGGGCCCGACCTGGAACTGGCCGGCACACGGGTGGACGACGGCGACACCCGACTGGCCGACTGACGACCGTCGCGCCGCACCGGCTGACCGACACGACCGTCCTCTGAGTGGGAGCGCGACATGTCCGAGAACGAACTCCTGGACATCGCCTTCGACGACGCCAACTCGCGCATGTCGGGAGCGGTCAACGCCTTCGAGCGGGACCTGATGGCGATCCGCACCGGCCGCGCCCACACTTCGCTCGTCGATCAGATGCGGATCGACTACTACGGGACCACGATGGCGCTGAATCAGCTGGCCACGATCTCCACGCCCGAGGCGAGGCTGATCGCCATCCAACCCTGGGACCGCAACGCGTTCGAGCCGATCACCAAGGCGATCCAGGCCTCCGAAATCGGCATCAACCCGCAGTCGGACGGCATTCTGATCCGACTGGCGCTGCCCGAGCTGACGGAGGAACGCCGCCGCGACATGGTCAGGTTGGTGCATCAGAAAGCGGAAGCCGCGCGGGTCGCGATTCGCAACGTGCGGCGTCACATCCACGACGATCTGCGCGGCATGCAGCGGGACGGCGACCTGACCCAGGACGAAGAACGACGCGCCGAGTCGCAACTCGATACGCTGACCGGCCAGTTCATCGCTAAAGTGGATGCTGCGGGCAATCAGAAGGAGCAAGAGCTCCTCGAGGTCTAACACGTGTCCATCACCACCGCCTCCGCACTCTTCGCGTCGCCCGATCCGTCCGCCATTCCCGCAGCCCAGGTCAACGGGGTCTGCGCCGATCCGGCCGGCGATATCCCGCACCATGTCGCGGTGATCATGGATGGCAACGGACGCTGGGCCGCCCAGCGCGGGCTGCGCCCCACCGACGGTCACCGCGCCGGCACCGAGAACATTCGCGACGCGATCGAGGCCTTCGCCGAGCAAGGCGTGCGCTATCTGACCCTGTTCGCCTTCTCGACCGAGAACTGGAACAGACCGCGCCCGGAAGTGCGCGGCTTGATGCGCATCCTCTCCTCAACCATCGACCGTGAGATTCAACCGCTGCACGAGGCCGGCGTGCAGCTGCGCTACATCGGACGGATCGACGCGCTCGAGTCCCGCCTGCGCCGCAAGATCAACGAAGCCATCGAGCTGACGCGGCACAACGAGCGGATGACCGTCTGCGTGGCCTTCAACTACGGATCGCGCGCGGAACTCGTCGACGCGGTGCGCCAGATCGTCGCGGAAGGCGTCGCACCTGACGACATCTCGGAGCGGATGATCTCCGACCATCTCTACACCCGAGACCTGCCTGATCCGGACTTGATCATCCGCACCGGCGGAGACCAGCGCATCTCCAACTTCCTGCTCTGGCAGGCGGCCTACGCCGAGTACGTCTTCTCGGACACCTACTGGCCGGAGTTCGGCGCGCGCGATGTGGACCAGGCGCTGGCCGCCTACGCCCGGCGCACCCGCAACTTCGGCGGACGACCAGCGAATGGCGCGTAACACCCCGCGTCTGATGTCGCTGCTGGACGGCAATCTGCGACCGCGTCTGCTCAGCGCCGCAATCGGTCTCCCGCTGATTGTGGCTGCCATCCTCGTCGGAGTCCCTCTCTTCGCGGCGTTGATCGCGTTGGCGCTGACGGTCGCGCTGGGCGAGATCGCGATGATCGTCGGCGTCAACCCGCGCAGCGCGCTGTTCATCGTCGCCGAGGCCACCGTCGCTGCGATCATCGGCGCCGCCGCACACGCCAGCTTGCCCGTCTTCACGCCGCTGATCATCGGATCGCTCGCGGTCGCCGGTGTCGCGACGATCGCCGCGGTCCAGACCATTCCCACGCCCGATCCCGAGCAGCTCAAGCGGGTCGTCCTGCACGCCCTCACGATGATCGGCGGCATACTCTATCTGGCCGTTCCAGGCGCGACGTTCATCTTCGTCCGAGCCGCCGAGCAGGGCGACCGCTGGGTGCTGCTGGCCATGCTCGCCGTGATGTCCGCCGACGCCGCCGCCTACGCGGGCGGACGCCTGCTCGGCAGACATCAACTGGCGCCGTCCGTCTCGCCCAACAAGACGGTGGAGGGCGCGATCAGCGGCTGGCTCGGTGGGCTCGGCGCAACCATCGCGCTGGACCAGATTCTCGACCTCAATGCGGAAATCTGGCCGTTGATCATCCTCGCCGTGGTGCTGCCCGTGGTGTCGCAGGTGGGCGATCTCGTCGAGTCCCTCTTCAAGCGCGCGATGGACGTGAAGGACTCGTCCAACCTGATTCCCGGCCACGGCGGGGTGCTCGACCGGCTCGACTCGCTCCTCTTCGGCCTGCCCGTCGTATATTTCTTTCTGCAATGGACCACGTAACCGACGACATGCCAACCGACGCTGCCAGCCCGATCAACCTCGTGCTGCTCGGCTCCACCGGCAGCATTGGCCGCCAGACCCTCGATGTCGTGCGGGCGATGCCCGAGCGGTTCAACCTGCTCGGCATCGCGGCGGGTCGCAATCTGGACGCGCTGGAGGCGCAAGCGCAGGAGTTTGCGCCCAGGTACCTCTGGTCCGCGTCGGAGGACGACGCGCGCGTCGCGCAGATCGCCGCCGCGAGCGGCGCGTCGATCACGCCGATGGACGAGATGGCCCAGGATCCAGACGGCGACGTACTCGTCGTGGGCACGGCCGGACGCGCCGGCCTCGAGCCCACGCTCACCTCGCTGGAACGAGGCGGCGCGGTCGCGTTGGCGAACAAGGAAGTGGTGGTGATGGCGGGCAAGCTAGTCCGCGACGCTGCCGATCGCGGCGGCGGCGAGCTGCGTCCGGTCGACTCCGAACACTCAGCCATCTGGCAGTGTCTGTGGGGCGAAGCGGGGCACGAGATCCGCCGCATCCTGCTGACCGCATCGGGCGGCGCGCTGCGCCATCTGCCGGCTGACGAGCTGGCCTCGGTCACTCCCGAGCAAGCGCTCGACCATCCCACCTGGAACATGGGCGACAAGATCACCATCGACAGCGCCACCTTGATGAACAAGGGCATGGAAACGATCGAGGCCAAGTGGCTCTTCGATGTTCCCTACGAGCGTGTCGAGATCGTCCAACACGCGGAGTCGATCGTGCATTCGCTGGTCGAGTTCAGCGACGGATCGGTCAAGGCGCAGCTGGGCTATCCGGACATGAAACTGCCGATCCAGCTCGCGCTGACCTATCCGCAGCGCTTGCAGCCGACCGTTGAGCCGCTCGACCTGGCGTCGGTCGGCACGCTCAACTTCTCGCGTCCCGACCTCGACCGTTATCCGTGCCTCAAACTGGCGCAGCAGGCGGGCCGCGCAGGCGGAACGTATCCGGCCGTCATGGCCGCCGCTGATGAGGTAGCCGTCGAAGCGTTTCTGGATCGAAGGATCCGCTTCACCGAGATTGCGGACTTCGTCCACCAGGCGATGGACGCGCACCGCAACACGGCTGATCCTGGCATCGAAGAGATCGACGCCGCCGACGCCTGGGCGCGCGGCTTCACCACCGGCCGCATCGCCGCCACGGTCTAATCGCCGCTGTCCCAACATCCGTCATTCCTGCCCCCATCGTCATTCCAGCTTGTCTGGAATCTCGCCTGGTCTCCGCCCGGCCCTGGCCCGTGACTAGACCGGCAGAGCGCGCAGCTGCTCCGTCAGCTTGAACTTGACCTTGTTCGAAGGAGACATCGAGGGAAACGGGCTGATCCGAAGCTTCGCATCCGCCGGCGACAACTCGATCCTGAAATAGTGCGCGATCATCAGGAGATCGACCGCCATCTGCACCTCCACCCAGCGGTGTGCCAGACACTTGTGTGTGCCCAGACCGAACGGCGCGTAGCTCGTCGTGCGGTGCTCGTCACGGCCTGGCAAGTAACGATCGATGTCGAAGCGGAACGGGTCCGGGAACGCCTCGCTCATGTAGTGCGCCGCCGACTGCAAGACCAACACCCGCGAGCCCAGCGGCAGCTCGTAATCTTCGACGACGCAGGAATTCATCACATCGCGCAATGACCCCGGCACCGCCGGGTACATCCGCAGCGTCTCCATCACCGTCCGACGCGTCACGTCGGCGTTCGGACCAGCCAAGTCCTTCGGACCCGGATCGCCCTCCGCAAAGAGCACCTCCGCTTCCTGTCGGATGCGCTCCTGGAGCTCGGGCTGCGAGGCCATCTCGTACATCGCGAAACCCAGTCCGTCGCCCAGGTACATGCTGCCCAGCAGCGGATTGGTCAGCGAGTACTTCAAGCTCGACTCCGGCAACAGCTGCGGCTCGTTGGCGTGCAGACTCAGCAAGTCGTCAATGATGTCACGCGGCTGGCCCATCCGTTGGGCAGGAGTGTGCGACCGCTGGATCCGCTCGATCAGCTCGTCAATGCTCTTCAGCCGTCGATTCATGGACGGCGTATTGAGCAGGAACGACGGCATCACTCTCGCCACGAACGTGTTCAGCGCCCGCTCCTGATACTCGATCGCGTCCTCGAACAAGTCCTGCGATTCCACGTTGATCGCAATCGGCGAAAACTGCGCGTTCGCCGCCATCCGCGACATCCGCTTGGCCGGGTACACCTCACCCACCGACCATTCCGCCATATGCCTGCGCATCAGACCGTACAGCGTCTCCAGCTGCTCCTCCAACCTGCCTCGCGAATAGCCTTGCTGCATCGCCTTTCGCATCTGGAAATGATCGGCCGAGTCCAACGCCTGGATGATCCCATGCGCCCCGTACACGTCCTCCAGACCATCCAGGTACTTCGTGGAGGTCAGATAGCGCCGACCCTCCCGCTGCGCCCAGCGGTTGACCCCCGGACCAGCCAACACCGTCAGCGGCTCCTGAAACGGCTGCTTCAGCCGGAACACCGGCCCATACTCGCCCGCCAAATCCGCCATCAACGCCGGCAGATTGCCACTGCGCAGATTCCGATTCCGCAGCATCCGAGTGTTCTTCACGTCGCGGATCGACCGGCCCAGCCTCGACCTGCGCACCAGCGGACTGGTCAGGTTCTGCGTCACCGCGTCGGATATCGCCCGTCCGATCAGATCCATCTTGCACACAAGCTCCACCCGACGCTCCGACTCCTCGTCAAGCGGAAAAATGAAGCGCAGCACATCGCACGCGTTGATCAGCGCGATGATGATCACATCTCGTGGATCGGGAATCTCGTTCTCGAGTATCACCCGCGCGATCCGCGTCCGCACGAACTCCGTCGCCGATCCGCCCACCGCGTCCACCTGCTCGCCACGCTGAAATCCCGTGCTCGCCAACGTCCAGAAATCCCCGTCATGATGCTCCAGCAGCTTCATCTCCACCAGACGATCGAGCACCACATCGATCAGCCCTTCCGCCTCCGGATTCAGCTGCTCGACCCAATACTGCGCGTTGTGCTCCACCGACTCGCCAGCGATCGCCTCCAGAATCGGATCCAGCGCCGGGTGACCCGTCGGCGTCGCGTCGAGCAACGTCAGCGACTCCATGTCCGTGTCGATCCGACCAATCAGCGACAGCTCCGCCATCGCCGCACCAACCATCGCACAGTGCAGATTCCAGCCGCGAACCTGTCGAAAATAGCCGCTCTCCTCGTTCAGCAGCATCAGCACCAGCTCCTGTGGGAGCGTCAACTGATCCTGCGCAATTGCGGTCGCTGCCGTGCCGAGTGTCATACCGCCTAAACCCTCGTTCCCGACTCCCGATCTCTCCTGGCCGCAATCCACTCTACATCGATCCAGCAGCATGCCAGACAGCCCGCCGCCCCATCTCACCATCCCAACTCCAGCCCCAGCACACATAAACCCCCAGGACGCCAGAAGGGGCGGAGACTTACGTCCCCGCCCCTCCGTGGGCATTCTCGGCTGTGACGGTCAGGCATCGCTGACCGCGCGAAAGGGCTTACGCGCGGTTGCGAATCCGACGCAGTCCGAGACCAGCCACCGA
>JAJDZG010000097.1 GCA_022824765.1 Dehalococcoidia bacterium | reverse complement strand
GAGCAACCCGGTCTGCGTCGTGGTTATGGGGTGTTGCTCCCTGCTACTCGTCGAAGATGTCGGTGAGGTGGCAGCTGAAGCCGGGCAGGACGTCCTGGCCGTCGAGCGGCTCGTCTCCGCTGATCGTGATCATTGGCTGGTCGGTGCGGTAGACGTCGATGCTGCGGGTTTCGGGGTGGACGAACCAGACGAGTTGGACGCCGTGGGAGAGCCACATCTCGGAGCGCTCGGCCGGATAGTTGCGTTGATCGTTGGGCGAGGCGACCTCGACGACAATGTCTGGCACGACTTCGGCGTAGCTGGTTCGGTTGGCGCCGCGCGGCTGCCGTTCGAACGAGGTGTACGCGACGTCTGGCTCGCGGACCGTGTCGGGGCCGCGCTCGAGCCGCACACCGGAGTCGGAGGCGACGATGGAGCCGAGTCGGCGCGGCTTGACAAAGTTGCGCAACTCGGTGGCAAGATTTACGACGATGAATCCGTGTTCCCGATTGGTTGCCATAGTTTCTCGTAGCATTCCTCGCACGAGTTCGCCGCGGAAGCCCTCGGCTGAGAGGCGGAGGAGGTCGTCGGCGGTGAGCAGCCCGGTCTGCGTCGTGGTCATGGGGTGTTGCTCCCTGCTACTCGTCGAAGATGTCGGTGAGGTGGCAGCTGAAACTTGGCAGGACGTCCTGGCCGTCGAGCGGCTCGTCTCCGCTGATCGTGATCATTGGCTGGTCGGTGCGGTAGACGTCAATGCTGCGGGTTTCGGGGTGGACGAACCAGACCAGCTGCGCACCGGCCGAGAGCCACATCTCGGAGCGCTCGGCTGGATAGCTGCGTGAATCGTTGGGCGAGGCAACCTCGACGACGAGATTTGGCACCGCCTCGGCGTATGTGTCTAGCTCCTCCCCAAGCGGCATACGCTCGACCGACGTGAAGCCGATGTCTGGCTCTCGCACGGTGTCTGGACCGCGCTCGATCAGGACTCCTGAATCTGAGGCAACCAGCGTGCCCAACCGCTGCGGGTAGACGTGCAGGCCCAGCTGAAAGTTGAGTCTTGAGACGATTTTTCCGTGTCGTTGTCCTGCTGGCATGGTTTCTCTCAGGACTCCTCGCACGAGTTCGCCGCGGAAACCGTTCGCTGAGAGGCGGAGGAGGTCGGCGGCGGTGAGCAGCCCGGTCTGGGTGGTGGTCATGTCGTGATCCTCCCGTTGGGTCCAGTCTATCGAGACTCTCGCGACGCTCACGACTCGAAGTGGGCGATCACCTGTTCGCGGAAGCGCTGGGGGACGGCGTCGAGGGTGAAGTCGTCGAAGATGAAGCGCAGCTCGTCGACGCTGAGGCCGTAGCCGTGGGCGACGGCGTCTGAGGCCGTCTCCGCTCGGTCGGGCTATGCGGCTGCGGCTTCGATGTTGGCCAGGCGGGTGAGGTTGTAGGCGACGGCGGTCAGTTCGAGCCAGAGCTTGTTGCGGGCCCGGCCCAGATAGCGCAGCTTGCCGCCCGCGCCGTCGGTCTTGATCCAACCGAACTCTTCCTCGACCAGCTTGCGCGGCCGCTGACTCTGGCGGTAACCGGGATGACGAGTTGTGCGGCCGCCGATCGCGCTGCGCCGGCGGCGGTCGTTATGGGCGCTGGCTGCGGCCGGATGGAGATGCGCTCGCCTTCACTCAGCACCCACGAACAGCGCTACAGACCCATCGTGACCCTAAACTCATTCGGATATCTCCTGTGGTAGCCCCAACTCAGCAACATATGGCGATTGCGCCGAACCACGATCTCGATTGACTACTATGGAGACCCGCTTTCGCGCGCGCGTGAATGCCACGTAGAACACGCGACGCTCTCCTTCTTTCTCTTCTATCGTCTCGTTCCTTCCACTAGGCCAGATCCCATCAACGACATCTGGCAGAATCACAAAGTCGAACTCCCTTCCCTTCGCCCGATGCGCAGTCATCATCCGAATGGCTCGTAACTCGCGATTTGATGATTGTCTCTCGACGTCGTGCTCCCCACTGGCGATATCATGCACGTAGGTCTTAGCAGAGTCCTCAAGAAAATTGACAAATGCGCCAGAATCCTTGCCAAACCGATGAGCATGGGACATCAGATGCTCGAAGGGTGGGGCGGCTCGAAAGATATCTTCAACCCCTCCTTCGCGGTCTTCTTTGAACATTTCGAAGCTTTGCTCCAAGCAACCTAGAGCATCCACAACGCTCTTAGATTCAATGAAGTCCTCGGCCGCTATCGTCGCGTTCTGTAGTTGGCGCTCATCGAGCGAAGCGCCATGGCCCGAGTCGAAGTGATCGGCTAGCAATGAGACAGCATCCTCTACTGAGATAGATCCTTGCCTTGGCAGTATACCTCTGATCCGATTGCGCCCTTGCCGGCCGACTCGGTGTGCCAAAGCGCCGCGTAACAGACTGAGTACAGCGTTTCGAGCCTCAAGGAGTCTCTTTGGGTACCCCGCCTCCGCCTTGATCTGGAGAAGCTCCAGCAGGGCTCCGTAGCTGTCGCTGGTGGTGAGCTGTTGGTCTTGCGCAACTGCAATGTGTATCCGCTCCGTCATGAAGTAAATCTGAGGGTTGACCAGCTGGTCGGTTCTTCTGGTGAGGATTGCGATCCGAGTTGGATCTGTTCCTTTGCGGATCGCGTCGTCACGTAGGAGGGCGAGTTCATGGAGTGAGTCGATGTCCCCGGTGGGGCTGATCACCTCGATCGTTGCATCATCGGGGGGCGAGAGTTGAGCTTGGGTCTGTTTCGGCACTCTACGCTTGTTGTGGGATATCAGCCGTTGGGACATGCGGATCATGTTCAAAGGGGACCGGTAGTTTACCTGGAGAATCTTCGTCTCAAACGGTATCTGGAATATCTTATCAGGGTTCAGAATGTACTCGGGCGTTCCTGCTCGCCACTCGTATATCGCTTGGTCATCGTCGCCGACATTTGTCATAGTCGCGCTTGTTCGCTCTCGTATCGCTTTGATCAAGCGCAAGTCAAGTGGGTTGATGTCTTGAAATTCGTCCACGAGAATATGGTCATAAGTGGGAGGAGGGCCACTGGTTGAGAACTCAGTTAGTAGGTTGAGTTCGTCCAGAAGCGCGAAGTACTTTTGGTCTTCGAAGGTGAAGTATCCGGCCTCAGCGAGGGCAGGAACGGCGGCAAGCCAGAAGCGGTAGAAGCGGGAAAAGATACTGGGGTACAGGTCGACAAGGTGTTCGTTCCTGAGGATGCCGCCATCCTTGAGAGATTGGGCGAGTTTGCGACTGAGATACGCGCTGTGCCCCTGTTGTTTGAGGTCGTTTACGTGAGTGCGAAAGGATTGATAATCGGTGTGGCGCTTATGAATAAAGGCGAGCGATTTGAATTCATCGATGAGTCTCAGGAGGGAGAGGTATGTCAGACGTTGACTGGACAGCGCGCCATGCACGGCGTCGTGCTGGGTGCAAAGATCGCCCAGCACGGTCTTGGCTGCTGTGGCTTGTTCATGTTGACGGACAACCAAGTGAGGGGCGTTTCTTGCGGGCGAGAAGCGGCGCCACCCCCAGGAGTTGAGGGTGCGGATCTCGGTCTGGGATCTGGGAGGGAGTGAATGGCCGCCTACATTGAGACGGCTCTGAAGTTCCTTGCTGGCCGCTGTGGTGAATGAGACGATGAGAAACGTTGGCATAGGACCCAGGACGGGAGCTTGCTCTGACAAATGGGCGCACCGGGCGAGGAGTGTGTGTGTCTTGCCGCAGCCTGCCGGTGCGAGCAGTCGAATGTGGCCAGCCGGCGCCTGGACAAATGACAGTTGGGAAGGATCGAGATGTTGCATGAGCAGAAAGCCTAACAGGCAAACGGCTCCGCAAGGACGCGCTCTTCGTTGCGGCTCACTCCGCGGCAGTTTTTCGGGAGCTGCCGGGGAAGCCTTCGGCGGCGAAGAGCTGACCGTTGTAGGCGGGCACGCCGGCGTCGGAGTCGCCGCGCCGGATCATGCCGACGAGGGTGCTGAGGTCGTCCCAGATGCGAGTGGAGTTGCGGTCGGCGGGTCCTGAGGCGAGGGCGTCGTGGCACTCGCGGGCGAGGCTGGTGGCGCTGCGTCGGCTGTAGACGGTGCCGTTGACGGGCAGGAATCCGCGCGCCTCGACGTGGAGCAGGAACATGAACCGGAAGACGAGCGTGAGCGCGGCCTCGCCGATCCGTTCCAGCTGCTCCGGCGCGCCGGGATCGACTGCCTCGGACTCGAGGTGCTCGCCGAGTCCGCGCGCGACGGAGGGCAGGACGTCGCGGATCAGTCGGTCCTCGAGTCCCTTGCGCAGTTCCTCGCCGAAGTCGCGCGCCTCACGGGCCCAGTCTTCGAGCCAGCCGTGATCGCGCAGCGACGGAGGCGAGAGCAGACCGAGGCAGAAGCGGCTGTCGCCCTTGAGGTCGTTGGCGTCGATCTCGAGGTACTGTCCGCCGGCGGCGCCCGATTCGGGTCGACGCTGGAAGAGTCGGTAGCGTCCGCCCGCGGCGAGAATGCCCCAGGCGGCGCCGTGACGTTCGCAGTCGGCGAGCAGGAGTCCTTCGGGCAGGGCGCCGTCGGCGGTGAGCTGTCCGAAGGCGTCGGGATCGTTGGAGGGATGCACCACTGCTATTGGAGAGCCGTGCGGGTCCTGCTCGTCGCGCAGCAGGTGTCCGCGTCGCGGCAGCTGCTCGGCGGCGTAGCCGAGCGTTCGGAAGAGCGTGCTCCAGGCGCGGGCGTCGGCGTCGGTCACGTCGGCGATGGTTTCGGCCAGCCGGGCGCGTCGAGGTCGCAGCCGTTCGCGCACGAAGTGGGGCGTGAGCAGTTCCTTGACGCGGAGTCCGGGCAGGGCGGCGCGTTCGAGTCGGTCGAACCCGCCTGACAGCGTCTGGGCGGCCTCGTTGAAGTGCAGTGCTGCTGCCTCACGCAGGATGCGCAGCAGCGGCTCGATGGGGAGTTCGCGGATCGGCTGTGGATGCTGCGGTCCGCAGACGCGGATCTTGGCCGGGTCGGACATCGGTGCCACGAGGACGAGCGGACGGGGTCCGCGATTCTTGCGCTCGCCCCAGGTCTGGCGCAGCGCGGTGTCGGAGGCGGCGCTGTGCCAGAGCAGGTCGAATTCGCCGAGCCTCCAGGCCAGCGCTGCGGCGCCGTCGGAGGTCGTCCGGCGTGCGCCGTCGCCGAACTCGGTCGTGAGTCGATCTCGGAGTGCTTCGTCGAAGGTCATGGTCGAAGAGATCCTCTGAGGGAACGATGGTCAGACGGGCTGGCCAGTTCAGGATAGGAGTCAGTCGTCGTCCATTCGCGACCGCTCGTCGCGTGGCAGATTGCGGGTGCGGCGCGGTTTCATTGTCCCTGCGCAAAGTGGATGGGGAATGGGTAACGCTCATCCTTGCGGAGGATCAACGCGGATTGCACACTTGCAAGTAGGACGCGTATGGGCGTCAGGTGCACGACGAGCGGTCAGAGTCTGTGGGGCGAGCGGTGAAATCGGTCGAGACGGTTCAGACGGTTCAGAACTCTTCGCTGTCCACTCTGGGTCGGGCGCGCTGGCTGGTCATCGGTCTGGTGATGGCCGTGCTCGTTGCGCTGCTCGCGGCGTCGGACGCCGGTGCTCAGGAACCGGTGCGGGTGTACCGCTTCGAGGGTCGGGCGATCGTGGATGGATCGCCGGCGCCGAAGGGGACGAGCGTCGAGATTCGGGTCCGTGAGACGGTGATCGCTCGGAGTCAGGTGAGCAATCAGGAGGGCAACTGGTCGTTGCGTGTGGATGCGGAGCTGCTGGAGAAGGGGGTCTGCGACGCGACGTTCTTTGTGGGCGGTCGGCAGGCTGAGCGTCAGTGGAATCGATGTACGGTCAATATTGAGCTTGAGGTGAGCAAACAGCAACCTCCGACGAAGGACGACGATCCGCCGACGAATCCGCCCGATGGGAACGCTCCACCGGGCGATGACGATCCGCCCGTCGGCGATCCGCCAGGCGATGATGACCCGCCGGGCGATGATGACCCGCCGGGCGATGATCCGCCGGGTGATGACGACCCGCCGGGTGATGACGACCCGCCGGGTGATGATGACCCGCCGGGTGATGATCCTCCGGGCGATGACGACCCGCCGGGTGACGACCCGCCAGGTGATGATGACCCGCCGGGTAACGATCCGCCGGGTGATGACGACCCGCCGGGCGACGATCCACCGGGTGATGATGACCCGCCGGGCGATGATCCGCCGGGTGATGACGATCCGCCGGGCGATGATGACCCTGACGACGACACCTCTGACGATGACACTTCGGATGATGAGGACGCCGATGATCCTGACGACGAGGCTGCGGATGACGAGGATGACGACACGACGTCTACTACTTCGGACGAGCAAACGGTCGAGTCCAGAGGTGGGACGGTGAGTCCACAGTCGCCTCCAGGAACCGGAACTGGTGGATTGCTGTCCGGGGACGGCGGGGCGACTGGGTGGTACGTGGTTGCGGGGGGACTGCTGATCGGGTTGGTGCTGGCAGGTTTCTCAGTGGTGGTGCTACGTCGACGCCGGACGGGCTGAGTTATTGTTTGCGTGAGCACCGCGTCGACAGGGGCGCGGACTCCGATCCACGGTCGGCTGCGCGCTGCCTGCCGGGACTGTCGGCGATACGAACGAGGCTATGAGCTTTTCCTGGGATCTGTGGCGATTCACGGCCGGCGTTCGCTGGCGGATTGCCCTGGCCGTAACGGTTGGCATGTTGGCTGTCACGGCGGGGGTGGCTCGGCTGGCGCTGCTGGGTTGGATTGGCGCACGCATCTTCGAGGGAGATTCGTTCGGAGATCTCGTCCCGCTGATCATCGCGGCGGCGGTGTCGATCGCCGCGCGATCGCTGTTCCTGTACGCCAAGGAAGAGATCGCCAACGGCACCGCGCTGCAGGTGCAGTTCTCGCTGCGCCAACGGCTGTTTGATCAGGTCACGCGCCTGGGTCCGTCGCACTTCGACCGTCAGCGCACGGGCGATGTGACGGTCGGCGTGATCGAGGGCGTGGAGCAGCTGGAGACCTTTTTCGGGCAGTATCTGCCCCAGCTGATCGTCGCGGCATTGGCGCCGATTGGCATTTTCGTCTTCATGGGCTTTCTCGACCTGCCCGTGGCGGCGATCTACTTTGGCTTCGCCCTCATCACCCTGCTCGTCCCGCAGCTGCTGAAGCAGAAGAATGCCGAGGCGTCGCTGCGCCGTCGGGATGCATACGGCTCGTTCGCGGCCGACTTCCTCGACTCGGTGCAAGGACTGGCGACGCTGAAGGCCTTCGGGCAAAGCGGACGGCGCGGCGCCGAGTTGGCGGAACGGGCGCAGGAGGTGTTCCGGACGACGATGGGCGTGCTGTTCCAGAACGCGGTGGCGCAAGGCTTGACCATTCTGGCGATCACGGTCGGCGCGGCGGTCGCCCTGTACGTCGGCGCGCTGCGTGTGGAATCAGGCGCGATGGAGCTGGCGGAGCTGCTTGTTGTGCTCATGTTGGGGGTGGAGGTGTTCCGTCCGCTGCGTGAGCTGTCACAGCTATTCCATCAAGGACTGCTGGGAGTGGCCGCGGCGGAGAGCGTGCTTGATGTTGACCGCGCCACGCCGCTGACGCCGGACGTGGATGTGGCGCCCGTCGGCGAGCTCGAGCCGCGGATCGAGTTCGATCAGGTGACGTTCAGCTATCCCAGCGGCCGCCGTGCGGCGCTCAGCGAGGTATCGTTCAGCGTGGAGCCTGGCCGCCGGATCGGCGTCGTCGGGCGCTCCGGCTCCGGAAAGTCCACGTTGGTCTGGCTCTTGGAGCGCTTGTACACGCCCCAATCTGGCGCCATTCGGCTGGGCGGCACGGATATCAACGAGCTGCGCTTCGCGGACATTCGCGCGCAGATGGCAGTCGTGCTGCAGGACACGTACCTCTTCCACGGCTCGGTGCTGCAGAACCTGCGCTTTGCCAATCCGCAGGCATCGGACGAGGAGATTCAGGAGGCCACACGCGCGGCCAACGCGCACGACTTCATCTCGTCGCTGCCTGAGGGTTACGGGACGGTGATCGGAGAGCGCGGGCACCGGCTCTCGGGCGGCGAGCGTCAGCGGATCGCCATCGCACGCGCGCTGCTGCGCGACGCACCGATCCTGATCCTCGACGAGGCGCTGTCCAGCGTCGACGCGGAGAATGAGGCCACCATCCAGTCTGCGCTCGACCGCCTGATGCAGGGTCGGACGACGCTGATCATGGCGCATCGCCTGTCGAGCGTGCGCGACTGCGATGAGATCCTCGTCCTCGATGACGGCCGACTGGTTGAACGCGGCGACCACGAGACGCTGCTCGCCGAGGGCGGGGTCTACGACTGGCTGATGGCGGGCCAACTCACCGATCCATCGCTCGACGGCTTCGAGCAACGAGATGACGGTCCGCTGCCCGAACCGGCAGGGTCGGCTGCCGCTGCTCCGTTGACGGCGACGGCTGACGGCAGCGCCGCGACGGAGGCGATCGTGCGGGCGGAGGGGATGGGCTGGCGCGAGACATCGACACGATTGTTGGCGTTGGCGGCGCCGTATTGGTTCAAGACATCGCTCTCGTTCCTGGCGGGTGTCGCACACTTCTTCGGCGCGATCGCGGTAGGTGTGATTGGCGCGTTGATGGTGGCCAACGTACGGGACGGCGACTCAATCACCGCGCTCGCGGCGCTGCTGATCGTGGTTGCGGTCCTGACTGGCCTGTTCCGCTTCCTGGAAAACTGGATCTCGCACGACATGGCCTTCCGCCTGCTGGCCGACATGCGGATCGCGCTGTTCCGCAAGCTTGACCAACTCGCGCCGGCCTATCTGTTGCGTCGACGGACTGGCGACCTGGTCTCGATGGCGACGCAGGATGTGGAAACAGTCGAGTACTTCTTCGCGCACACGATTGCCAACGCGTTTGTCAGCGTGGTCATTCCCGGCGCGGCGCTGATCACGCTGTTCGTGGTCGACTGGCGGCTCGGCATTGGCCTGGCGCCGCTGTTGCTGTTTGCCGCGCTGAGTCCGCTGTTGACCAGACGGATCGTCGACCGGCTGGGCTCGCGATCGCGAGATCATCTGGGCGCGCTGAACGCGCACATGGTCGACACGCTGCAGGGCTTGAGGGAAGTGACCGCCTTCCAGCGCGAGCCGCAGCGCAAGCAGGAGTTCGAAGCGTTGATGCGCGACTATTTGCCGATCCGGGCTGGGTTCAATCGTCAAATCTCCGCGCAACGGACGCTCCTGGAAGGCCTGACTGGTTACGGCGGACTGGCGGTGCTGACCATCGGCGGAGCGCTGGCGGTTGGCGGCGACATCGATTCCTCGCTCGCCCCGCTGTTGACGCTGCTTGCGATGGGCGCGTTCATGCCCGTCGCCGAACTCGCGCAGGTCGGGCGACGGCTCGGCGACACCCTGGGCGCGACGCGCCGGCTGACGGCCGTGCACTCGGAGACGGTGCCGGTCACCGATGGCGCGGGAGCCGCCAGGACGCCGCCAGGCGGAGCAATCGGCGCGGGCGTCTCGGAAGGCGCCTTTGCCGACGTCCGTTTCAGATACGAGGACACGCCCAACCCCGCGTTGAACGATGTCAGCTTCGAGCTCAAGCCTGGCGGCACGGTCGCACTGGTGGGGCCGTCTGGTGCGGGCAAGACGACGGCGGCGCACTTGCTCTTGCGCTTCTGGGATCCGCAGGACGGCAGGATCACGCTGGAGGACGCGGACCTGCGCACCTACCGACTCGATGACCTGCGGGGTCAGGTGGCGCTGGTCGCGCAGGACACCTATCTGTTCAACGCGTCGATTCGCGACAACTTGCTCGTCGCCAAGCCCGAGGCGGCGGACGAGGAACTGCGTCTGGCCATCGAGCGGGCCGGCTTGGTGGACTTCGTGGAGTCTCTGCCAGACGGTCTGGACACTCCGGTTGGCGAGCGCGGCGCGCAGCTCTCTGGCGGTCAGCGCCAACGGGTCGCGATTGGCCGCGCGCTGCTCAAGGATGCGCCAGTGTTGATCCTGGACGAGGCCACGTCACACCTTGACGGACTCAACGAGCGTCTCGTACGCAGCGCATTGGACGAGCTGATGTCGGACCGCACGACGCTGGTCATTGCGCACCGACTCTCGACCGTCCGCGATGCCGATCAGATCGTCGTGCTCGACGACGGGCAGGTCGTGGAGATCGGCAATCACGATCAGCTAGCGTCAGAGGACGGGTTGTACTCGCGATTGGTACGCCGACAGTTGGCGTCGTCACGATGATGCAACCGAGTTGATTGGCAGGCGACAGAGATGCGAACGCTCCTCGCGGAGATTATCCAGCTGATCCTGTTCGTGCCGCTGCGGATTGTCTCGCGACTGTTCGGCCGCCGCGCGAACGCCAGGGTTCACCAGTGGCAGGACAACATGTGGCTCTGGGTCGGCGGCGCGGCGGCAGTCGGCCTGGTTGCCGGCAGCGACTTCGCCGATGGCGCACATCACGGCGCGCACGGCTTCGACGTGGGTCATGACGGTGGCGGCCACGACGCGGGCGGTGGATTCGATGGCGGATTCGGCGGCGACATCGGAGGAGGCGGGTTCGGCTGAGCGGGCTGCCCGCAAAAGCGGGACCACAGCTTGGTACGCTGACTGCAACGCCGCCCTGAGGATTGCGGAGAGTCCAGGCATGTCGGAACAACGAACCGTGGACAGCGCGCGCACGATCGATGCGGCGGAGTTCGAAGCTCGGTGCCTCTCGCTGATCGACGAGGTGGCCGAGAGCGGCGAGTCCATCACGATCACGAAGGATGGCCGCCCGATGTCGCGACTGGTGCCTTGCGCTGCGCAAGCGCCGAGTCCGAACGGTCCGCCATTTGCAGACCCTTGGGGGGCTGATCGAGGCAAAATCTGGATCGCTGAAGGGGTCGACATCGTTGAAGGCTCTGTGCTGGACGATGATTGGGAGGAACAGTGGGAACGAGATTGGGACGACCTGCGCAAATGATCCTGATGGATACTCATGTGCTGATCTGGTTGAGGATTGGGGACTCAAAGCTGGGAGCGCGAGCGCGCAGTTTGGCCCTCCAGGCTTGGCGAGACAACGACGCTGCAGTTTCTGCCATCACCTTCTGGGAACTCGCCATGCTCCAGTCAAAGTCCAACATCACATTACCCACCGACGTTGGCACCTTCCGAGACCAACAATTGGATGGCGGCCTGAACGAGCTTCCCATTGACGGCGACGTCGCTGTCCGCGCTGGACTACTTCCCGATTTGCATGGAGATCCCGCTGATCGCATCATCGTTGCCACTGCGCTGGCTGGGCACAGCCTGGTCACTAGCGACCGCCGAATCCTGGATTGGTCTGGGCCGTTGGATCGCATTGACGCGCGGCGTTGATTGGCGCTGTCTCGTTCGGCTACAGCGGGATTGCGCAACCGTCGGAGCGAGGGTCGGAACCGCCCCAGAGGACGCCTCGCTCGGGGTCTCGGACGATGATCTGACCCTTGCCGACGACTCCGGTGCGGATTGCGCCGCTGGCCGGCATGACCGGATGGCCCAGTTCGGTCAACCTGGCGAGCACCTCAATGCCGAAGGTGTCTTCGACGTAGATGCGGCCGTTGGGCGGCTCTTCATACATCGATACGCGGGGCGCGTCGATGGCGGTCTGAGCGTCCATGCCGCGGTCGATCAGGTTGAGCACGACCTGCGTCTGCCCCTGTGGCTGGTTCCAACCGCCCATCACGCCGTAGCTGGCGTGCAGGGCGCCATCCTGACGGGTGATCATCGAGGGCATGATTGTGTGGTAGGGCCGTTTGCCGCCGGCCAGCGCGTTGGGATGCGATGGATCGTCGACGACGAATCCGGCCCCGCGATTCTGGAGGCTGAAGCCGCTCTCCCGGGGGACGATGCAGCTGCCGAAGCCCTCGTAGTTGGAATTGATGAACGAGCAGGCGTTGCCGTCGCCGTCGGCGGCCGACAGGTAGACCGTGTCCGATTGTCCGGGCAGGAAGCCTGGCGCGGCGAGCTCGATGGCCTGGTCTGGATCGATGAGCTGTCGACGCTTGGCGGCGTAGGACTTGCTGAGCATTGCTTCGATGGGCACGTGGACCTGGCTGGGGTCCGCGACCAGTGTTCTCGCGTCGGCGAAGGCGAGTCGGAGCGCCTCAATGACGATGTGTAGAACTTCGGGCGAGCGGGCCGCGTAGTCGCTGATTTCGAAGCCTTCGAGGATGTTCAGCGCCATCAACGTCGTGATGCCCTGACCGTTTGGCGGACACTCCCAGATTCGGTGTCGGCGATAGGTCGTCGAGATCGGCTCGTCGAAGGTGGAGTGGTGATTGGCGAGATCGTCGAGCGACATGACGCCGCCGTGGCCTTCGAGCGCCTCGACGATACGCTCGGCGGGGCGTCCGCGATAGAAGGCGTCTGGACCGCCCTCGGCGACCTCTCGCATGACGCGGGCGATGTGTTGATTCGTCCAGACTTCCCCGGCCTTCGGTGCGCGGCCGCCGAGCAAGAGATCATGACCGGCTGGCCCTTGCGCTGCCAGCAACTCTTCCTGTCCTGCCCATCCGCGCGCGATGGCCGGGGTCAGCGGGAAGCCCTGCTCGGCGATCTCAATCGCCGGCTGCAGGACGTCGGCGAGCGGCATGCGCCCAAAACGGGTGACGGTGTCGTGCCAGCCCATGATCGAGCCGGGCACGGTCACCGCGTGCGGACCCTGCCGATCCCAGGCTTCGCCGTGTTTGACCACGTCGAGGTCGAGCGCAGCGGGCGCGCGTCCGCTTCCGTTGAGCGCTGAGACTGACTGATCGGAGGCGTGGTAGAAGAGGCAGAAGCAGTCGCCGCCGATGCCGGTCGATGTCGGTTCGGTCACGGCGAGGGTGGCGGCAGCAGCGACTGCGGCGTCGGCGGCGTTGCCGCCGTCGGAGAGGATGCGCGCGCCAGCGACGGAGGCGAGCGGCTGGCTCGTGGCCACGATGCCGCGCGTGGACAGCACCGGCGATCGTCGTGATTCGAATCGGAAGGGGTGTTCAGGAAGTGTGGTCATGCGGCACAGTCTACGCATCGCGTAGAATTGTCGGCGAGTTGAGGAGTTTCACATGACCACCGCCGCCGCGTCGACGATCACCCAGGAGCAGGTCGAGTTCTATCACGAGAACGGCTATCTGCTGATGCCCAAGCTGCTGCCTGACGAGGTGCTGCAAGCGCTGCGCGACGAGACAGACCGGATCGTCGCCGAGGCGGCGGGCCTGACTGATCACAACGCGCAGTACGACCTCGAGGACTCGCACACGCCGCAAGAACCGCGCGTGCGGCGGCTGAAGTCGCCGTCCTGGCACTGGCCGTTCTTCCGCGAGCTTGCCCAGCATCCGGTGCTGATGGATGTGGTGACGGCGTTGATCGGTCCGAACGTGAGGCTGCAGAATGACAAGCTGAACATGAAGGCGGCGGAGTACGGCGCGCCGGTCGAGTGGCACCAGGATTGGCCGTTCTATCCGCACACCAACGACGACCTGCTGGCGGCCGGGGTCTTGCTTGACGACTGTTACGCGGTGAACGGGCCGCTGTTGGTCGTGCCTGGCTCGCACAAGCGCCCGATTTATGACCATCATCACCCTGAGGATCGCTACTTCACCGGCGCGGTCGAGCCGGTGAACTTTGATTGGGACATGGAGAAGGACCTCGTCGCCCTTGAGGGTCCGGCTGGTTCGGTCTCCTTCCATCACGTGCGGATCATGCACGGGTCGGCGCTGAATCGCTCGGAGAGTCCGCGCCGACTGTTGCTATACGGGTACGCCGCAGCCGATGCCTGGCCGATCATGGGTCTGGGCAAGATGACGCTGGAGCAGTACGAGTCGTTCATGTGCGCCGGGGAGTCTGTGGAACAGCCGCGACAGACCGACGTGCCGGCATATCTGCCGTTGCCCGCCTCGCCGAAACAGGGATCGATCTACGAGAACCAGAAGACGGTCAAGAATCGGTTCTTCGACACGTACGAGGATCGTCAACAGCGATAGACCCGCGTGCGCGCCATTGGCGCGGAGGAGTCGTATCCTTGCGTGCATGCTTATGTCGCATCATGCACGGCTGTTGCTCGTGCTGGTCGGCGCTCTGCTTGTCCTGATTGCCGCTGCCGCGGTCGGACGGGCCTCGTCGGAGCTTGACGCCGATTGCACGCCCCACGAGCTCGGTGCGCTCGCCGAGCCGCTGGAGTTGCGCGCCGAACTGTCAGACGACGACTGCGCGGACCCGTACGACCGGCAAGATGCCGCCGACCTGTTCAGCTTCAGCGTGCAGCAGACGGCGACCGTCAGTTTGTCGATGCAGGCGCGGCAATTTCATGCTCACCTGCGACTGGTGGGCGAGAGCGGCGATGTGATCGCGGTCTCGCGCAGCCGCGCGTTGGGCGGTCGCGCGGTACTTGAACGAACCATCGAGCCCGGTGGGTACCGGATCGTCTCGTCAGAGCACACGCGGGGGCGGATCACCGGCGGATATCTGCTGGAGATCGGGGTCGTCCTGCGCAGAGCGCCTGATTCCGACGAGCCGCCGCGGTTCGTGTACCCCGAAACGGATCCGTCCTACGACGAGCCGCCCGATTGGCTGCAGTACGGCAGGTACGCCGGCACGCGCTGTTCGGCTGATCGGTCCGAGGTTCTGAAGCGCGATGCCATCGCCGTGCTCCTGTTCAACCACCAGACGACCTTGTGGGATGATCTGCTGCTGCCGGCGACGCATCTGAACCACAGCTACAACTGTCATGGGGCAGATCCGCAGATCAAGTGGACCGGGTACGAGGGCGGCCACTCAGGCTGGGACGTGCAGACCTACCACGTGATCGGCGCGCGCACCCACGACGACGTCTTCTATTCGCTGACGAACGGCACGATCGCCCATATCGACTGGGGTTACGGGGCGATCGTCGTCCACACCGACGACGGGCACACGGTCTACTACCAGCATGTGCGGTATTTCTATCGTTGGGCCGGGTCGGACGTTCAGGTCGGCGACGCGCTTGGCGTGCAGGGCAACGAGGGTATGGGGGTGGACGATCACACGACGTTCGAACACGTGCACATCGCCGTCCGTGAAGGCTTGCACCTGATGCCGCCGCCCTCGGGAGCGGTGGAGACGATTGATCCGGTCCCGTACTTCTACCGCTATCTGTTCGAGTAGCGTGAGGAAGGGCCCAGGTCGGCTACTCGACCCAGTCGGCCGGCTGGCCCCAGCGATCCTCAGAGACGATCTCTCGCAGCGGATTGCGGTTGAGCGGACCGAAGCGACCCTGCGGGTAACCGAGCGGAATGCAGTAGACGATCTGGGCTTGCTCGGGCATCTCGAACATCTGCTTGACTCGATCGTCGACCGCAGGATGGAGCGTGGTGATGGTGCCACCGATGCCGAGACTGCGGGCAGCGAGCAGCATGTTCTGGGCGCTGGGAATGACCGACTGCGCGTTGCCGGCGCCCGGCGCGGTCGCGCAGAGCAGGACGATCACCGGCGCGCCGCCGATCTCGTCGGCGAGCCGCATGGCGCTCTGGCTGACGGGGTTCTGCAGCGCGGGATGGTCACGTCCCTCGATGCCGGCATCGGCGCGCTTCGCCCACCAGGCCTCGTGATAGAGCGGCGCGAATTGCTCGATGATGGCGCGTTCGCGCAGGACCAGGAAGTGCCACGGCTGCATGTTGCCGCCATTGGGCGCCTGACGCGCCGCGTCCAGGATGATCTCCAGGTCCCGCTCGGGAATCGGATCTGGCCGCAGGCGGCGAATCGCGCGCATCGAGTAGATCGCCTCGTACAGCGGCATCCCCATTCGACCTATCTTCGGCATCGGGCTCTCCTCTTCACTGTCGGCGGGTCGTGTCGAGCGTTATCTTAGGCGCGCACACAGACGCTGAGCGAAGGATCGCACAGATGGCACTTGAACACATCAACCCCGACGGATTGCTGGCCTCGCCCGACTTCACCCAAGTCGTGACGGCAACGGGCAGCAAGATCATTCACATCTCGGGGCAGGTCGCATGGGACAACGACGAAGGACTGGTTGGCGAGGGCGACTTCGCCGCGCAGGCGAAGCGGGCGTACGAGAATCTGGCCACTTGCATCGCCGCCGCCGGCGCCACGATCAACGACGTGGCCAAGACTACGGTCTACATCGTCGACTATTCGCCATCGGTCCGCCATGCGCTCGCCGACGCGCGCAACGCGGTCTTCAACGGACCGAATCCACCGGCCAGCACGCTGATCGGCGTCCAGGCGCTGGCCTTTCCGGGCCTGCTGATCGAGGTCGAAGCAACGGTCGTGTTGGACTGAACCCGTTCACCAGACATCCATGACGGAGGAGCACCATGGGCAACATCTCGCTTGAGGATCGATTTGCGATCATTGACCTCTGCTCGCGCTACAACTACACCGTCGATCAGGCGGACGGCGAGGGCTGGGCGTCGACGTTTACGCCGGACGGCGTGTTTGCCGGACCGGCGGGTCAGGCGGAGGGCCGCGACGCGCTGGTGGTCCTGTGCGGCCAGCTGGCCGAGGCATTCCCGGGCGGTATGCACTTCACCGACAACCACCTCTTCGAGGTCGATGGCGACACCTGTCAGCACAAGTGTTTCCTTGATTTCCGTGTGCCGCAGGCCGACGGTTCCGTGAGCTCCAATCTGCTCGGTTACGAGGATGTGGTGGTCAAGCATGAGGGGGAGTGGCTGTTCGCCCGGCGCGACGTGGTGTCGGTGACGGGTTATCAGCAGCCTCTGCCGGGCTAGCGGCGTCTGGAGTGACGCGTCGGGCGAGATTCCAGACGAGCTGGAATGACGGGGCTCGCTACATGCGGAAGACGCCGAAGTTGGATTCGGCGATAGGGGCGTTGCGGGCTGCTGCGAGGCCGACGCCGAGCGCGTGTCGGGTGTCGACGGGATCGAGGATGCCGTCGTCCCAGATGCGTGCTGATCCGTACCATGCGGCGCCTTCTTCGGCGTACTTGGCGAGGGTCGGCGCCATGAACTCCTGCTGATCTTCGAGCGACATCTCCTCGCCCTGGCGTCGCAGCGCGTCGAGCCGGATGGTCAAGAGCACGTTGGCTGCCTGCTCGCCGCCCATCACCGAGACCTGCGCATTGGGCCAGGTCCAGAGCAGGCGCGGCGAGTAGGCGCGTCCGCACATGGCGTAGTTGCCGGCGCCGAACGACCCGCCCAGCACGACGGAGAACTTCGGCACATCGGCGCAGGCGACGGCGGTCACCATTTTCGCGCCGTGCTTGGCGATTCCTTCGTGCTCGTAGCGTCGACCGACCATGAATCCGGTGATGTTCTGGAGGAACACGAGGGGAGTGCCGCGCTTGGCGCAGAGTTGAATGAAGTGCGCGCCCTTGAGCGCCGATTCGGAGAACAGAATGCCGTTGTTGGCCACGATGCCGATCGGATGACCCATCACCCGAGCAAACCCGCAGACGAGGGTCGCGCCATAGGACGGCTTGAACTCGTGGAAGCGTGATCCGTCCACCAAGCGGGCGATCAGCTCTCTGATGTCATACGACTTGCGGGTTGATTGGGGGACGATCCCGTAGATCTCCTGCGGGTCATAGAGCGGCGGCTCGACCTGCTCAGTCGGGGTCAGCGGCCAGGCTGCCGTGTCGGCGGCGCCGAGATTGGCAACAGCGGCGCGGACGAGCTCGAGCGCATGCTCGTCATCAGCGGCGAGATGGTCGGCGACGCCCGAAATCTGTGTGTGGACCAGTCCGCCGCCCAGTTCTTCTGCCGAGATTTCTTCGCCCGTGGCCGCTTTGACCAGCGGCGGACCGCCCAGGAAGATCGTGCCGACGCCGTCGACGATGATCGCTTCGTCCGACATTGCGGGCACATATGCGCCGCCAGCGGTGCAGGAGCCCATCACGGCCGCAATCTGCGGAATGCCGGCCGCCGACATCGTGGCCTGGTTGTAGAAGATGCGCCCGAAATGATCGCGGTCCGGGAAGACCTCGTCCTGCATCGGCAGAAACGCGCCGCCGGAGTCGACCAGATAGACGCAGGGCAGCCGATTCTGTGCGGCGATCTCCTGAGCGCGCAGGTGCTTCTTGACCGTGATTGGGTAGTAGCTGCCGCCTTTGACGGTGGCGTCGTTGGCAACGATCACGATTTCCCGCCCGGCGGTGCGGCCGATGCCGGTCACGATGCCGGCTCCCGGCGCACCGTCGTCGTACATGCCGTTTGCGGCGAGCGGAGAGAGTTCGAGGAACGGCGAGTCGTGATCGAGCAGGCGCTCGATCCGCTCGCGGGCGAGCAGCTTGCCGCGAGCGTGGTGACGTTCGACGCTGCGGGGTCCGCCGCCGCCTCGGACCTCCAGCTCACGCACCCGCAGGTCGTCAACCAAGCCGCGCATCCAGGCGGCGTTCTCCTGAAACTCTGCCGCCTGCGGGTCGACGCTGGATTGGATCTGCGGAGCAGCCGCCAGCCGCTGGGAGAACTCTGCCTGGAGGTCGGCGCTGGTCATGTCACACCCTTCGTCCTGTGCCCGCTGCGCACGGCGCTCGCGGCTAGACTTGGCGGCAGCAACTCGCCGCAATACGGCCGCATCGCAGCCCAGGAGCATCCATTATGCCAGCGCAGCTTAACGACGGAGACTTCAGCTACACCGCGCTCGACCTGTGGGAGCAGCTGCCAGACGGCATCACGCTGGTCGAATGTCCGGGCGTCGCCGTCGACGCGAACGACACGGTCTATGTGTTGACGCGCAACGTCGAACATCCGCTGATGGTCTTCAACGCCGATGGATCATGGCGCGGCAGTTGGGGTCAGGGCAACTTCACGGACCGCTCGCACGGCATCTGGATCGGTCCTGAGGGCGATGTCTGGGGCGCCGATGACGGAACACACACGATCACCCGCTGGTCGCCTGACGGCGAGCTGCTGCAGACGCTGGGCGATCCCTACGATCCAGCGCCGGCGTGGCAGGGCAAGCCGTTCAATCGGCCGACGCACGCGGCGGTCAGTCCAAAGTCAGGCGACATATTCGTCACCGACGGCTACGGCAACAGCTGCGTCCACCGCTTTGACGCCGATGGCAACCACAAGCAGACCTGGGGCACGCCTGGCATCGACGCCGGACAGTTCATCCGTCCGCACAACATCGCGATCGACGAGGACGGGCTGCTGTACATCGCTGATCGCGAGTGCCACCGCGTGCAGATCTTCTCGGAGTCCGGCCAGTTCGTGACGATGTGGAACAACATCCACCGACCGGACGGCCTCACGCTCGCGCCGGACGGCAACATCTACATCGGCGAGCTGAATGAGATGGGCGGCATGCAGGGCGCGCCGGGTTTGGGCCATCGGGTGAGCATCTACGACCGCTCGGGCAAGCGCCTGGCGGTGCTTGGCGACCCGGACGAGGGCGACGAGGCGGGCAAGTTCATCGCGCCGCACGGCATCGCGGTGGACTCGAAGGGCGACGTCTATGTCGGGGAGGTCTGCAACACGATTCGCGGCAAGGCGTTGGGAGTCGAGTTGCACTCGCTGAGCAAGCTCGTGCGGGAGTAACGCGCGACTTCAGGCCAGCCGATAGCGCAGAAACAGCTCGCCGGTTGAGGCCGTCCGCGCATGGACGAGTTCCATCCCGCGCATCTCTTCCACCTGTTGATGGCCGGGCCACTGCACGGCGGGATGCGCTGAGTCGCCGCCGACGATCTTGGGCGACAGGGTGAGGAAGAACTCGTTGACGAGGCCTTGTCGGACGAGGTCGCCGTTGAGGACGGCGCCGCCCTCGATGAGCACACGCCGGGCGCCGAGTTCGCGTCGCATGTGATCGAGCGCGGCAGGGGCCTCGCGGCCTTCGGGCACGACGACGACCGGTCGGCCTCTGGATTCCAGCTCGCGCCGGACACGTTCAGGGGCGGCGCTGGACAGATAAACCAGCGCATCGAATCCGTCGTCGGTGAAGAAGCGGCGCGATTCAGGCAGGTCTCCGCTGCGGGTCAACACCGCGGCGATCGGCGAGGGAGGCATCCCGCGTTCCGTCCGCCACCGCTCCAGTTTCGGATCGTTCAACCGCGCCGACGTCCCGGAGGCGCGAAACGTCGCTGCACCGTTCATGACGACATCGAAATGGACGCGCAGCTCGCGCATCAGACGCTGATCGAGCGGTGATCCGAGTCCGCGCTCTGTCCCCGCGACGACGGTGCGTCCGTCGGCCGACATGACCATGTTGATCGTGGTGAAAGGGCGGTCGGTCGGCGGATCGGGAAATGTCAGCTGGGTGTAGCGAATCTCCTGAGCGTCCATAGTGTCATGCTAGGTTGCGGACATGGCCGAGCAGGACTCAACCGTCGAAGTCGCGCAAGAAGACGCGCAAGAAGAAGCTCCCGATCGGGAGTTTCCCATCTCTTCCAGCGCGCGCTTCACGATCGGCGGCAAGCCGCTGACGCTCGACGACTTCATCGACATCACGACGGGCGATCTCTCGAATCGGCCGGTTTCAGCGCCGCGTCCGCAGCCGGCGCCGCTGCCCAAAGAGGTGATCTGGAACGCGCGACGACCGCTGGATTAGTGATAGACCGCTTCGTGGGTGATTTCAATGGCGTCTTTCACGCTCTCGTGGGCGGGACAACCGGCCGCGTGGAACTTGACGGCCCGCTTTGCGGCGGCTCGATGCTCGTCCTTGATGCCGGGGATGTGGAAGATGACGTGGATCTTTGTGATCCGAATGGTCTGGTTGTCCTCGCCCTCGATCGTGCCCAGGACGTCGGCGGTGTAGGTGTTGGGGTCGAACTCGACCTTGCGCGCGGACAACGCCCGCGCGAGCGTGCCGTACATTCAACCGCCGACCGCGGCGACGATGTGGTCGAGCGTGGCCGTCATCGGCGGCGCGTCCTCGGGGACGCCGTAGTGTTGCTTGAGCTTGCCCTGTACGCCGTAGACGACGGGCTCGGGGACGTCGCCCAAGGTGGCGTGTCGGAAGCCGTCCTTGAGTTCGAGCTTGTTGCGGGAGATGTATTCGAACCTGGGCATTTCTCGGATCCCCTCCGTCTTCGGCGCCTCCCCCGTTGCAGGGGAGGAGCAGTACTGGTTAGCTGTTTGCCAACAGGGTACGCATTCGGTCGACGCCTTCGATGATCTCCTCCAGCGACGCGGCATAGCTGAAGCGCAGGTAGCCCTCGCCGAGATGTCCAAAGCTGGTTCCGGCGATGACCGCCACGCCTGCTTCCTCGAGCAGCCGATGCTGCAGCGTCCGCGCGTCGATGCCCGTTTCCGAGATGTTGGGGAAGGCGTAGAAGGCGCCGCCGGGATTGACACAGCTAACGCCGGGCACATCGTTGAGCTCGCGCACGATCGCCACGCGGCGTTCGTCGAAGGCGGTGGTCATGATGTCGACCGCCTCCTGGGGACCGTCGAGGGCCTCGATCGCTGCGTACTGCGTCGCGGCGTTGGGACAGCTGTAGCTGTTGATTGCGAGCCGCTCGGCGTACGGGAACAGATCGGGCGGGAAGACGCCATAGCCCAGCCGCCAGCCGGTCATCGCGTAGGTCTTGCTCCAGCCGTCGAGCACGATCAGGCGATCGCGCAGCTGGGGATAGTTGAGCCAGGACACGTGTTCGCGACCGTCGTAGAGGATGCGCGAGTAGATCTCGTCGCTGAGGACAACGACGTTGGGCCACTGCTCGAGGCCTGCGACGAGGCGTTCGACCTGGTCGCGTGTGTAGACGCCGCCGGTGGGGTTGGCTGGGCTGTTGAGGATGATCAGGCGCGTGCGCTCGTTGATCTGGGACAGCACCTGGTCGGGATCGAAGGTGAAACCGCTCGCCTCGTGGAGCTCGATCGGCACTGGCGTCGCGCCGGAGAAGCGAATCACCGATTCGTAGATGGGGAAGCCAGGGTTGGGGTACATGATCTCGACGCCGGGCTCGCCCATCAGCAGTGCGGCGAAGAACATGACTGGCTTGGCGCCTGGCGTGACCAGCACGCTGCCCGCGTCGACCGACGCTCCGTGACGACGTTCCAGGTCGCGAGCGACGGCCTCGCGCAGCTCCGGGATGCCGGCGCCGGGGGTATATCCGTGCCTGCCTTCGGCCAGCGCGCGCTCGCCGGCGCTGACGATGTTGTCGGGGGTGGAGAAGTCGGGCTGTCCGATGCCGAGATTGATGATTGAGCGTCCCTCGGCCGCGAGCTTGTTGGCCCGCGCAAGTACCTCGAACGCCGTCTCCGTGCCAAGATTCTCAGCGGCGCTGGTTGGTCGAACCATGACCATCTCCCACACTGGTGATTGCCGTTCGTACGAGCGTACCGCCAAGTGACGGCCAAGCTCGACCACGACTCGATCACCTAGAGTTCCCTCAGCATGTCGAGTTGGTTCACGGGTTCAGTCGTCGTCCTCACTGTCGTCGCCGCGATGCTGTTGGTTGCGTGCGGCGGCGGCGCTCCATCGGAGCAAGTGCAATCGGACGGCGGCAACGTCGTCGGCGAACCTCAGAGCGGCTCGCGGATCTACGCCAGCACCTGCGCCCGCTGCCATGGATCGGCAGGGGAGGGCGAATCGAACTGGATGGTACGCAAAGAGAACGGACGCCTCAGACCGCCGCCGCTCAATGGCGACGGCCACACGTGGCATCACGCGGACGGCGTGCTGTACCGGATTGTGAGTGAGGGCGGGTCCGGCATCGGCTTCGGCAGCGACATGCCGTCGTTCAAGGACGAGTTGTCGCGCGAGGAGATCATCGCGGTGCTGGAGTTTGTCAAGACCTGGTGGGAAGGCAAGGAGATTGACGGCACGCCAATCTCTGAGCCGCAGCAGGAGTTCAGCCTGGCTGATCCGTATCCCGGGCCTGCAGAGCCTTCACCCTGACTGTCTGCGAGAGGGAGCAGGGTTCAGGAGCTGAGATCGGCTAATCGCTTTTCGGAACACCGATTGCACCGGATGCACGAAGCGAGGCGATCTCTTCCGCGCGGTAGCCGTACTCGGCCAACACGGCATCAGTGTCGCCGTCGAGCGGCGGAGAGGCGCTCTGTGCGGCTGTTGGCGTCGCTGACATCTGATACGCCGCGCCAACCATCGTCTCGGGACCGGTCAGGCGGTGTTCCAGGTCGACGAAGATGTCCAGCGACTGTACCTGCGGGTCGTCGATCATCTCTTCGGGGATGTTGACCTGCGAGGCCGGCGCGCCTGCGGCGTCGAGCTTGGCGATCCAGTTCTCTGTGGTGTCTGAGGCGAAGCGCTCGGAGATCACCTCGCGCGCCTTGGCGACGACTTCCTGTGCGCCGTCGGCGAGCGGGTTGAAATCGCCGGCGTCTGTGGGGTCGTGATCGGTCGTCACGCCCAGCGCGTCGCGGACCTGGTTGCGATTGGCGGGCGTGACGCAGCCGAGCATGATCGCGCCGTCGGACGTCTGGTAGCCGCCGTAGTAGAGCAGGAACGCGCCGCCAACGAGGGCGCGAATGCCGCCGCGCGCGCCGATCATCTCGCGGTAGGTGCCGCCGCGTTCGCGGACGGCAGCGAGACCGGCCAGCATCGGATCGAGCAGGATCGCGTCCGAGGCGGGGAGCCGCGCCGAGAAGGCGTTCTGCAGCGTCAGCGCTGCTCCGAGGAGCGAGGTGTCGATCTTCTGGCCTTCGCCGGTGCGTTCGCGATGGAAGAGTGCGGCGCAGACGGCGATGGCGCTGGTGAAGGCAGCCGCGAAGTCGGCCGGCGTTGTTGCCGTGATCAGGTCTGGTCCGCCGTGCTCGTCGAACTTCTCGTCGCCGGCCATCAGTCCTGAGTAGGCCTGCGCGATGATGTCCGCGCCGGCCCGGTGCGCCGACGGCCCCGAGGGACCGTAGGCGGTGTTCTCCAGATAGATCAGCGACGGATTGATTGATCGCAGCGTGTCGTAGTCCACGCCGAGCCGGTCGGGCACGCCGGGCCGCGCGTTGATCAGGAAGACGTCCATCTCAGCGATCATGCGGTGCAGCACGGCGCGTCCGCCGTCGCTCTGCAGGTCGAGGACGATCCCGCGTTTGCCTCGGTTGAAGACGTGGAAGCCTTTGCTCTCGCCGGGTGCGAACTGGCCGAGCAGCCGCATCCCATCGCCCGCCGCCGATTCGACCTTGATCACGTCGGCGCCCATGTCCGAGAGGAACACTCCGCACATCGGCCCAGCGATGATCTGCGTCACTTCCAGGACCTTGATTCCATCGAGCGCGCCAGCCATGAGTGTCTCCTTGTCGTGTGCCGCCTTGTGGTGTGCCTTGCGGCTGTTTCGGATGGGTTCAGGATACGGAGCTACACGCTGTGGCGGCTGCCGATGGCGCCGCTGGCGCGCAGTTCGGCGATCTCGTCGTCTGCGAAGCCGTGCTCGCGGAGGATGGCGTCGGTATCCGCGTCGAGCGGCGGTGAGGCCCGATCGGAGCCGGTCGGCGTCGCGGACATCTCGATCAACGGTCCGACCAGGCGCTCGGGACCAGTCAACGAGTGCTCGATCTCGGGCATCAAGCCCATCGCCTGAACTTGGGGATCATCTGCGATGTCCTCGGGCCAGTTGATCGGGGAAGCCGGGGCGCCCACGGCGTCGAGGCGGTCCATCCACTCGGCCATCGTGCCGCTCATCAGCGTGGTGCGAATCTGCGCCTCCAAGCGCGCCGTGGTGGCGTCTGCGTCGGGACCGATGGCGTTGAAATCGTCGCGGTCGGTGGGATCATCGGTGATGCCGAGCGCGGAGCGGATCTGGTCGCGGTTCTGCGGGGTGAGCGCACCGAGGATGATCGCACCGTCCTGCACTGGGTATCCGCCGTAGTAGAGACGAAACGCCGTGCCTTGCGATGGGCGATCGCGCCGCGCCTGGACCATCTGGGCATACGTCGCGCCAGACTCGCGCAATGCGTTCATGGTCTCGCGCAGCGGTGTCACGAGGACTGAGTCTGAGACGGGCACGCTCGCCGCCCACGGGCTCTGCAGCGCCAACCCAGCGCCGAGCAGAGTTGTCGACAGGCGCTGACCCTCCCCCGTCATCGATCGGTGGTACAGCGCGGCACAGACGCCCATCGCGCCGCCGAGCGCCGCCACATAGTCAGCCGGTGCGGTCGCGGTGATGTGTTCAGGGGACCCGTCCGGACTGACCTTTTGATCGGCGGCGAGCAAGCCTGAGTAGGCCTGCACCACCACGTCGGAACCGGCCCGTCCCGCGCTCGGCCCACGGTCGCCGAAGCCCGTCACGTCCAGGTAGATCAGGTCTGATCGATGCGCTCGCAGCGTGTCGAAGTCCACGCCGATTCGCTCGGCGACGCCGGGCCGCAGGTTGGAGATGAACACGTCGAAGTGGGGAACCAGACGGTGCAGCGCGGCACGACCGTCGGCGGTCAACAGATTGATCACCGCGCCGCGCTTGCCTCGATTCAACGCATGGAACGCTTTGCTCTCGCCGGGCGCGAACTGGCCGATGCGTCGCGCGCCTTCGCCGCCGGGGGCCTCGAGCTTGATCACGTCCGCACCGAGATCGGCCAGCGCGACGCCGCAGTATGGGCCAGCGATGATCTGGCTCAATTCCAGCACCTTGATGCCATCCAGCGGACCCGGCATCGACGCCTCCCGCGCACAGCCTACGCCAGCTGCTGACGTAGACTGCGACCGATTGAACATCGAGAGGCGGCGCGCGATGGCTGACTATGAGAACGTGCTCTACGAGCAGGACGGTCCGGTGGTCACGATCACCTGGAACAACCCTGAAACGCTGAATGCGATCACTCCCGCGCTGGAGCAAGAGTTTCACGACGCGTTGGATGAAGCGAACGCGGATCCGTCAGCGCGTGCGATCATCTTTACCGGCGCAGGACGGGCGTTCTCCTCGGGTTACAACATCTCGGGTGGCGGAATCGACAGCGAAGTTGGCGGTCCCACGCAGCCGGTCTCGGAGCACCTGGAGCGCTGGTTCCGATTCTCCTCGCGCAACCCCGACATGATGATGCACCTGATGACGCTGGAGACGCCGATCATCGCGGCGGTCAACGGCTGGTGCATCGGCGGGGGGTTCTGGTACTCGCTCGCGGCTGACATCACGCTGGCTTCGGACCGGGCGGTGTTCGCGCAACCGGAAGTGCGGATGATCTCCAACAGCTCCGTCCTCTTCGCTGCGCTGGCCGGCTGGAAGGCAGCGCACCGGTACGCGCTGACCGGCGACCACTTCGACGCCCAGGAAGCTCTGCGTCTGGGCGTGATCAACGAGATCGTGCCGGCCGAGGATTTGATGGAGCGAGCCGATGCGCTCGCCCGGCGCCTCGCCCTCGTGCCTTCCCATTCTGTTCGCTACAACAAGCTGATCACATCCAGGGGGCTCGAGGCGATGGGCCTCAGAAACGCCCTCAACGTCGGATCGATGCTCTCGACCATGGTCGAGGCGTCTGCGGACGGCCCAGAAGTCGCGCACCTCGACGAGGCGAGAGCGCAAGGTGGATTCGGGGCGTTCCTGAAGGCGCGCGACGAGCCGTTCCGTCCGGAGCCGTTCGGTCCGCGCAGCAAGTAGCGGCGCTCAGTCAAGTGCGACGATTATGGCCACAGCCAAGCTGATCAGCAAGATCATTCCGAGCATGGTCCGATTGAACCAGCGGGCAAACATCTCGTCCAGCATCAGCTGCCATTCACGACGGCCCGGGTAGTCGGACATGGCGTCGGCAAACTCATCCGCCTGCTCCGTGCTGGCGCCCATTGACCGCACGACTTTCCGCAAGCGCAGGAGGGGGGTCATCAGGGACATGCGGCAGCTCCTCTGCTATCTTGACCCAATCCTAGCAGTCTGACGCTCCCAGCACGGGTGTATCACAGGCGGTGTATCGATGGTTCGTGTCGCAGGCCCGTACGACATTGAAGCAGTGCGCCAGGAATGGCTCGGCCGCACAACCGAGGTCGTGCGCGGACGCTACCCCGTCGAGTACGACAGCATCCGGCGGCACTGCCACATGGTCGAGGACACCAACCCGCTCTTTCTCGATCCTGAGTACGGTGAGTCGTCGGTGCATGGGTCGGTCATCGCGCCTCCGGTCATGACGCGTTACTTCGCCGGCGCCGGTGTCTGGCCGCCCACGACTGACAATCCGATGAACATTGTCCGTGAAGTCCCCACGCGCGGGGAGCGAATGATCAACCTCAACACTGAGTGGGAGTATGTGCTGCCAGCGAGGGTCGGCGACCATCTGTCGCAGCAGACCGAGGTGACGGACATCTTCGAGAAATCGATCAGACTCGACCCGCGCAGCGTGTGGATTGTGACCGAAACACGCATCACCAATCAACACAGCGAGCTGGTCGCGATCGGCACCAACACGCTGTGTACCCACCGCACACCCGAGCAAGTCGAAACGGAAGAAGGCGAGCGACCGCAATGACCACCCGCAGCGCACCCAACTCCATCGCCACGGAACAGACCTACTGGGAGGATGTCCGTGTCGGCGACGCGATCGGCGGCTACGACCTGTCGTTGACCTGGACGAAGATGGCCGAGCAAGTCTCGGGATCGCAGGACTTCTATCCCGTCCATCATGATCCTGAGTTTGCGGCCGAGGCTGGCCACCCCGCCATCTTCTACAACACCGGCTGGACGCAGGCCGCTCTCTGCCGCGTCGTGACCGATTGGGCCGGACCTGCCGGCTGGCTGCGCAAGTTCCGCTTCGAAATGCGTCGCATGAACATCCCCGACGATCAGGTACATGCGCGGGGCAAAGTGGTCGGCAAGTCGGACCTCGACGACGCTCATGGTGTCGTTGACCTGGAAGTGTGGTTGGAAAACGACCGACTGGGCGTGACCACGCCGGGCTGGGCCACGGTCCGCTTGCCCAAGCGAGGCTGAGATGACCAGGGTCGGCATCATCGGCGCGGGCGCGATCGGCGGTGTCGTGGGCGGCATGCTCACCCGCGCCGGATTCGACGTCACGCTCTTCGACCATTGGACCGAGCATATCGACGCAATGAAGCGGGACGGACTGCGTCTCAGCGGTCCACTGCTGGGTGACTTCCGCGTGCCCGTCAAGGCGCTTCACATGTACGAAGCGCAAGGACTCTCGGAACAGTTCGACATCGGCATCGTGGCTGTCAAGAGTTATGACACTGAGTGGGCCGCATCGTTCATCTCACCGCTCGTCAGAGACGACGGTGCGGTCGTCGACTTCCAGAATGGGATCAACGACGAGCGCGTGGCGGCCGTCGTCGGCCGTGAGCGCACGCTTGGCTGCGTCATTACGATTGGCGCGGGCATGTACGAGCCGGCCCATTGCATGAGGACTGACACGAGGACGCTCGGCTTCAAAGTGGGTGAACTCGACGGCGCCGACACTGATCGCGCACGCGAGATCGCGGCCATGATGGCTCATGTCGCGGGCTCCGAAGCTACGACAAACTTATGGGGCGAACGCTGGGGCAAGCTTGCGGTCAACTGCATGGCCAATCCGATCGCCGGCCTGACCGGTTACGGCTCGGGCGAGGTCCGCAGCCGCGACGACACGCGTTGGCTGTGCATCCGGATCGCGGCTGAGGTGATCGAGGTCGGCCGCGCGCACGGCCACAACATCGAGGGCGTCTGGGGGATAGACGCACAACGCTTCGTCGATGTCGCGAACGGTGGAGACTCCACGCAGCTGGACGCCGAACTGATCGCGGGCGCGCAGGCGCTGGGGGAGGGTCGGCCGAGTTTTCTGCAGGACGTCATGCGCGGGCGCCGGGTCGAGATCGACGCGCTCAACGGCTGGGTCGTGGAGCAGGGCAGAGCAGTCGAGGTGCCGACACCAGTGAATGAGGCGGTGGCTGAAGTGGTGAGGAGTTTCCCAGTCGGGGAGTTGCAGTCGGAGCCAGGGAATCTGGGGCTGATCCTGGAACGGCTAAACTAGGACCTCAAGAGTGGACCACCATGGTCATCCGCAGCATCGGCGCGGTGGCGTTGCTGACGCAGCTGTGAATGGGCCACCCCAAAGAGACACCACTAAGCCACAGGTTTCCACAACCCACTCTCAATTGTCGCATGCTGCCCTTCCTGTGCGATGCCCATCAACTCTTCTGCCAATGCGATGCCCTTAACCTTGTCAATCTCGTCCCGCGACCGGGGTGGGACAACACAGTTCGGACAGCCGCGCCGACAGCTACAAGACGACGCAACTTGAATGCCGGCCTTCAGGATATCCTGCCACCGTTGCAGAGCCTTTCGTGCAATGCCAATACCCCCAGGGTAGCTCTCTACCAGATACGCTTTCTGTTGCTTGACATCACAATGCGGGCCAATGTCATGAGAGTCTAGCGGTATGGTAAACAGCGCCCCGACCCGCAAAAGGTGCTGAAGCGTAACGAATGCGTCCGCCATCTCCTGGCTCTCTGTTTCGAGACACACCCAACAGGCGTGAGCGTTGGCAAACCGCGCCGCATTGTTGCTCGGCACCCAACGATCAACAACTTCACCTGTCTGCTCGTTGATCTCTTCGACCGCTGTCATCGTCTCCGTCATGAGGACCTTGCCATAGAATGTGCTCACGGCAGATCCATTACGTGACCATCTGTTTCCCGCGAATATGTCCTGCTCGGTTAACATGGTGAATAGCTTGGCGTCGGTTCTCAAGTAAGGCTCGGCAGTGGACAGGGAGATTTCTCCGCCGTCACCCGTGAGGGAGATTTCGTTCACACGATATCTCCGGCCTCCATGCAGATAGATTGCGCGTTGGTACGCCTCTCGGAACTGCTGTTGGCCAGACAGCGTGCCGATCTCCGCTTCGCCATCCCTGACCACGAAGCGCTGACCGCCTGCGCCGCGAAGATCGACTGCTTGATGCGGTCGGTAACGGGTGTTTCGGACTGGAGCACCGCCACTTTGCTGAATTGCCCGTGCGGCCTCAAACAGCGCAGTCCCCAGAATTGGCTCGCCCTCAGTGAGGTCCTCAGTCTCGAACAACAAGGCCGGGACATGCTTCTCAACGAGCTCCTCGTTGCTCGCACTCGCTACCAGGTCGTCGAGAGGCTTCTGCAGAAACGTAACCAGATTCGATGCGTAGAAGATATCGAGTGGATTGTTGCGGGCAAAGTAGAGCACAAAGGCATCTGATCGCCAGCTTCGACCGGCTCTGCCGATCCGCTGCCACGCAGCCATCATGCTGTCGGGAAAACCAGCAAGAATGACGCCGTCCAGCCCCCCGATGTCCAAGCCAAGCTCTAGAGCATTGGTCGTGAACACCAGTTGCGCGCTGCCTTGCTTCAGACCCTCCTGAATCTCATGTCGCTCTTCCGCTGACAATCCTGCTCTAAACACTCTTACCACAGAGGGATCTAGCTCCATCGAACGTTCTTCTCGAAGTCGCTCGATTTCCCGTTTTGCAATCCCCACGCACGTTTCAGCAAACTTGCGGGTCGGACAGAACACGAGCAATGACTTCCCAGCATGTAAACAAGCAAGGGCAGCGTTGACTGTCCTGAGTTGCAAGATTTCCCAATAGCGAAAGTCAGGGATGTCAGGACTAATGAAGGTAAACTCTCTCCAGGGCCGCATGCTGTTCGCCGCATTGACTTCAACAAACTCGAGTCCGGTGAGGTTCTCAGCGTGCTCTCTGGCATTGGCGCAGGTCGCGGAACAAAGAAAGAACTGCGGACTCACGCCCTTCTTCGAGAGGTGGAAGGCAAAGCGCCTGAGCAGCAGTGAGACGTTCGAACCGAAGTATCCGCGGTACTCATGCATCTCATCTACGATCACCCACCGCAGATTCGACAGAAAACTATCCCAGAGGTCGGCGTGAGCGAGGAACGTGTTGTTCACCATCTCGGGTGTGGTGATCAGGATATGCGGCGGTCTTTTGCGCAATGCGGCACGGGTTTCAGGGTCGGTATCGCCGTCGTACCACCAAGAATCGATTCGTCCACCGGTGATACTGCTCGTTAATTTCATCAGTTGTTCCCGCTGATCTAGCGCCAAGGCCTTCGTTGGATAGATCATCAGCGCATGGCCGGCAGGATTGTCCATCAGTGTTTCTAGCAGTGGAAGCTGGAATGCGAGCGTCTTCCCGCTTGCCGTGGGGGCCTGCAGTACTACGTTGCTCCCGTCAAGCGCATACTGGATAGCATCTTCTTGATGTTCGTAGAGTCGCTCGATTTGCATCGCATGGAGGGCTGACCTCATTCGCCCAGAGAGGCGGCGCATTCCTGAACCATCCCCGTACCGCGGAGGTATGGCTTCCAGTGAGTTGGTCTGGAGATCGTCGCCCGGACGCAGGGCATCGAAGTCACGAAGTGCAGCTAGCAGATCCGTCATAGCAGCTCCATGCCCGGGGTCCTGGCGTTGAGGAGATCTACCCGCTCAGTCCTCCCCTCACCCGCCAAACTCCGGCAGCACCGACTCTTTGAACTGCTCCATTGACCTGAGGATTTGGCCCTGGCTCAGCAGGCCGTTGTATTGCCACATGAAGATCCAGCTTACGGGTGTGACGTCCATCATGGCTTGGACTTGTTTTTTCACTGAGTCGAGGGTGCCGGCGAAGAGGAGGCCGTTGTCTAGCTGGTCTTGCGGGGTCATGATCTCTCCGCCGGGTGGACGCAGCGCCTCGGCGAAGCCGAATGGCGCGAACCAGGCGCCTCCGGCGAATGCGGCTGAGTGACGCCAGAGATCCATCGCCTCCTCGTCGGTGTCGGTGATGATGACGTCGCGCAGCACGCCGAGACCTTCGCCGGGCTTGAGGTCCCTGCCCACGCTCGCCGCTTCCTCCTGGTAGACCTCGTAGAGGCGATTCTGCAGCTCGGGGTACATCGGCGGGAGAATGGCGGTGATGCCTTCGCGGGCACACCAGCGGATTGTGCGCTCGGACGAGGCGAACGGCTGGAACAGCGGCGGATGCGGCTTCTGCAGCGGCTTGGGGACGACGCCAATCTCGCGCACGATGTTGTGCTCGTCGATGCCTTTGCCGTAGAGCCGGGTCGCCTCGATGTCCCACGGGGTGCCGTCGGGCGGGATCTGCCAGGCCTGGCCCTGGTAGGAGATCATGTCCTCGGTCCAGGCGCGCTTGATGATCTGGAAGTGCTCTTCGAATGCGGCGCGGTTGGCCGCGTCGATCGCGTCGTGGTTGCCGGGACTGGCGGCGTGGACGCCGTGGATCTGCTGCGCCATCGTGTCGACCCAGCGTCGCTGATAGCCACGGGCGAAGCCGGCCAGCGCTCGACCGCCGCTCATGTGGTCGAGCATCGCGATGTCCTCGGCGACGCGAATCGGATTCTGCGCGGGGAGGACCAGGCCGAGCTGGCCGACGCGGATGCGCTCGGTCTGCATGGCGAGATAGAGGTCCAACATGATCGGATTGGGCGAGACCTCGAATCCCTCGATGTGGAAGTGGTGCTCGGTGAAGCCGATCGAGTCGTAGCCGAGCGCGTCGCCGGCTTTGGCGAAGGCGGTGAGGTCGGCGAGCATGTCCTGGTAGAGCTCGGGGCGGTTGCCGGCCATGCCGGCTTCGATGTCCGCGCGGGTGCCGACTGAGGGAAGGAAGAAGAGACTGACCTGCATGGGTTGTACCTGTCTATGTGTTGACTCGGCCGTTCCGCGGCGGAGGGACCCCCTCAATCACTCCGTGACAGCTCCTCCTGCCAGGGGGAGCGATGAGAGGAATGACGCGACGGCTTCGTTGAAGTCGTCTGGGTTGTCGATGTTGGCGGCGTGTCCGGCGTTGGGCACGATGACCGTCGTGCTGGTGGGAATCTTGTTGGCCATGTAGTCGGTGCCGGCGAGGAATGGCTCGTCGTTCTCGCCGACAAGGACAAGCGTGGGCTTGTCGATGCCGGCGAGCGATTGGATGATGCGGTTGTCGAACTGCGCGAGCATGCCGCGTGCGGCTTTGGCCAAACCCTCAGCCGAGCGATGGGTCGAGACGCGCACTTCCTCGGAGCCACCCAGCGCCGCCAGGCCGTCGCGCTCGAGCGCCTCCGCGCGTGGAATGGCCATGCCGGTGTTCCAGCCTTCGCGGGCTTTGGGATTGTTGTAGCCGGGCCCGGTGTCGAAGAGCATCAAGGCGCGCGTCCGATCGGGGTGCGCGACGTGGAAGGCGAGCGACATGTAACCGCCGAGCGAGAGTCCGCCGATGACGGCGTCGTCGACGCCCTCGGCGTCGAGGATCGCGGCCATGTCGGCGACGGTCTCGGCCTCGGAGTAGCACGATGGGTCATCGGGCGAGTCGGTTTGGCCGTGTCCGCGCATGTCCCAGACGATGAGCCGATGGTCCGCCGAGAGCAGCTCAAGCTGTCCCTCCCACATCTGCGATGTCGCGCCGTAGCCGTGCGAGAGCAGGATCGCTGGTCCGCTGCCGTGCGATTCGTAGTGGATGCTGACGCCGTCGCGGTCAATCGTGGCCATGTTTCGCCTCCGAACGCTAAGAGTGTTCTGCTGCTGGCTAGGATAGGGGCGACACCGAAGGGGGCGGACATGCGGCAGCCGATTGGACCTGAGATTGTGTTTGAGCTGGGCGGTGCGGCGGCACCGGCGTTGTCGCCTGACGGCGCGACGGTGGCCTTCGTGCACGCCGCCGTGATCGACGGCAAGCGGGTCTCCTGGATTGAGTCGGCTCCCGTCGAGGGCGGCGCACCGCGACGCTTGACGGGCGGGCCTTCGGACTCGGCGCCGACCTGGTCGCCAGACGGCACGGCACTGGCGTTTCTGCGTCCGTCGACATCTGACGCGGGTTCGCCTCGTCAGATCTGGCTGCTGCCGATGGACGGCGGCGAAGCGCAGCGGCTGACAGACTTGCCCCACGCCGTGGGAGCGTTCGACTGGTTACCGGACGGTTCAGGCATGATTGCGAGCGTGGACGTGGATCCGCATCGCGGCGCGCGCGACGGGTCGGGGACGACGGTAGTGCGTGACGTGTACTACCGCGGGGACGCCCTGGGCTATCGCGAGGACGCCTGGTATCAGCTGTTCCGGATTGATGCGATGAGCGGTGAGGCGACGCAGCTGACCACAGGAACCTACAACCACGCGCATCCCGTGGTTTCGCCGGACGGGCGATGGGTCGCGTTCACAGCCGACCGCACGGTGGACCGTGAGCGGCGGCGACCGTTCGGGTCGGAGCTGTGTGTGATGTCCACGCTGGGCGTTGGAGGCGGACATGTGGAGCGTCTGACACCAGGCGTGATGTCGGCAGGCAAACCGTGCTGGTCGCCCGACGGCCGATCACTCGCGGTTTCGGTGACCGATATGTCGCAGCGTCACCAGGCGTATCTGGAGCGGATCGAGCGATACAGCGGACGCCGCACGCGGCTGACTGACGACACGGTCAATCCGCAGACGGGCTTCTTCCCCATTGCGGGGCCGCCAGCGATGGTCTGGACGGAGGATGGGATCATCTTTGCGGCCGATGCCAACGGCCGCTCAGGGGTCTACCGGGCTGACGCCGATGGTTCCGGGAAGGTCGAGGCGCTGCGCGCTGAGGCGGAGCTGATCAACGGCATCGATGTGTCATCCGACGGTCGGTCGATGGCGATCGTGTCCACCACCCCGGATGCGCCTGGAGAGATTGTCGCGATCAACGAAGACTCGCAAGCGGTGCTTACGAATGTCTCGGACGACTTCCTCGAGGCGCATGAGGTTGGCGTCGTCGAGCAGTTCGCGATCGAGCGCGACGGTTGGACGATTCCGTGTGGTCTGGTGTTTCCGCCGAACTTCGATCCTGAGCAGTCGTATCCGCTCGTGCTGGAGATACATGGCGGGCCGAACGGCTTCTTCGGCGAGGGCTTCAATGTCTTGCATCAGGTGATTGCCGGCGCGGGGTACATCGTGCTGTTCGTCAATCCGCGCGGTTCATCGACGTTCGGTGCCGACTTCACCGACGCCGTGACGGAGGATTGGGGCGGCGAGGACTCGCGGGACCTGTTGGCTGCGCTCGATGAGATCTGCGCAAGGCCGTATGTCGATGCGAGTCGCGTCGGTGTGCATGGTTACTCGTATGGCGGATACATGACGACCTGGCTGATCGGCCATGATGAACAGCGCCGGTTCAAGGCAGCGGTCGCGGGCGCGCCCGTTGTCAATCTCTGGTCGATGTGGGGTGTGTCGGACATTGGACCGTCGTGGGGGTCGTATCAGTGGGGCGACGTTCCCGATGACAACTTCGACTGGTACCGCGAGCGATCGCCGATGTCATACGTCGGGAACGTTCAGTGTCCTGTGCTGATCCTGCACGGGGAGCATGACTGGCGCGTGCCGATCTCGCAGGGCGAGGAGTACTTCGCCGGACTGCGTTATCGCGGCAAGACCGCGGAGATGGTGCGCTTCCCCGGTTGTTCACACTTGATGATGCGCGTCGGTGACCCGGCGCTGGTGCGCGAGTACTACGAGCGGATGGTCGGGTGGTTTGATCGTTACTTGAAGTGACGAGTTGAGCAGTGGCTCACTTCTGCGGGCGCATCACAGCAGCGACCGGGCGAAGCGTACGGCGCGCTAGTCGCGCGGCCGCGGCTCGCGCGGGGATGGTCGGCGACTTGATCCGCAGGTAGAGCGCTCCCAGTACGAGGCTGATTGCGATGGCCGAGAGTCCCATCAGGATCAGTACGTCTTGCTCGCCGATCAGGTCGGCGAGTTGGCCGAAGCCAAGACCCGTGAACGATTGCACCCCGAACGGCAGGAAGGTCAGGGCTGTGACGCGACCGTGATACTCGGGTTCCGATTGGCGGATGACCTCGGCCGTGTTGAGCGTCTGGAAGGCTGAGAATCCGGAGCCGATCAGGAAGACGACGGGCAGCATCACGAGCGCGTTTGGGGTCACGCCCAACAGCGCCACTCCGATTCCGAAGGCGCAGCTCGTGACGAGCAGGACCCCGCCGGACCATCGCGTGCCGACCACGCCCGCAACGGAAAGCCCGACAACCAACGATCCCACTCCCATTGGCCAGGTGGTCAGGCCGAGGTTGCGCGATTCGATGCCGAAGGCGTTCTCGAGCAGACCGGGCAAGATGTTCTGATAGGGGCCAGCTGTGGCAGCGACAAGCAGCAGCATCGCCAGAAGCACCCGCAGTCTGGGCTGTTGCCAGGCGTAGCGAAGCCCGAGCAGGAGCTCTCGCAGCACCGATCCGCGCGGCACGTTGCGGGGCCTGCCGGGCGGCATCAGGAACAGCAAGGCAATCGTCACGACCAGAATCGCCGACATGATGAAGTACGCCCCAGCGGCGCCGATGAACGGCGCGAACAGCAGCAGCGAACCGATCACGGGCCCCACCGACGTGGGGAAGTTCAGTCCAGACTGAAGCAGCGCCACGCCGTTGCCGACCAGCCGGGGCGGGACGAGGTCGGCGACGTATGCGCGTCGAGAGGGTCCGGTGAAGGCGAAGCAGGCGCCCAACAGCAGCGTGCTGACCGTGAGCCAGATGACCTCGATGCGGCCGACCAGGATCAGGAAGCCGATCACCGCATAGTTGATCGCGATCACGGTCTGGGCGAGGACGATCAGTCGGCGCTTGGAGAGCCGATCGGTTAGGGCACCGGCGAAGGGTCCGATGAAGAACCAGGCGATGCCGTTGCCGGCCATTGCGAGCGCGACCGATGAGTTGTCGCCGCCCAGGTCGAAGGCCACGATCGGCAGCACGGTGAAGTTCATCGAGAAGGCCATGAAGGCCATCACGGTCAGTGACCAGTGGAGGCGGAACAGGCCAATGCCGAACGCCTCGAATGTCTGCCCGATACCTGCGCGAATCATGTGTGGCGATCGTATGCTGTGTGCAGGTTTACGTCAGAACTTGTTAACAATGAGGGAGCGTGGCATGGATGTCGACACGGCAATCCGCGAGCGCCGCACGATCGGGGTGTTCTCGGACCGTGCAGTGCCGCCCGAGGAGCTTACGGAGCTGATTGAGGCGGCGCGCTGGGCGCCCAATCACAAGCACACCGAGCCGTGGCGTTTCCACGTGGTCGCTGGCGCGGCGCGGGCTCAGCTGGCGGACGCCGTCGTCGACGGCGGCGGCGAGTTTGCGAAGGATCCGCGCGGCAAGCTGATGCGGTCGCCGCAGTTCATCGCGGTGACCCAGCAGGCTGTGTTGGACGATGCGGTGCGCGATCAGGAGGACTACGCGGCGGTGTGTTGTGCGGTGCAGAACATGATGCTGGCGGCGACGGCGCGGGGACTTGCGACCAAGTGGAGCACCGGGGCGCTGGCGGAGAACCCGGCCGCGAAGCGCTGGCTGGGGATCGGCGAGCAGGATCGGATCGTCGCGTTCCTGTATGTGGGCTACGCACCTGATGAGATGCGGGAGATGCCAGCGGAGCGCCGCCCGGCGGAGGTCGTCTGGCGGGAATGACGAGCGGCACTACTACACAGCGCGACGGCGCAGATCAGTCCCACCAGAGCATCCGGTCGTGGAAGGCGAATCCATCTACGAGCTGACCGATGGTCGCGGCGAGGGTGACCAAGATCAACGTGCCGCCACGCTGCCAGTCGGGGCTGGCTTGAACATGGCAGTGCGCCTGGCGCAAGAGTGCTCGGATCGGATCGCCCATTGCTTGCGAGCAAGTGGAGCACCGGCGCGTTGGATGAGAACTCGGAGGCTAGGCGCTGGCTGGGCATTGGCGAGCGGGATCGGATCGGTGCCTTCCTCCACTTGGGCTACCTGCGTGAGGAGATATGGGAGATGCCAGCGGAGCGTCGACCGGCGGAGGTGGTTTGGCACCGCTGATCGACGCGAGCGTTACTTGAGTCCTCGAACGAAGTTGGCGATGGCGGTTGCGGCGAGCTCTCGGTTGGATGCCTCTGTGTGGCCGGAGCGCTTTCTTGGCTTGAGGCCGTGGTCGCCGTCGGGGATCCAGAGTTGCGTTACCTGCGGCGAGAGGTTGTAGGCCTCGACTTCTTCACGGGTTCCGTACTCGTCGCGCTCGCCTTGCACGACGAGCGTGGGTGTCTGCATCTGCTGCATGTAGAGCGGCATTGCACGCGATGGATCGCCGGGCGCGTGGAAGGGGTATGAGATGCAGATCAAGCCGCCGATCTCGATGCGATCGGCGATGTAGCTGGCGATCCGACCGCCCATGCTGCGCCCGCCGATGACCAGCTCGCCACGCGCGACGCCCTGCTCGGAGAGCTGCTGGATGACGGAGAGCCAGGTCGCGACGAGTACGTCCTCAGGATCGGGCGGCCAGGGTCGGCGTCCTTCGGCGGTGGCGCGCTGCATGTATGGGAAGTCGAAGCGCGCGACGCGGACGCCTGCGGCGGCGATGAGCTCGGCCAACTGGGTGGTGTTGGGATGCGTCGAGGATGCGCCGGCGCCGTGGGTGAGTATCAGTGTCGGCGCTGGCGGGGACTTGGGCAGGTTCCAGGTCAGCGGAGTGTCCACTGGCAGGTCATCCAGCTGTCCTGGCGATGATGGGGGCCATTTCATCGATGAGGGTGTTGGCTGCGGCTGGGCCGAGCGCGGTGAGGGCGAGATGGTCGACGCCCCGAGCGGCCGCCTGTTCCGCCTTTTCGATGAACTGATCTGGTGTGCCGATCATCAAGTCGTTGAGGCGGTCTTCGGTGATGAATTGCGCCTCGCCATCCTTGAGATAGCTGTAGTGGCCTTCGTGCACGTCGAGGTAGAGTCGGTCGAGGGGACGGCCTCGCTCTTCGGCGTATCTGGTGATGTACTGGTTGTACTCAGCTGCTGCATCGGGGTCGGTGCCCTTGAGATTGCCGCCCCAGCCGCCGTACTCGGATTCCCAGAGCGTGTGGTTGTAGACAGCGGCGACGGCGCCTGCGCGGTGAATCACTCGGTCGGACATGACGTCTTCGCCGTCCTCGAGCACGCACGCACCGGTGAGACCAACGGTGTAGGGCTTCTCGGTCGAGCGCCCTGACTCGCGGGCGGCGTTCTCGATGATCGGGAAGGCGCTGTCGAGCCATGGTCCTGCGCCTGCGGTGACGAAGCCATCGCCGACCTCGCCAACCACTGCGGTCGCGCGTGGTCCGTTGGCGGCGATGTAGATGGGGATGTGGTCCTTGATGTTGTAGAAGTCTTCGTGGTCGGGATGGATGAGTCGAATCCACGTCTCGCGGCCGGTGACGTCGTCGGTATGGAGGGTGTCTTTGCCGTCGAGGAGGTCTCGGACCTGCTGTGCGTAGGTACGGAACTTGGCGACGGGATAGGACGGCAAGCCCATCGTGTTGCGGCCGGTGTATCCGGTGCCCAGGGCGAGGATGGTGCGTCCTGGGGCGAGCTTGTTGATGGTGGCGATCGCTGAGGCAGTCACGGGCGCGATGCGGTTGGATGGGATGGAGACGTGTGTGCCCAGCTTGATGGTCGATGTACGCTCGGCGGCCAGCGCCATGGCCGCGTAGCAGTCGGACCAGATCAGCTGAGAGTCGGGGAACCAGGCGTGCGTGAAGCCTGCTTCCTCGGCGCGCACGACTTCCTTCCACATGTCGATGTAGGTGGGAACGACCAGTCCATAGTCCATTTGGGAACTCCTCAGTTGCGGTCAGGCTGGTCGTTCGAGGCGGGCGGGCATTTGGCGCCTGAGCGTTGCCGTTCGCTGTTCAGCCGAATTTTTTCTCGGGGCTGAGAACCGCACGAAGTCCAGTGTTTTACTGGAGATCGTGCGTTCAGGGTGTTCAGGTTCGTTCAACCTTGTTCGGCTGTGTTCGGCTGTGTTCAGCGCGATTCAGCCGGCGTTCGGGCGATCTCTTGTCGAGCGTGACGATGCTGACATGGGATGCTCACCCTCTGGCAGTTCGCACTAGAGCAAACGTACTGCTCTGGCAATTGGGTGTCAAGGATGCTTGATTGTCCCCGTGTCAAGCACGGGGACTCGTGTCAAGCACGGGGACTCGGGTCAAGCACGGGGACTCGTGTCAAGCACGGGGACTCGTGTCAAGCACGGGGACTCGGGTCAAGCACGGGGCCCCG
>JAJDZG010000123.1 GCA_022824765.1 Dehalococcoidia bacterium | reverse complement strand
CCCCCTCCGGGGGAGGTGTCACGCAGTGACGGAGGGGGCACCCGCTATGCCACTTGAACTACTCGACCCAACCGGCGATCCAACGCCCACCGGCTTCTGCTCCGCGCCGAGACTCACATCGATCGACGGCCTGAAAATCGGCCTGTTCTCCAACGGCAAGGTCAACGCCGACCGCTTGCTGCGCTACACCGCGGACGTCTTCCAACGAGAAGCCGGCTGCCAGATCGTGATCGACTCAGGCAAGCCCAACGCCAGCCGCATCGCCGAACCGCAGGTCCTCGAACGCATCGCCAACGACGTCGACTTCCTGATCACCGCCGTCGGCGATTGAGGCTCCTGCTCAACGTGCAGTGTGCACGACGGCATCAGCTTCGAACAGTACGGCAAGCCCGGCCTCGTCCTCTGCACGCATCCATTCGATCCGACCGGACGAATGATCGCCAACACCCTCGGCATGCCTGACTTCCAGTACGCCCTGGTCGATCATCCAATCGGCAGCGCCAGCAGCGAAGGACTACAGCAGCGCGCGCTCGATGCCTACCAACAGGGCCGCCGAATCTTGCTCGGACAATAGCTACTCGAACGACTCGCCACCGACCAGTTCACGTCCAATCAGGATCCGGCGAATCTCAGACGTCCCGGCGCCGATCTCCAACAGCTTCGCATCGCGGACGTAGCGCGCGACCCGACTCTCACTCATGTAGCCGTATCCGCCGTGAATCTGCACCGCCTTGTCCGCAACGCGGCTGGACATCTCGGCGGCGTACAGGATCGCCGCTGCCGCTTCCTTGTTGCTCCGCTCGCCCCGCCGCGCTGCCGCTTCGACAACATGAGCCGTCCGATAGACCAACCAGCGCGCAGCCTCCAACTCTGTGTACATATCCGCCAGCATCGCCTGAATCAATTGAAAGTCGCCAATCCGTTCACCGAACTGGCGTCGGTTGCGAGCATACGCAACCGCCTCGTCCAACGCCGCCTGCGCGATCCCCAGCGGCTCGCCTGCCAGAAACGCCCGCTCGACCGCCAGACCCTGCATCATCACACCCGCGCCCGCGCCCTCCGCTCGCAGCACATTGGCGACCGGCACGATGCAATCCTCCAGGATCAACTCCGCCGTCGGCGACCCTCGGTGACCCACCTTATCCAACACCTGACCAACGCCGAATCCCTCAAACGATGACTCGACGATAAACGCCGTCACCCCGCGCGAGCCGGCGCTCTCATCCGTCTTGGCGTACAACACCAACGTATCGGCCACCGACCCATTCGTGATGAACATCTTCGTGCCGTTCAGCCGATACACATCGCCGTCACGAACCGCAGTCGTACGGATACCCATCGCGTCCGAACCCGCCTCAGGCTCAGTCAGCGCCAACGCTCCAATCTCGCTGCCATCACAGAGTCCAGGCAGATACTGTTCTCGTTGCGCATCACTGCCGTTGGCAGCAATGTTGTTCGCGCACAGATTGGCGTGAGCACCGTACGACAAGGCGACCGACGCACTGCCGCGGGCGATCTCTTCGGTCGCGATCACGCCGCTCAGCAATCCCGCGTTCGACCCGCCATACTGTTCATCAATCGTCACACCCAACAGTCCCAGCTCGCCCAGCATCGGCCACAAATGTCGCGGAAACACATCCTCGCGATCAATATCGTCCGCAATCGGATCAATCTCATCTCGGACAAACTGACGCACCGTCTGCTGCAACAAACGCTGCGCCACGCCAAGTTCAATCATCGCGGCCGCTCCCTCTCAACGTGCCCTCCGATCTTACAACCAACCCGCTGCCAGCCCGCAGACGCCTGCTAGACTCTCCCGCATGACCGCCAGCGCCGACCTCGCATCCCGGTTCGCCGCCGCCCTCGCCGACGCCCAGGGCGAGATCACCGATGCGTCATCCTGGCCAGACGTGTGGGAACTTGCAACATCGCTCACATCAACGACTCCAGTCGTCTCGCCCGACGCCTTCGAACAGCTCCGACGCGGCGACCGACCAGACCCAGCCGACCCGCTTCGCTCCATCGCAGACCGCGAAGTCGGCATCACTCAGGCACGACTCGCCATCGCCGAAACTGGCTCCGTCCTCCTGATCGAGCCGTCCGACATCGACCGCGCCGTCTCGCTCCTCACTCGCCATCTCGTCGTCGCCGTTGACCGTGCCAATCTCGTCGCCGACCTTGCCGAGGGCTTCACTTGGCTCGCCGCCCAACCGCAAGCCGCGGCATACGCAACGTTTGTCACTGGGCCCTCACGTACCGCCGACATCGAACGTTCCCTCACCATCGGCGTACAAGGTCCCAGCCGACTCAGCGTCGCGATCCTTCAGGACTCAGCGTCATGAGCGCGTCCGTCCGACCGTTCACGGAACGCTACAAGCGAGCCGTTCGCGATCCCGACCTCAAGCCGCGCTTGCTCGATTTCCAACGCTCCTGGCGACTCAGCCGCGACGCCCAGATCAAGCGACTCGAACAACGCACGGAGCGATCCTTCGACGACCTCCGCCAGGACTTCGCCGCGACCAAGGACCACGTCCGCGCCAGCTGGAATGACTACATCACCGAGTTTCGTAGCAACGCCGAAGCAGCCGGCGCAACCGTGGTCGAGCTCAACAGTGCAGCAGACGCAGTCGAGTACATCACATCAGTCTGTCAAGCCCGCGGCATTGATCTGATCGTCAAGAGCAAATCGATGGTCTCCGAAGAAATCGATCTCAACGACGCACTCCAACGGAGCGGCATCAACGCCGTTGAAACAGACCTGGGCGAATGGCTGCTGCAGCTCGCTGATGAACGACCGTCCCATCTCGTCATGCCGGCGATCCACCAGAAACGACAGTACGTCGCACAGATTCTCGGCGGCGAACTCGACACTCAATTCGATCCCGATGACATCCCCGCAATGGTCGCCAGCGCCCGCGACGGACTGCGCAAGCACTACTTACAATCAGGCGCGGGACTGACGGGCGCCAATGCGCTCATCGCCGAGACCGGCAGCATCATGGTCGTCACCAATGAGGGCAATATGCGCCTGGCGACCTCCCTGCCCGACCTCCACTTCGTCACCGCCGGCATCGAAAAGATCGTTCCCACCTGGTCCGACGCTCATGACCAGTTGCAACTCTTGCCGCGTTCAGCTACGGCACAAACCATCAGTACCTACACGACCTGCATCACTGGACCGCAGCCTGGCAAAGAGATGCACATCATCCTCCTCGACAACGGCCGCCGCGACATGCACGCCGACGACGCCATCACCGACGCCCTCCGTTGTATCCGTTGCGGCGCATGCGCCAACGTATGTCCGCCGTACCAAGTGGTTGGAGGACACGCCTTCGGCCACATCTATACCGGCGCGATCGGCCTCGTCAACACCGCCTTCCACCACAGCATCGACGACGCAGCGGGGCCGCAAGGACTCTGCGTCTCGTGCGGAGCCTGCGAAACCGTCTGTCCCGTCGCGATCCCACTCCAACGCCAAATCTTGCACGTGCGGCGCCGCGCGTTCAATGCCGGTCACGCACCTCGTTGGGAACGCCTGGCACTCAAGCTCTGGGCAAACCCGACCGTCATGCGGACAGCGATGGGCATCGCAGCACTACTCTCCAGCGCCGCGCGGGGACTCGGACTCGTGCAACGCGCCCACTTGCGGCTGCCGCTGCCATCCCGCCTGCGATGGCGCAGCATTCCCGTCATCCCGCTGCGTTCCGGCCAGACGCTCATCGCCAGCCGCCAACCGCAACCGCCGCTTGCATCGTCGCCCGCAGCAGGACAGACCGTCGACCTCTTCGTACAATGCCTCGCCGACCGGCTCTTGCCGCAGGCCGTCGACGCCACCGCTCGCCTCGTCGAAGCCGGCGGCGCCAACGTACAGGTACCGGCCGGCCAGCATTGTTGCGGATTACCCGCATTCGACGCAGGCGATTGGGATACGTCACGAGCCATGGCGCAGCAGACGATCGAAGCGCTCGAGCAGCACACCCGCCCGATTGTCACCCCCGCCACCAGCTGCGTCATCGCGATGCAAGATCATTGGCCGCAACTCTTCGCGGACGACCCTGCTTGGCTCAGCCGCGCACAGTCCGTCTCAGATCGCATCTACGATCTCGCGACCTGGCTCGATGGCCCCGGTCGACTACCCAACCACAGTTTGCAGTCAACATCGCAACTCTGGACCGCCCACCGCTTCTGCCAAATGTCGAACCGCGATGCTCCTGAAGCACGCATCGATCAACTCGTCGCCCGGCTCACCGATTCAGTCCCGGCCGAGCTTGCAGAAGCAGACGTCTGCTGCGGATTCGGCGGCCTCACATCCCTGGCCGCTCCAGAAGTCGGCGCCGGCATCCTGGAACGCAAGCTCGACTGCGTCAACGCGACCGATTGCGACATCCTCCTAACCAACAACCCCGGCTGCGCCATCCATCTCAACGCGGGCGCTCATGCACGCGGCGACGCACACGAGACCATGCATTACGCCGAGTTCCTGGCAAATCTCCTGCCGAGCGACGGAGCCTGAACCATGACCCAGACCTCACGCGCCGAGCTGCGCAACCTCCAGGACAAGACCGCGATCGTCGGCGTCGGCACCACCCAGTTCGGCGCGATCTATCGTGACCTCGATCCTGAACGCTCCGCCTATGAGTTGGGCTTGATCGCATTTCGAGAAGCCCTGCAAGACGCTGGACTCAAACGATCAGAAGTCGACGGCGTGATCGTCTCTCGCTTGCCGCACTATGGGCGCATGTGTGAGATGATCGGCCTCCGCCATCCCCGCTTCGTCAACGTCTTACCTGGCGAGGGCCGCCAATCGGGCATCGCGTTGCAATATGCGGCGCTCGCCGTCGCCAACGGGTTGGCCGACGTCGTCGCCTGCATCTATGGCAACAACGGACGCTCCAGCGGCGCCAGATACGGCGGCGAAGACCGCGGCACGACCCCCCAAGCGATGTTCGAGGCGCCCTACGGTATGACCTCGCCAGGCGCCGTCACGGCCATGATGTTCCGCCGTCATCAGTATCGCTACGGCACCACGACCGAACCGCTCGGACACCTCGCCATCTCCAATCGCGCCAACGCCGCGCTCAATCCGAATGCCGTCATGCAGCGCCCCATCACGATGGATGATTACCTCGGCGCGCGATACATCGCCGAGCCGCTCTCGCTGCTCGACTACTGTCTGATCAACGATGGCGGCGTCTGCTTCATCGTCACGTCGGCCGAACGCGCTCGCGACCTCAAGCACACACCAGTCCTCTTGCATGCAACATCCCAGGCCTCCGATATCACCCCGGTCTATGTCGCTGACGACTTCTGGCACGAGCCGATGTCGCAGATCGCCGACGACCTCTTTGCCGTCTCTGAGGCACAACGCGAAGATCTCGCCTTCGCCAAGCTCTACGACAACTTCACCCCCACGATGCTCTTCACTCTCGAAGGCATGGGATTCTGCGAACCAGGCGAGAGCGCAGACTGGATCACACCCGAGCGCATCGGCCTGCACGGCGAGTTGCCGCTCAACACCAGCGGAGGACACACCTCCGAGTCCTACATGCAGGGCTGGGCGTTGCATGTCGAAGCGGTCCGTCAGCTGCGCCGCGAGTGTGGAGACCGCCAGGTCGCTGACGCCCAATACGGCCTCTACGCATGCGCCGCACCCTTGGCCACGGGACACATTCTGAAGAGGGACGACCGATGAGCACCGACACGACCAACACCACCGAACAGAAGCCGCTGCCGCCGGTCAACACTCTGACCAAGCCGTTCTGGGACGGCTGCCGCGAAGGCGTGCTGCAGATTCAATTCTGCAACATCTGCGACTTGCCCTGGTTTCCCCCCGCCGAGGCATGTCCACGCTGCCTGCAAGACGATTGGGAGTGGCGCCCCATCTCCGGACATGGCGCCGTTTGGTCGTGGATTCGTATGTGGCAACAGTACTTCCCAGGTTGGTCGCCCGACGAATATCCCTACACCGTCGCCCTGATCAAGCTGGAAGAAGGACCCTACATGTACTCGACCCTCGTCGACATCGATGACAAAGACGTCTCCTGCGACCTGTCGGTCGAAGTGGAATTCCGCACCGTAAACGAGGAAATCACCCTGCCAGTCTTCCGACCATCGCACGGCACCACGGATCGCTAAGCGTCCAGCTCGTCCAACACCTCAGCCTGGTGCTCTCCGAGCCGCGGAGCGGACCTGGTCACCTCCACCGGCGTACCCTCGAAGTCCCACGGCGGCGCGACCTGTCGCAGCATCGTCCCGTCGGACTGCTCGACTGCAACGACCGCGTCAACCGCTGCAACTTGCGGATCTTCCGTCAGGCGCTGGTAGTCGTGCATCGGGAACGCCCAGCAGCCGTACCGCTCGACGATCTCAATGACCTCCGCAGCATCATGGTTGGCAAACCCGCGCTCCCAGTACCGCTTCAGCTCGTGAGCGTACCGACCCGTGCCGCCAGCGCCGTCCGTGCGCAGACGTTCCAGCTCCTCCGCCGGCAGTTCCCGAGCCCATGCCATGCCAAGCTCATCAAGCAACGCATCGAACCGCTCCGCGTCAACACGCGCGACCGAGAAGTAGATCGGTAAGTCCCGGCATTGATAGCCATGGTCCGGCGGCTTGACGTACGAGTCGAGGTGGAAGCCCCACCATTCGTCGGGATTGCTCAGCGCCACCCACATCGTCGACCGCATCGCAAGCAGACTGCCGAACAACGACACGTCAATCCGCTGCCCTCCCGTGGGTGCTGAGGGATCAGAGTCGTCTCGGGCGTAGAGCGCCGCGCAGATCGCCTGAATCGCGTAGTTGGCCGCGTACATCGAACCGATATCCGCACCCTGACGCACCGGTTCCTCGCCAAGCCAGCCCAGCGATGCCGTCGCTTCGCTCGCCAGCTGCGCCGCCAACTCCGACGCTGGACGATCCCGCCACGGACCGTGCGGTCCGAAGCCCGACATGGCGCAGTAGACCAGACCAGCATTGCCCACGGCATCCCAACTCAGCCCCGCAGGCAGCGAATGCTTGTCCACCACCGCGACGTCCGCGCCGGCCAGCAATCTGCGCGCGATCTCGATGTCGCCGCCGCTCGACCAGTCAAGCACAATCCCGCGCTTGCTCCGATTGATCGACTGGAACGTCACTGAAGCGCCCGCTGATGTCTGCGGAGACCATCCTCTCGAGCGATCACCCAGCGGTGGCTCAATCTTGATCACATCGGCGCCGGCGTCGCCCAATGACATCGCCGCGTACGGACCCGCCACGCCTTCGGCAATCTCAATGACCCGAACGCCCGCCAACGGCCCAGGCACGTCAGCCGCCGATCACAGGCACCGACTCATCAGCCGGATGATCAGCAGATACGCGGCGCTGCGTGAGCTCGTCGAGGATGTCGCCCGTGTGCTCGCCCGGTTGCGGCGTACCGAACAGACGCGCCGGCGTGCGAGAGAACTCCCACGGCGGCCCGCCCGTCCAGACATCGCCCCAGCCCGATGTCACGACTTGCTGGATGTATCCGTTCTCGATCACCTGCGCGTGTTGTTGCAGCGTCTCAAAGCTCATCGGATACCCACACGGCACGCCGGCGTCGCCCAGACGCAGCAGCCAATAGTGCCTCGGACGCTGGATGAACGCCTCTCGCAAAATCGCCGACAGCGCATCGCGATTGGCCACACGATCCAGATTCCGACGGAACCGCGCGTCCTCGCCGAGACCAGACAGCGCATCCCCCTCGGCTTCCGACGCCGCCACCGCAACGCACAGGCGTTGCCACTCGTCTTCGCTCGTCGCAGAAACGCCGATCCAGTCGCCATGCTGACATTGAAACGCCTGATCAGGCGCAGCCGCGTAGCCCGCCGAACCGAGCGGCTCGTGTGCCGCGCCCGTCGCCAGATACTCGGCAATCCGATGACTCTGCAGCGCCATCCCGGCTCGCACCATGCCCACGTGGATTCGCTGCCCCTCGCCCGTCCGCTTGCGGGCGAGCAACCCCATCAGCACCGCCTGAGCAGTCGCGTTGCCCGTGCTGCCGTCCAGCTGAGTGAAGTGTCGATAGACCTCGCCCCGACCGCCGCGCTCGCCGCTCACCGACCAGAAGCCCGTGAAGTACTGACACTGCGGATCAGCCCCCGGCGCGTCCCGCATTGGCCCAACTTCCCCCCAGCCCGTCACCGCGGTGTAGATGATCTTCGGATTCACCGCCTTGACCTGCTCGTAACCGACGCCCATCCGTTCCGCCGCGCCGGGACGCATGTTGATCAGAAACACATCGCACGTTTGCAGCAACTCGTACGCGGTCTGCCGATCGTCATGCGACTTCAGGTCCAGGAAGAGCCCGCGCTTGTTCATGTTCCAGGTGATGTAGCCCGCGGACGTCCCGTTGATCAGCGGCGGGACGCCGGCGCCCAACGTGCCCCAGTCGACGCCCGGCTGCTCAATGTGGACCACGTCAGCGCCCAGCGCGCCCAGTTGCAGCGACGCCCACGGTCCGACCATCCACAGCGTCAGATCAAAGACTCTCACTCCATCCAGCGGTCCAGCCATATCGACCTCCCCCTGCAGGCTAGCGACCTCAGCCGCCGCCCTAGCCGCCACCGCGCTGCGCCTTGAGCATGAAGCGGTCGATCAACTCCTCCACGGCCGCCTCCGACGCCGCGCTGAAGGTGAAGTAGTGCTCCTCCATCGTCGTCCGCAGCCTCGGGTGCATCTGGACATGCTCCGTCCGCCAGAGGACGCTCCAACCGTCGCCGTCCATCGCCCCATCCGCGCGGACCACACCGTCGGGATCGACAGCGCCAGGCGCAGGCGGATCGACCTCGTAGGCGCCCAACTGCTCCAGATACTGCCTCAGCAGCCAGATCGGCACAGCACGCAGAGTCAGCTGGCGGACGGCACGCGCCATCGAGAAATCTTTCGGATTCACGTGATAACTGGGACACATTAGCGCAAGTGCGGTATCTTTGCCCGATACGGAATCGGTCGGCCGCTGGCTCGGCCGCCGTCATAGGAGGTATCGAATGAGCGAGCGATCCTACTGGCAACGCATGAACCGGAAGCGGATGAGCCGTCGCGGCATCCTGCGAGCCTCAGCTCGCGCAGGCGTCGGCGCGGCTGGTCTCGCGCTCGTCGGCTGCGGAGACGATGACGACGACGGACAGTCCGTCGCACAGGTCCAGCAGCAACAGCAGGCTCAGCAGCAGGCCGCCCAGCAGCAGGCCGCCCAGCAGCAGCAGACCCAGCAGCAACAGCAGCAGGCCATGCAGCAGCAGCAAGATCAGCAAGCCCAGCAGCAGGCCATGCAGCAGCAGGCGCAGGAACAGTCGGCCGACGACCGGGCCGCTCAGCAGCAGGCCGCTCAGCAGCAGGCCATGGTCTCCGCCAAGAAGTACGGCGGATACCTCATCGAGCAGTCGGCCAACGTCTACGAAACCTACGACGCCCAGCGCACCGTCGCATCGCCCGTGCTCCAGGTGTTGGCGCGCGTGCAGTCCAAGATCCTGCGCTTCTCCAACCCGGACACCGGCGAACTCGTCGGTGACCTGGCCGAAGCCTGGGAGACGCCCGACTCGACCACCATCGTCCTGCACCTCCGCGACGGCGTGAACTGGCACAACGAAGGTCCGGGCGCCAACCACCCCGCCGCCGCGCCCGGTCGCGCCCTGACCACCGAGGACATCGTCTGGAACATCGACCGACAGCGCAACAAGCTGCTCGAAAGCGGCGAGGAAGCCGGCAACTTCGGCCGCTCCGCCTACTGGGGCGGCGTGAACACGATCGACCAGGGCGACATGAGCGTCACCCTCAACCTCGTCGAGCCCGACGCGACCTTCGTCCAGGGCTTCGCCAACGAGTTCAACCTGATCAACCAGCCCGAACTCGTCGGCGGCACCGAGGACCAGTACACCGAAGTCAGCGCCGACAAGGTGATCGGCACCGGTCCCAACATCCTCACCCGCTGGGACCCCGGCGAGGGCATCTCAGCCGTTCGCAATCCCGAGTTCTACGACCTGCCTAACCGTCCCTATCTCGACGGCTGGGTCTGGGTGCAGACCTTCCAGGACCCCAACGCCTATCGAATCGCGTTCGAGCAAAAGCAGGTCGACTCGATGACCGACCCGGACCCGAACACGATCTTCGCGATCCATGACGACCGCATCGACGAGACCTACCTGACCTTCCAGGGCGTCGCCAACACCGTGGCGATCTTCACGCCATCCAACAAGGCGCCCTGGAATGACCTGCGCCTGACCCGCGCCATCGACCTGGCCACCAACCGCCGCCAGCTCATCCAACAGCTGCACAACGGGCTCGGCAAGGTCTCAGGCCCCGTCAGCTGGATGCAGGAAGGCTGGGCCATCCCACAGGAAGACCTCGAGAACTACCCCGGCTACCGCGTCGACAAGGAACAGGACCTCGAAGAGGCCCGCGCCCTCTGGGACGCCGCCGGAGGACCAGAACTCGGCCAGATCGACTGGGTCACCTCCGAGCTCTGGGCCTCCCGCGCCGCATGGTCCGCCACGCCAGGCATCATCGCCGAGATGTTCAACCAGGCCTTCAACACCGACCAGTTCAACGGCATCACCAAGCCCTACCTCGAAATCATCCCGTCCTGGATCGCCAAGGACTTCGACCCGTTCTTCAGCTGGATCCCGAACATCGAGATCCCCGACGCGCGGGCCGACATGATCGGCGCCTTCACCACCGGCGCCGGCTCCAACTACTGGGACGTCTCCGACCCCTACATCGACGAAACACTGATCGCCGCCAAGCAGGAACTCGACTACGAGACCGCCTACGACATGGTGCGCGATGTCCAAGAGTACGTCATGGAGCGCGGACAGTTCGGCCGCAGCATCTGTTACAACTACATCTACCCCTGGATCGGCTACAACTACAACAGGGTCGAAACAAAGTCGGACGAAGAAGGCTGGAACTTCCTCGCCGTCAGCCTCCAGGCCATGGAGCACTACCTCGACCTCGACGACCCGTCCGCGTCCGACCGCGAGGCCCCGTCGCCCGTCGCGCTGTAGCCTCTCAACCATTCGTCTCCGCCCTCGACGTCCGTCGAGGGCGGAGACGACTCGCCGAACCGGAGCACTCCCGCAAGACAGGCGCTCATGCAGGGTTACATCATCCGTCGCATCATCGGCGCCGTCTTTGTCGTCTTCCTGGTCGGCACGTTCTCGTTCTTCGCGATTCGAGTCCTGCCCGGCGACTTCGCGACCGCCTCGCTCGGCCTCGACGCCGGCAGCGCCAACGCAGAGACCATCGCCCAGCGCAAGGCCGACCTCGGTCTCGACATGCCGATCGGCGAACAGTACGCCAACTGGCTCTGGGACACGATCCGGCTCGACCTCGGCACCTCATTCCTGACCCAGAACTCCGTCTGGTACGAGATCGGACGGTCGCTCCCCTACTCGATAGAACTGGGCGTGCTGATCATGATCGTGGGCTTCACGGTCGCGATCCCGGTCGGCCTGATCTCAGCGATCTTCCAGGACAAACCGCTCGACTACGGGTTGCGCGGCGTCGCGATCCTCGCGCTCGCCGCGCCGGTCTTCTGGACCGCAGCCATCGCCTCGCTCGTCGTCCTGCAATGGGACCTCTTCCTGATCGACGTGATCGGCCAGCCGCATCTCTGGGAAGACCCCGGCCGCGCGATCACCTGGTACCTGATCCCGATGTTCGCCGGCGGATTCGCCGGCACCGCAACCACCATGCGCCTGCTGCGCTCCCAGATGCTCGAGGTCCTGCGCCAGGATTACGTCCGCACCGCGCGCGCCAAGGGACTGCGCGAGAGCGTCGTCATCGTCCGCCACGCGCTGCGCAACGCACTGTTGCCCGTGCTCACCGTGATGGGCGTCACCATCGCCACGATCATCGGCTCGCAGGTCATCCTCGAGAACATGTTCAACATCCCCGGCATCGGCAACAAGGTGCTCACCTCCCTCTTTGCGCGCGACAACCCCGTCTTCCAGTCCGTCGTGCTGATCATCGCCGTCTTCACCGTGCTCACCAACCTCGTGGTCGACATCCTCTACGGAGTGATCGACCCGCGCATCCGGCTGTCTTAGGGAGGGCTGACGATGACCCAGATCGCTGACCCCACCCTCGTCCCGCTGCGCGACCCCACCGTGCTGGACCGCGTCTCCAGCGGATCTCGCTCCCTGATCCGTTTCATGCGCACCAAGCCCCTCGGCGGCAGCGGACTGATCATCGTCGTCGTCTTCATCCTTGTCGCCATCCTCGCGTCCGTCATTCAACGCAACGACCCCGACGACATCTTCGAGACGCCCAATCCCGATTACAAGGCAAATCCGACCGTGATCGAACTCGCCCGCGATCCCGACATCGGCTCGCCCGTGCTCGTCGCGCAGTTTCTCGAGCCCGGCAGCGATTACTGGTTCGGCACCGACAAGTTCGGCCGCGACATCTGGGCGCAGGTCGTGCACGGTTCGCGGCTCAGCCTCATCGTCGGGCTCGGCGCGTCCGTCATCGCCGTCGTCGGTGGACTCATCATCGGCATGATCTCCGCCTACTACGCCGGGGTCGTCGACCTGCTCATCCAGCGCATCGTCGACATGCTGCAGGCCATTCCATTCCTCGTCCTCGTGCTCGTCTTCACCCAGATCACGGAGCGCTCCGTTCTGAATGTGGTCTTATGGCTCGGCATCGCAGGCCTCGCGATCACGACGAGGCTGATTCGCTCCGCGGTCCTCCAGGTGCGCGAAAGTGAGTTCGTCCTCGCCGCCCGCGTCGTCGGCGCGAGCGATCTGCGGATCATGATTCGTCACGTCCTGCCCAATTGCGTCGCCGTGCTGATCATCGCCTTCAGCATCGGCATCGGCGCCTACATCCTCGCCGAAGCCTCAATCTCCTTCCTCGGCGCAGGACCGCAGGGCATCCCCAGCTGGGGACAGATGGTCCAGGCCGGACGCGGATCGCTCGACCTGCACCCCTGGCAGACCGTCTTCGCCGGCGGCGCCATCATGCTGATCGTGCTCGGATTCAACCTGCTCGGCGATGCACTCCGAGACGTCCTAGACCCCCGCCTCCGCGGCGCCTAACCCCATCCACCAGCAATCCCCATCAACCAGCAATCACCGTCGTTCCAGCCGCCACCGTCATTCCAGCGATCCCCGTCATTCCAGTGATCCCCGTCATTCCAGCTTGTCTGGAATCTCGACCGACAACGCACAGACAAAGCCCAAACAACATCCCACACAGCCCGCAGGAGCTTGCTAGCGCGATTCCATGGCGTCCAAAACACGGAACTCAGTGTACCCAGCCGGCAGACCCTCTGACTCGGCGACGGCTCGCATCGCCTCTATGGCCTCGTTCCAGCCAACCTGCCAGCCGAGCCGAAACTGCTCCGCATAGGCAGTGTCCCCGACATCCTCCGCAACGATGCGGCGGCCCAACTCCTCGTCCTCGCCGTACGGCAGACCGTCCGCATAGCCCTCAGCGTCCACCGACGCGTAGGCCTCCTCGTACGCCGCGAGCTCGGCCCGGCGCAGGTCGTCGGCCGTCCGCAGATTCAGCGGATCGAGCGTCGCGCCGATCAACGCCGCCAGCAGCACGCCCAGCACCGCTGCGACCATCGTGTGACGCCCGATCGGGTCGCGTCCGCGCCGCCACCACGACGACTCGACCTCGTCCGTCCCCCAGCTCTCCAGGCCCGTGCGCCGGCCGCTCATCGACGCAACGCTTCCCAGGCGTCGAAGGCTGAGTCGACCTCAAGCTTGTCCCGCTTGGCACGCAGCAGCGCCGTGTCGATCGCCTCGTTCCAGGCAAAATCGAACGCGCGCCCATAACCGTCTGCGGGACCATCAGACGACAGCAGCTCCTCCAGCTTCAGCGCCGCCAATCCCGCGCCGTCCAATCGCCCGCGCTCGAACGCCGCTTCGTACCCATCAATGCCGCCTTCACGTGTCCCCCGAACCTCCGCCTTGGCAATCTCCTCGACGGTCACCTGGTCCAGCACCGAAATCAGCCAGCCGATCGCCGCCGTCACCGCAATCGCGGCCAGGAACGTCAACAACGTCTGACGAGGCAGGTCGTAGCGAAGCAGATGCACTCAATGAGCGTACTCGCAGTCCCCGCTTCACGCGGAATCCGGCTCGACGCTCAGCCTCCCGCCACGGGCGGGAAGATGTCGAGCTCGCTCTCAGGACTGACGCGGCTCTGCAGACCCTCCTTGTGACGGATATCGCGGCCGTCGACCATGATCGCGACGAATCGGCGCACCGTGCCATCCTCGTCGAAGAGCTGCGCGTGCAGACCCTCATACTCCTCGCTAAGGCGGGCGAGGATCTCTTCCACGGTCTCTGGCGGGTTCTCCAGATCGACGCTGCGACCGCCGACCAGCGGCCGCAGCGTCGCGTAGAAGCGGATGATCACCCTAGGAAACGATCTCGAGCTCTCGCAGCTTGCCTTCGCCCACGACGCCGTCGTCCCAACCTCGGGCCTCGTAGTACTGCTCCTTCATCTGATCGAGTTCGCAGACATGACCCTCGGCCGGCCCCGTCGCGGGCTCCGTCAGGAAGCGCTCAGGCAGCGAGTCGTGCGAGCCGTCGAAGCCGGCCAGGTTGTTGTAGTACCGCTCGAGGTTGTAGATGCGCTCGCCCGCGACCATCACGTCCTCTTCGGACATCGGCAGCCCGACCACCGTTTCATAGAGCGCCGCATACTCGGGCGCACCCACAGCGAAGGCCGAGAACTTGCAGAGGTCCAGCGAGTCCGAGAACGCATGCAGATCCTGGAAAATCTTCAGCAGCGGACCCTTGCCGTCCCAGTCCAGCGGGTCGGTCTTGACCGGAATGCCTAGCAACTCGGAAGCAGGCGTGTAACCGCGCAGGTGACACGCTCCCCGGTTCGAAGTCGCGTATCCGAGACCTTCGCCCTTGATCCCGCGCGGGTCGTAGGCCGGCACGGCCTGACCCTTGACCGTCATCGAGATCTCCGGGTGTCCCCACGCTGCAGCCGCCTTGGCTGGTCCCTGTCCGAGCGCTTGCCCGATCGAGCCTGCCGCGTGCGCGATGTCTTCAGCCGCCTGGACCATGCCCGCGCCGTCGCCCCAGTCGAGCGGCGTGTCGACGTAGCCCCGCTCCGACGCTTCCATGTACATCGAGATCGCGTTGCCAATCTCGATCGCGTCCATGCCGTAGTCGTTGCACTGGTCGATGATCTTCGCGATCACCGCAGGATCGTCGTTCCCGCAGTTCGACCCCAGCGACCAGGCCGGCTCGTACTCGAACGACTCCATCTTCAAGCCTGCGTGCGGCCCCTCCGTGATCTCGACTTCCTTCTTGCAAGCCACCGGGCAAGCATGGCACGTCGGCTCCGAGGTGAGAAAATCGTCGCGCATCGTTTCACCAGAAACCGCGTTGGCCGCCTCCGGCGTGGTCTGCGTGAGCTGCGAGTTCTTGGTGCCCAATCCGCCGATCGAGTTGACCGCATTCATCAGGACGTTCGTGCCGAAGGCCGAGAGCGCGCCAGAACCGTCCTTCAGCGACCCATCGTCGTTCGTCGACGACGGCGACGTCACCGGCGATTCCATGATCAGCTTCAGATGCTGCCCCTGCGCCGCGCGGAACTTCTGCCGCGCCTCGCCCTGCTCAGGACGCCAGCGACCGTCGCGCGTGCCGCGCACGACCACACACTTGAGATTCTTGCTGCCCGCAACGGCGCCCGTGCCGCCGCGACCAGCGGCGCGGTCATCCTCGTTGAGGAAGGACGCAAACAACACGCCATTCTCGCCAGCCTGGCCGATGCTCATCACCGAGACGTCAGTGCTGTTGCCCGAGCCCGACCCAAAGTGCTTCACCGTGTCGTGAATGCCCATGCCCCACAGGTGGTCTGCATCCTTGATCTCGACCGCGCCATCCGCGACCTCGAGGTAGACCGGTGAAGAAGCTTTGCCGGTGATCAGGATCGCGTCTAAGCCCGCCCAGCGCAAACGCGCCGCCGACCAGCCGCCCATGTGCGAGTCGGTCACGGTCCCGGTCAACGGAGACTTGGTCACAAACGCGAGCCGCCCCGACATGGTCACTTCAGTGCCGGTCAGCGGTCCGTTGACCAGCGCCAGCATGTTCTCGGCCGACAGCGGATCGACCTCTGGGCCGTTGTCCAGCAGATACTTGACGCCCAGTCCGCGCGCGCCAATGTACTTGCGCGCGTCGTCCTCGTTGACCCCCTCATAGGTCACGCTGCGGTCAGTCAGATTGACTCGAGCCACACGATTCGCAAATCCACCAAGTGCCATGATCGATCCTCTCATCCAAGCTCTGGATAGCACGCCTAGAGTAGCCGATCCCCACCAGACAGCGTCACCACCCGCTCGGTAGAATGGAGGCCAGGAGCAAGTCGATGACAACCGACACGAGGCCGGAGCAAACGGACAACCTGCACACCTGGACTGCAGTGGAGGCGCACAGGGAACACCGCTTGAACCGCGAGCGTTTCCAACGTGACGCGCATGACCTCTATCAGCAGTATCCCGTGCACTGGATCGCGATTCATAGACATGGTGAAATCTTCGCCGCTCACGACCATCCGAAAGACCACTTCGAATACCTGTTTCAGCTGCCTCAGTTCGAACGCGAAACAGTGTTCACCTGGGTCACGAAGGGCAAAACCGGGACTCGCTGGCCAATGATCGCCACCCCGCCATCGCCATCCAGAAGATGAGACGGATCGACGGGTGGCTATCTGGCGCCTCAGAGCGCCCCGAGGATCTCGCTCCGTTCGTCGACGCCCGGGTCCGGTCGGCCCATGGTCACGCCCAAGTGACGTTCATGATTGACACAGGTGCGGACTCCACGGTGCTCATGCCGAGCGCGTCTCATCGGCTGTTAGGCGACGATCTCTTCAGCTTGGACTTCGATTCAAGAATCGAAGTGGTGCCGCTACATGGTGGAGCCGACCAACAGATCAGGTCCGCTCGTACCCAGCTGACGATTGTGTTCCTCGACGACGTGGATACAGAAGTTGAAATCGAGCGAGAGGTCTGGATTGCGGAGCCGTTCCCGGCTGAGTATTCCTCGGAAGGCAACTGGGAGCACGATTCGCTGCTCGGCCGAGACGCCATCTGGCCCGGCGACTTCGAGCTCAGCTACATCAACGGCTCAGTCACCCTGCTCCGACCCGACGACGAGTAGCGCTATCCTCTGGGCAGCCAGCTCTCTCCAGCCGCTCCAGCCTGAGGTACCCCATGTCTACGTCCGCCATCACCATCGAGCCCCTCACGCCAACCATCGGCGCCACCGTCCACGGCGTCGACCTGACCCAACCGCTCGACGAAGAAACGTTCCAGTTCATCCACGACGCCTGGATGGAGCACCTCGTCCTCTTCTTCCGCGACCAGCCGATGTCGCCGGACCAGCACCTCGCCTTCGGGCGGATGTTCGGTGACCTGCACATCCACCCCGCCGCGCCCTTCGAGCACGGCAACCCCGAACTCATGCGCATCCACACCGACAAAGACTCCTTCCGAAACAACGGCGAGCGTTGGCACTCCGACGTCTCGGCCGACGAAGAACCGCCCATGGCGTCGATCCTCCACATCCACAGCATCCCGTCGCAAGGCGGCGACACCTGCTGGTCCAACATGTACGCCGCATGGGACGGCCTCTCCCCGCAGATGCAGGCCCTGCTTGAGCCGATGACAGCCCTGCATGCCTCCGACTACTCCGGTCAGTACGGCGACCACAAGCCCCAGCGCGAGTCTCCACGTTCCGTTCACCCAATCGCGCGCACCCATCCAGTCACCGGACGCAAGGCGCTCTTCGTCAACAGCAGCTTCACCCGACGCATCGTCGACCTGCCGCTCGAAGAGAGCGACGCCATCCTCGCCTTCCTCTTCGAGCACGTCAAGAACGTCAACTTCCAGTGCCGCTTCAAATGGGGCGCCAACAGCGTCGCCCTCTGGGACAACCGCTGCACCCAGCACATGGCCATCTGGGACTACTACCCCGAGTCAAGAAGCGGCATCCGAGTCACCGTCAAAGGCGACAAGCCGTTCTGAGCCGGCGAGCCTGCTATCGCTCGCCCCGCAACTGTCGCAGCTCGGCTTCCAGTCTGCTCGCTCTCGCCTCTGCTCGCTCAGCGCGAGACTCCGCATGCTCAGCTCGCAGCTCTAGGTCATCGAAGGTGACGATTCGGCGTCCCGTGGTCGGATCGTGCCAACCCAGCTGACCATCTTCCCAACGCAGATACAGATTCAACACCGAGCTGTAACCCTGCAGCACGCCGCCAGCCAACTCTTCGATCTCGAGCGCCGCGTACTCGCTGCCCTCCAGTCGGTCACCCGCCAGCCGGCTGCGATGAAACTCCCCGGTCTCGTCGAATCGCCAGTACTCCAGTATGCCCAACGCGGCGTAGTTGCGACGCTTGACGGTGGTGTCAATCCTGCCCGTCTTGCGCGAAGCGATCTCCAGGACAAAGTCAGGAGGCTTCCCCTGCTCGGAGATCACATAGGCGTTGCTGGCTGAGTATCTGACCGGATCAACATCGAACGCGATCAACAGGTCCGGGTAGTGCAGCCCGCTCAGGCTTGTCGTCGGGTGCGGGGCCAGGTAATGCTCGCCGGCAACGAGCGTGGTCTCTGCGTTGCCCAGGTGCTTGATCAACAGATAGACGCTACCGGTCGCAGACAGGTGATCGAACGAGGTCATATCGTCCGGCTCTCGCTCCGGTGGATCCGGGAACCGAATCTCGCTTGGACTCAGTTCCGACTTGAGGGTGGTCATCGCATGCTCACAAGCTCACTCCATCAATGCTATCGGAACCACGAGTCGATTCTATGCACCAACCGCGAGGGCAGCGAGATCCCTCGCCGTGTCCCTTGACACGTCCGGACACGCCATCGGGAACACCTCGGTGCCGTGAATCGTGCCCATCACCTGACGACAGCGCGCGGACACTCCATGCTCCAGCAGGAGCCGGTAGAAGGCGATGCCCTCGTCCCGCAGCGGGTCGCACTCATTCACCGATATCGTCGTCGCCGGCAGACCCACCACGTCCTCTCCCGACGCGAACAGCGGCCACGCGAGCGGATCCGCCGCCTCAAACGCCGCAATGCCGTAGCCCATCGCGCCCGTGTTGTGGTGCAGGTCGAGCAGAATGCCGTTGTTCTCGACACTGGACGCCAAATCGTCGCGCGGCCAGCTCCCCGCGATGTACGGGCAGAGCGCATAGAGACCCTGAATCAACCCAATGTCGCCCTCGCGCAGCAGCTTCATGCCCGTGGCCAGCGTCAGATTTCCCCCGCCCGACTCTCCCGCGATGATGATCCGCGACGCGTCGATGCCATAGCGATCCGCGTTCGCTGACAGCCAACGAACTCCCGACGCGCAGTCATTCAGCCCCGCCGGATACGCCTCCACCTCAGGCGCCGACGACGCCGTCACGCTATTGCGGAAGTCGACCATCGCCACCGCCACCCCGTTCTGCGCGATGATCCGTCCCCACGCCTTGTAGTTCGGATCAAAGCAGGACATCTGCGCCATCCCGCCGCCGTGGATGTAGTAGACGCACGGCATCGGACCATCCGACTGTGGACGAATCAGCCGAATCTGGACGACGTTGCCGTCGGGCTCCGACCTGAACGTCTTCGTATCGAATCGCAGTCCATCCGATGGCGCGATCTCCTCCGTGTCACACATGGACATGAAGGCGGTCAAACCCTCGCGAGCGGCCAGCGCCTCTGGCGTGTTGGCGCGCGCGACCACTTCCTCGCGAGACGCAGCATCAAGCTGCGCAGGCAAGTCAAACGCACCAAAGATCGCCTTGATGCGCGGGTCAATGCGGGGATCGTCTGAAATCTTCGACATGCCAGGTCCTTCTCTGCTGCCATCTCTGCCGCATCGTTGGCAGATGCGGTCAGCGACAAGCTATCAGCCTGCGGCTAGCCTGTTCACGCGCCAACGGGAGGAGTCAAACATGAGCAACATCGCCATCTGGGTCAAGGTGAGGGTCAAGCCTGAAGGTCTGGAGAAATTCCTGCACGCCATCGAGGTCGATGCGCTGGGTTCCGAACGCGACGAACCCGGCTGCCTCCGCTTCAACGTCCTGCGAGACGCCGAAGACGAGCTGACCTACTACTTCTTCGAGGTCTACCGCGACGAAGCGGCCCTCGCCGACCATCGAGCCGCGCCGCACTACGCCGTCTGGTCGGCTGCAAGAGACACCCTCGACGGCGACGTCGAGATTCTCAGAACCTCAACCGTCTTCCCATCCGATCAGGCCTACTGGAACAAGGACTAGCACCCCTTCGCAGTACCGGAGGGACATGTCAGATCGAGACACCGCAGCGGCCCGTCCCCCTCCGTCATTCCAGCTTG
>JAJDZG010000103.1 GCA_022824765.1 Dehalococcoidia bacterium | reverse complement strand
CAGAGTCCGGCGCGAGGTAGCGCAACTCGGGTCGTTCGACCTCGCCCCATCCTGAGTCGTCGCTCAGTCGCTGTTGGAGACCGATCTCGACTCGTCCATCCTCGAGAATGCGGCCGGCGACCCGAACGTCGGCGCTGCCGCCGTTTGCCGCCCAGACCATGCTCGTCGCAATCGCGCCGACGATCAGTCCAGCGAGGAGGTAGAGAATCCGTTGCCGATGGGGCGTTGCTGGCACTGGGCTACTCGCTTTCACTTGACTCAGTCAAGTCTAGCCGAGCCGCGCTCCACAGTGGCGCAAGCGGCGGATCGCGGCGGATCAGCACATGATGCCGCCGCCGTCGACCGTCACGGCGTTGCTGAAGAACAGACCGAACTGGGTGCGGATGGTGAAGGTGTAGACACAGTCGCCGGGGTTCGCTGGCTGTGTCGAGGAGATTTGGGTCCAGGTGGCATCGCCGGCCAAGATCACATTGTGATTCTTGCTGTGGATGATCACCGCGTCGATTGAGTCAAAGCCGGCGCTCCTGTCCCAAGCCAGGTGGGGCAGCGCCCAGGTCAACTGGTTGACCACCCACATTTGGCCGTAGCGCTCGTACTCCCAGAACTGGTTGCCGGCGTTGTTGACGCCTGGCATCTGGGGAGCCTCGAAGACGTGTGCCGGCGACCAGCGGCCTCCAAGGTTGTAGCCGTCTGAGATACGCACGTACTTGGCGCGGATCGTGTAGCTGATCTGAGCGCCAGGGTATCGCTGCTCATCCGCAACCATGTCCAACGGGTCCTTAAGGCTACGGTCGGCGGTGGGGATCGTTTCGCTGAGCACCACGATGTCGTCCCCGATCTTGCGGTGGAGCGCGAAGCCGGTGAGCGACCAGCCTGGTGGCGTCGTCGTGTCCTCGTTGAACCCCCAACGCACCTGCACGCCGTCCGCATGGGGCAGGGACGACAGCGCCGGCGCCGCGTAGTCGGCGGCCACCTCGTTGACCGTCGCCACTTCCTGTGCAGCGGCGCGCTCGGCCGCGATGAGTGAGATCGCGGCCAGAGCGCCGGCTGCGAGCAGCGCGGTCAGCAGCCAGGTTCTGATCAGTCTGTGTGTGGTTGCCTGGGTCATCTCAATCTCCGTTCTTCAGTAGTGGGGCTGGAGATGGGTTGCCTAGTTGCAAGGGTAGGTGCGGTTGTTGGTGGCCCGGACTTCATCGCTGAAGAACAGACCGACACGAGCACGGACCCAGAACCCGAAGTGACAGGTGTTCACCGTGGTGAAGCTGACGGAGTCGTACCTCGGGTTCGATCGTAGCCACTCAGACGTGCTGTCGAAGCGGTAGATGATGTACTCGCTGACGCTGTTGAAGCCGAGGCTCGCGTCCCAATTCAGATGCGGCGGACTCCAGCGGACGTAGTCGTTGCGCCAGATCTGGCTCGCGAGCGAGGTCGTCTCGACGGTCACGTTCGTCGGTGGCGGCAGCGTTGGCGCGGTGAAGACGAGGATGACGGCGTTGCCCTGCTTGCGCGAGCCGTAGTTTCCGCTCGCCAAGCGCTCGAAGTAGGCGAGGACACCGTAGTTCCACTCGAAGCCGGGCATCCGCTGGGCTTCGCTGACGCCGGACATCGGATCCTTGGCGCTGCGCTGGTCTGGATCCTGATTCTTCTTCTCCAGCGGGAGGAACATCGTGACGTCGTGGATGTTGCTCGACAGGTAGCGACCTGCGGCGAAACCGATCAGCTTCCAGCCGGGTGGCGTGTTGTTGGCTTCGTCGAACTCCCACTCAACGAGGACATGGGTGGCGTGAGCGGTCACGGTGACGTTGTGGGGCTCGTGCCCGGCTCGCACCTGGCTCGTCGTGTAGGCGCCTTCGACGGTCGCGCTGTTGCTCTGCTTGCCGGGGAGCGTGGCGCCGTCTGAGAGGCGTTCGTAGACGGCGCGCATGGTGTAGGTGAGGTCCGTGCCGTCCCAGTACTTGTACTTGGTGTCGGTGTCCATGCCGTCGATGAAGGTGCGGTCTGGGCCGCTGGCGGTGCTGCTGAGGGCCGCGGCCGCCTCGTTCCCGACTTGGCGGAGGAAGGCGAACTCTTTCACCTTCCAGCCGGTCGGATTGCCGGCGTTGAACGTCCAGCTGAGGACGATGCCTCGTTCGTCAACCGTTGCCGACAGGGTCGGCGCGGCGCGATTGCGGACCTGGCTGAGCGATTCTGCGTCCTGAGCGGACGCCCGGTCAGCTGCGAAGATCGAGAGCGCAGCAAACGCGGCCAGCCCGATGAGGAGCGCGGATAACGCGAGGGACAGGGTGATGGGCAAGGCGAGGGGCAGAACGGGGTTGGGCCTGTTCAATCGTGCGATGCGGCGCATGCGATTCTCCTTTCCGGGAGTGGTCTGTCGCTTGCCGATACGTCAAACTTATCCGCCGATCGAGCGGGATTGGACGCGTTGGGGCTGCGAAGTCTCGCGAGTAGCGGGCGACACCGCTGCATTGCCAGTTGTGACCTAGCGACGTTGGTAACCGCGATGCACCTTTCGACATCCTGTCTCACGGTTGACATTACTCCTGCCGCTGGCGGCTGTGCGCTCCCGCCGCGGTCGGTTGTGCTTGTCGCCGGCGAGATCGCTGTGGAGGAGGCCGTCCTGATTGCGCGATGGAGGCGGGGTAGCGCCCAGTTTGCACAGCCCCTTTGCCCTTGCGCATGTGAGGCATATGCTCGTCGGACACGTTCGCGCGTGAAGTGCCGTGAAGTGGCTGATGTGGTGTGAATGGAGCTTCGGCGTGTCGTCTCGATCTAACTCTGACCTCGCCCCCCCGATCGCACGTTCGATCGCACGTTCGATATTGGGGCGCATCGTGTTGAGGCGGGCGCGGCTGCCGCTGCTCGGCCTGGCGATGATGGCGCTGATTGCCACGGCCCTTTTCTTCGTAGATTCCTCCGGCCAGCCCGCTCACGCGCAGGGGTATGACGCCAACTGCTCCGCATTGCCTAGCGATGCTGTGACACCTGATCTCGTCACCGAGTGGCGCGACGATCTGAGTTCCAGCGCGACCGCTGGCATCAAGCGATTCAACCGCGTCCTCGAGCGCCTCGGCGTTGACACTGAGACCAACGCCAGCGCGATGACCACCGCGCAGGCGGAGGCCGTTGCCCGCTGGCTGAGGAACGATCGCTGGGACCGCATTGCGCGCACGATGGCCGCCCTCGACGACTGTGACACCACCACACCTCCGCCGTCCGATCCCGCGGTCAGCATCTCTGGCGGCTCCGATATCACAGAAGGCGCGAACGCGTCATTCACCCTGACCGCGACTCCCGCTCCCTCGGCAAACCTCAACGTTTCAGTGACCGTGACGCAATCGGGCGACTTCGCCTCGACTGGCACCCAGACCGTCACCATCAGCTCAACTGGCAGCGCCACATTCATCGTGGCCACCTCCGACGACAATGTGGACGAGGCGGACGGCTCCGTGACCACGACGGTCAACAGCGGCTCCGGCTACACCGTCGCAACCGCGAGCGCCACCGTGAAGGTCGCAGACAACGACGTGCCCGCGGTCAGCATCTCCGGCGGCAATGCGATCACTGAGGGCGGCGACGCCACGTTCACTCTGACCGCTTCTCCGGCACCTCACGCCGCGCTGTCGGTCAGCGTCAGCGTCACCCAATCGGGCAACTTCGCCACGACTGGGACGCAGACCGTCAGCATCGGCACGACCGGCAGCGCAACCCTAACTGTCAGCACCGACGACGACTCCATCGACGAGGCCAACGGCTCGGTTACTGCGACCGTGAACTCGGGTAGCGGCTACAGCGTTGGATCGCCGAGTGCGGCGACTGTCTCCGTCGCTGACAACGATGTCGCGCAGCAGGATCAGGACGACGACGACACCATCGTCTCCTGTCTGCCCTCCGACGCCGTCAGCGCGACAGAGGTCACGGGCTGGCGCGATGCGCTCGATCCTGTCGCTGGTGCGCATGGCGTCCGACGCTTCAACCGCGTCCTCAAGGCGCTTGGCGTCGACACCAAAACCAACGAGCGCACGATGAGCTATCTGGAGGCTCGGGAGATTTCGGGGCGCCTTGGCAACAATCGCTGGGACCGTATCTCGCGCACACTGACCGCCATGCAGCGCGACAACTGCGACGACACCCCGACGACGCCGACGGCCGTCCCCGAAATCAGCATCTCCGCTGGCAACGACGTGACCGAAGGCACCGACGCCACCTTCACCCTGACCGCCGACCCTGCGCCGTCTGCTGACCTCGACGTGACCGTCAGCGTGACCCAGTCAGGCGACTTCGCGACGACCGGCACGCAAACCGTCACCATTACGTCAAGCGGCAGCGCAACGCTGACGGTGAGCACCGATGACGACAGCGTCGACGAGCCAGACGGCTCCGTGACTGCCACCGTTGACGCTGGCAGCGGATACACCGTTTCGAGTTCGGACGGCGCAGCCACTGTTGACGTCTCGGATGACGATGCGGCGGCCGCCGTTCCTGAGATTTCGATTGCCGCTGGCAACGACGTGACTGAGGGTGGCGACGCTACGTTCACCGTGACCGCTGACCCAGCGCCTGCTGCGACGCTGACGATCCTGGTCAACGTCACGCAGTCCGGCGACTTCACCAGCGGCACCGGGTCGCGCTACGTTGATATCCCGACCGGCGGCTTGGCGACTGTCACTGTCGCCACTGACGACGACTCGAAGGACGAGGCCGACGGCTCCGTCACCGCCGTCGTCCCGCCCGGCAACGGCTACACCGTCTCGACAACCCGGCGGACGGCGACCGTCGCTGTTGCGGACAACGACGACGCGCCCAAGAAGGCCTCCAACGTCAAGCCTGACGTCAGCGTCACTGCCGGCTCGGACATCGTCGAGGGCGAGGACGCGACCTTCACGGTCACCGCCGACCCGGCGCCGGCGGCAAATCTGCGCGTCCTGCTGTCCGTCAAGCAGCAGGGCAACTACGCGCTGCAGTGGGGCGCGCGCTACTTCACCATCCCGACCTCGGGCAGCGCCACGCTGACGGTGCGCACGCTGAATGACTCCGCGGACGAGGCCGACGGATCGATCAGCGCGACGATCATCTACAACGGGCGGCACTACAACGTGGGCTCGCCGTGGCAGGCGACGCTGAACGTGTCCGACAACGACGGGGCGTACGTGGACAGTCGCACGCCGCGCACCGACATCACCTGGGCCGACTTCTGGGCGCCCTACGAGGAGTTGATCGCGGACATCGACGCGGTTCGCAACGACAAGGTTCGGAGCATCTCGGAGAGCCACACCGACTTTTGGGACAGCGTGCTGCTGGCCTTCGGCCGCGACGTGGACGACGAGTACCTGACGCCCATGAACGTCGCGGGGGCGAAGATCTACGCCAGCCGCAATGTGGAACTCTTCGACCGTATCGCGCCCGCGCTCGAGGAGATCTGGGACAATGGCCCGCCGCCGGTCAACCCTGGCGACGCCCCGGAGCAGACCACGGAGTTCCCCGGCCATATCGCCATCACTGGCGAGGCCACGTCGAAGACGTTCAACCTGACCGACTACTTCGAGGACCCCGAGGGCGAGGACCTCATCTTCACCATCGACTTCAGCGGCACCACGATGACCGCGACGCTGAGCGGCGTGGACCTGACGCTGTCACTTATCGACGGACTCAGCCGGGGCGGTGGCGACCTCACGATCACCGCCTCAGACGGTCAGCTGACCGACACTGCCACGGCCCACGTCGTGGTCGGTTGTGGGACCAGTTCCAGCTGGGACGAGCGGTGGGGCTTCTGTCTCGCCGCCGCGACCAGCAACAGCTTCAGCGGCGCGGCGGAAGGGGACGCGCCCAACAGCGCGGACTTCAACACTGGCAGCCACACTGCTCAGGTCACCAAGCTCGAAGGCGAGTCGGGCAGCATTGCGGTACGTGTGTTCCCCGACGTGCTGAGCGACTCGAACGCCGGCAACAACGGCACCTGCGGCATGCGCGGCTACCTGAGCTTCCAGGACGCCAACGGCACGGAAATCAGCAACACCAACAGTATGGAGACAGGCACGTGGTCGGTGCGGGTGACCGGCGCCGGCTTCGTCAACAGCCCGCTCAAGGCGTCCAACCGGGCGGGCACCGACAACGTGGCGGGCTTTCGCCTGCCCGGCTGGGAGGACACCAGCTGCGGCAACGATGCGTTGACGACGCACAAACACCGCCTGGTGATTGTCGAGTACAACATCCCCGTCGACGAGTTGCCCGGCACCACGCTCACCGGCGTCAAGCTGATGTACCACGACCTGGGCTCCAGCGGCACCATCACTCAGGCCTCCCACGAGCTGATGGCCGTCAACATCAAGGACACCATCTCGGAGGTGTCCATCGACCGGCTCTCGGGGATCCAGGCAACGCGCACCATCGGAGAAGGCACGGGGCCCGGAAGCTCGAATCTGATACTGGCCAGCGACGATCGCCTGGTCGGCTACGTGGCGGTCGTGGTGGACGGCGCCGAGCCCAACGAGCGGCCGGACCTGACGCAGACATCGAGCAATCCGCAGCACGGCTGGTGGGCCGAAATCACCACCATCAACCGGGAGGCGTACTTCAACCCCACGATCTGGGCGCACCTCAACTCGGGCCTTCTTCCCAAGTGGAGCTCGTCGGGAACGTACGACGTCAACACCGGCGTCTGGCACAACGACGCCGTGTGGGTCAGGAGCGCGACGGCCGACTACGACGCGGGCGACGAGCCTGGCGGCAGCAACAACGGCTGGGCGCCCCTGACCCGGAGCGGCAATACGTTCACTACGGGCCGCGCGGGCAGCAACAACGGCAGCGGTCGCGACGCGCCTGCCTCGGTACCGGCGTGGACGCCGGACGGCAACTACGGGCACGACGCAACAGCGCATACGTTCGTGTGGAACGAGCACGACACGAAGCTCTACGTCCGCGAGAACAAGGACATCGGCGTCTTCACTCCTGTCGACAACTTCGAGGAGCAGATGCTCGCCGCCTACCGGGACAACGGCCCGGCCATGCAGATCAACCTGCGCCTCTCGGGCGGCAGCACGTGGCCCTGGCTTGACCAGCAGGACTGCATGTTCAACACGCACACTGCGGGCGGGTCGGTGGACACCTGCACACTCTCCTGGAACTGGCCGGACAACGGCTACTTCCAGAATGAGCAGAAGATCGAGCTCTGGTGGGTGGAGCTGGAATCCTTCGACGCCAACGCGCCGGTCAAGTACCGCACCAAGCTGAGCACCCTCAGCATGCGCGACAGCGGCGCCACGGGCGCCGGAGCCCATACCGGTCGCTACTGGGTCGAGTTCCAGAGCGCGAACGGCACCTACAGCGCCACGACCACCCAGCCGCTCAGCGAGACCCACCCCGACTACACGAACCGGCGGGATCGTGTCAGGGGCTACATCGTCACCAACCAAGATCCGATCGTCAACGGGGGCAACAACGACCGCGTGGTCGCGGTCGAGGTGCGTCGCGGCACGACGAGGACCGGGGCGCTGTCGAGTTTCAAGCAGCCGCTCAACAAGTACGTCGGGCGCGGGGCGTTCACGATTGATGGTCAGGCGCACCGCGAGTTCTACCTGCTGGGCACGAGGCCAGTGCCGTGCAACGAGTCCGGCTACGAGTACAGCTGCTTCGGCGGCGAGGGCAACTGGACCAAGGTCTCGGGCCGCAGCATCTGGCGGACGCCGTTCAACCTGGTCGTCCACGATGACAACTACGTCGCTGAGATGCTGCGCTACTACGTGTTCACGGTCAAGGACTCGACCAGCGGCTACGTCCCCACCCTCGAGGTGAAGGAGGACGACTGGCTGCAGATCACCCTCAAGGCCGACCTCGCCGTGAGCGGCAAGCTGAACATCCACAGCCACCGAGCGTCGTACCAGCACTACTCGTTCCGCCTGGAGGAGCGGGGCAGCGTCGACGGCGAAGCGGGCTGGGACAAGTGGGATGTCACCATTGAGCGGGACTGGCACGGCTTCGCGTCGTCGTACCACCTGGGTGACGACACGAAGGGGGTGGACGAGCATCCCGGATGTCCAGCCGGTGGCGGCGACGGCTGGGTGCGGGCTGTGTTCGAGAACTGGGACGGCCTGTTCCTCGGCGTCGACTTCAACCCAGACTCCAAGTCCACCGACCACGACTACCAGCCCGACACCACCACGACCAGCTACTCCGGCTGGGTCCAGGTGTGCAAGAAACCTAGCAATCAGTCCTAACCCCTGGAGGAACCAGGGGTCTGCTTTGGGCTGTCGAGCGAGGAGTCCGAGCGGGTCCCTGGAGGAACCAGGGACTGGGGAGCGCGGCGGTCAGGTTCCATCCCCTGGAGGAACCAGGGGTCTGCTCGGGGTTGTCGAGCGAGGAGTCCGAGCGGGTCCCTGGAGGAACCAGGGACTGGGGAGCGCGGCGGGTCATTTGGGGAGAGCGGCGAGTCAGGTTCGTGGTTGGATGCGCACCTGACCGCCATGTTCGACCTTCATATGGAGGTCATGACCTTCCAGCATGGCCATGCCGATGAGGGGCGTTGTGTCGGCGGCATCTGCGAGTCCGAACCGCGTTCTCCCGTCCCAGTGCACGGCGACTTCGTAGAATGGGAATTGGACCTCGCTACCGTCGCCTAGCGTGGCCCTTCCAGTGCCCTCGAACCGCAGACGTAAGTCAGCGATGAGTCCGGGTGGCAAGGTGAGGAACCCGCCAAAACCCGTATCAATGACTGCATCAATCGATCTGGCCTGCCCGCTGAGCCCCTCAATAGTCAGCGCAATGACCGCCTCCAGCCTGTCATTGACTACGCCTTCGATCACCGTCGATCCCTCGCCTCGCCGAGCGGACGGCCGCCAAAGTGGTGCAAGGCTCGGTGTCCGATGCGAAGCAGCCACACGTCGTTTGCCTCCGGTTGGAGTGAGCGCAGTCGATGGCGCGCCTCTCGAAGGTCGGCGGCGAGGCCCCAGGAGCCGCTCTCGACGTCAATCGCCACGTACTCGCCGTGGTGTTCGGCCTCGACCAGGGGGCGGATGTCGCGGTCGTAGATTTCGTCGCCGAGGCGGGCGACTTCGTCGGCGGGTCGACGGAGCGTCATGGCTGTGTCCTTCCGTTCGAGCGCCCGAGTGATCTGAGGATATCGGCCTTCGAGTATGAGCGAGGACGCCAGGTTCACGGCGCCCGTCGGAGCGGTCCGGCGTCTCGGTCTGGGGACGTTCTGGCGTTTTCTTGAGCTCGGCCGACTTGATTCGCCAGCTCGCCGACGACGCCGGCAGGAAGGGCGGCGAGTCTTGCACTGCGCGCCCCCGCGTCCAGCTGACCGTTGATCTGCTTCAACCCGACGAAGGCATGCGCATCTGCGACCCGACGAAGATGCCTACTTCCGCGCCGGCAAAGCCAGGAATCACCTCGACTACGACCATACTGAGAAGGTTGTCGCGGTGGTGACGCTCGCCTGAGACTGGCGCACGGTCGGTGCTCACTCAATCACCTCATCGCCGCCGGCCGGCGCGGGTGACCCCATTTCCGTCGTTGGGGGCAATCGCGTCCTGATGCCGTGGTGAGGGCAACGTCCCGCCGTCCTCACAGGGGAGAGGCCACTCAGGAAGTGGGCAGCCACCGAACCGGGCGCATTGGCTACTCTTCAGGGGCCAGGAGGAGGTGGACATGCGAGGGCGACTGCGGACCATGCGGGCGCGCGACGTTGCGCTGTTTGTGGTCGTTGCCGGGGTGGTGGCTATTCTTGGCGTGATCATTGGCGGAGCTGCGGACAGCGGTGGCGAGGTCCCTGCCGAAATCACGATTGAGACGTCTCAGCCTGCTCGGCTGGCCGCGAACACACAGGAAGCCCGTCCCCTCGCTGCTCAAGCTCAACGAAAAACAGAGAACAGCATGGTTCTCTCGATCAGCGCACCAGAACATTGCGACACAGACCATGGCTTTCAAGGATGGTACGTTGGTGAAACACCTGTTACGTGGTCGGTAAAGGGTGGACAAGCCCCATACCAACTGACCATAGACGACGAAACACGTGACGCAAATCACAACTATAGCGGCGTATCCGGTACCGGTTCTGTCAGCTGTGCTCTACACAAAGGCACTGTTCGATATGATGACCTTCTACAACCACCGCTTCGCCACTTATCTGATTCCTATCATGTCGATTCTGGCACAAAGACCATTCGCGCCGACGTTGTAGATGGAAACGGCCTCACTGCAACTGCCACTATCGACATTTACATAATCTTATCAACCCACGTATCAGGCCACCTCTTGCTTCGCGGCCACACATATAGACTCTTCGGCGAGCTCCTAGTTACGATTCCAAATGACATTGACTTTCGCATTGGCGAGCTATCAAGTGGAGGCACCTTCAGCCTCATACCCGAAGGATATGGCAACCGTGCAATGCTGTGGCTAAATCGCGCCACTCACCAAGAGTCTAGCCGCCTCACCGCTTCGGTCTCCAACATGGATGACGCGTTCGATGCGTTGATTGCTTCGATCGGCCAGCTACCGAACACAAAGACATTCGACCGATGAAACTACCTTTGACTGCAACGGCTCTTGGCCTCGCCATTGCGACTGCTGTACCCGGCTTGAGACCGGGGTTAGGGGGTTGGGTTGCTTAGGGTGGGGAGCACGACCATGTAGCAGACGACGCCGAGGTCGCTGGGCTGGATCGGTGTTGCGGGGGTGGGTGGTGAGACGGCGCTCAGTCGGAGCTCGTCGACCATTTCCACGATCCGCATGGCGCACTCGCGAACGCTGGCTCTGCCTGCCTCGTGTAGTCGTCGCAGCGCCGATAGTGCTCGTCTGACACGGACCGATTGAGACATGGCCAGGACTTCTGCTGCGCGGTTGAATGTGTCTCCGGATGGTGCATCGGGGCTGCCGAGCACCTCGGTCAAGGCCCACAGCTGACTGGGCGGCAGCTTCGGTCGCTCGGGCGGGCGGTTGTGTGACTGGCAGATGTCTTCGGCAGCGATTGCGAAGAGGCGCTCGAGATCGAGGTCTGTCGGCATCTCAGCCGTCTGCTGACGTTCGGGATCGATCAGCTGCAGCATCGGCAGATCGTCGCTGAGCAGCAGCTCTCCGGAGGCCGAGACGGCTCGCCAATAGCGGCGTTCTTCGCGAGTCCGACAGGCGAAGAAGGCCATCGGTTCCTCAAACCTCGAGTTGGCGCGGACGATGGCCGCTCCGAAGCCCCAGGGCGTGCTCTTGAGCCGTTCGACCTCGCCCTCGTGGACCGCGCGACGATAGATGGCGCGGTAGTGTTCGCCGGCGAAGGCCGCCCCGTGCGATCCTCGATCCTCGTCGAGCAGGGACCCGTCATTCGACGCGAGTCGGTCGGTAAATTCCTTCATGCCCTCGAAGATGCGCTGGACGCTGGCCTGGTCGGCGAGGACTGGATTCTCCATGCCCATGGCGGCGTTGGCGTCCCTGATCTTCGCTCGCAGCACTGCCTCGAGTCGGAGCAGCTCTTCGAGGTCGTCGTCCTCCGGCATCAGGGTGTAGAGAAACACCATCTGGTGCGGGCTGCGCAGTCGGATGACGCGGCCGTTGCGCTGGACGACTCGTTGCGGGTTCCAGGGCATGTCGTAGGACAGGACGGCTTGCGCCTGCTGCAGGTTCTGCCCCTCGGAGAGGACGTCGGTGCTGAGCAGCACGTCGATCTCGCCACCGAGTTTGCTGACGTGCTTGGCGTCGATTGGTGGTTCGGCGAGTTGGGGGCAGAAGCGGTTGATCGCTCGCTCGCGTGCGCGCTGGCCGGCCTGCGCGCCGATCACGGCCGCCCACTGACGATCACCGAGTAGCGATGGATCACGTTCGAAGGCAGCCTTCAGGTACTCAGCGGTGTCGTGGAACGAGGTGAAGATGGCGACCTTCTGAGCGGTCGTCGAGGCCATGACCTGCCGCAACTGCTCCAGCTTGGGATCGGGCGAACTCTCTAGCTGCTCGAGCTGATCGGCAATCTCAGCGAGGGTCTCTGCGTCCTGACGCAGATGCTTCAGCAGCTCAGGCTTGAACTCGTGCGGGTTGTCCCAATCGCCCGGATCTTCGAGCAACTCATCAGTGAGACCCTCGATCTCCGCCAGGTCGTCTTCGGCAATCGAGGCTTCGACCTCGGTCGTCTCTGCGAGATACTGGATGCGGGCCAGCGCGTTCTGGCGCATGCGGCGGACGGTCTGCAGCGCGGCGTACCAGGACGACTCGAAGCGCTTCAGCAGCATCGACTGGATGAGGCCGGCCAAGGCTTCTTGCCGGGCAACGTCGGAGCTGGGTTCGTAGCGGTAGGAACCGGGGCGGTATTGGGCCATCGACAGCGCGTCTTCGGGCCGTGCCTCACCTTCCTTGGGCGGACCGATGCGCCGGCCGATCGTTCGCGCGAGACCTTGATAGGCATCATTCAAGGAGTAGCGGCGCTCGCGCAGCTCTGGTTGGGGGAAGCGGACTTCGGTGCCGTCCTGAAAGCGCTCGCCGCCGTAGTGCTTGGCGATGAACGCGCGATCGCGCCGCACGGTGAGGTTGTCGAGCAACGGGAACAGTTTGTCCGGCGACGGACCGGTTGAGCTTTCGGTTCTGTCGACGTTGGCGCCGGCTTCATGAAAGAACTTGAGCAAGCTGGGAATGTGCAGCGGGTCCTGAGCAAACGCGGCGTCGTGCCGGGCGAAGAGCAGGAAGAGGCTGTGCAAGTCCCAGAGTGTGTTGTTGACCGGCGTGGCGGTCAGCAACGCGAGCTGCTTGCCGCGGCCGCCCATCAGCCTCGACAACGCGGCGTACCACGTGTTGTCGCTGTTGCGATACGCGTGCGCCTCATCGACGATGACGAGTTTGTAGGCGTCGATCGGCATATCCAGCACTTGGCTGTCGCCGCCGAGCTGTCGGTCCATCGCCAGCTCCTGGTAGGAGACGACCTTGGCCGGCAGCAGCGCGCGCTGTAGGCGCGGATTCCACATGTTGTCGCGCAGCTGCGCTGAGGCGACGACGAGCACGTGATGACCGTGTTCCTCGACGTGCTCGCGGATGAAGTCGATTGCGATCTCCGTCTTGCCCATGCCGACGCCGTCGGCGTAGAGGACGCCGCCGAAGCGATTCATGATCGCCCGTGCGCGGGCCGCGCCGACGCGCTGAAAGGCGGTCAACTCGTCGGCGATGCGCTCTGGCTCCGGCTCGTCGCCGTAGAGCTCGATCAGGGCGCGCAGGAAGACGTCCTCCGGCGTCGCGTTGAGCGGCGGGGGCAGGAGCAGTTCCAGCAGGTTGTCGCGGAAGTCATCGGCCTCGTCCCACAGGCGTTGGTGCCAGGCGAGCGTCATCGCGACCACGTTGGGCTGATAGTGGACCATCCCGAGTTCGAGGTTGCCGCTCAGTCCGCCGTGGGTGAGGTTGGCCGACGTGACGAGCGCGGCGCCGCGATTGGTCAGGGCGCCGTCGTGGTCGAGTGTTCCCAGCGCGTAGGCCTTGCCGTGCAGGAAGCGTTGTGTGTAGCGACGGAACTGGCCCTGCTCTGACATGACGAACGCGCTCACGCGCTCCAGCTGATTGCGGCGCGAGGCGGGGAATCCAGCGAAGTTTCGCTCGCGGCGCAAGGCCTCTACCGACTCCGCGAAGCGGTCGCGGATGGCGCGGCGATTGGGAGCGCCGACCAGCGATCCCTCGGGCGGCATCGCGCCGATCAGCAGTTTGACCGGCTGATCCTGAGAGTCCGCCGCGTGGGACAGGGCGTCGAGACCGTCCAGCGTGATGTAGGCCGTGGCGACGCTGAGCGGTCCGTCGTACTGCTCAGCGAGCCAGCGCAGGGCGTCTCCGTGCTGGCCGTACTCGTCGTTGTCGATGACTTCGAACACAGTTGCCGAATCGCTACTCGTCGAAGATGTCGTTGAGGTGGCAGATGAAGCCGGGCAGGATGTCCTGGCCGTCGAGCGGTTCGTCTCCGCTGATTGTGATCATTGGCTGGTCGGTGCGGTAGACGTCGATGCTGCGGGTTTCGGGGTGGACGAACCAGACGAGTTGGACTCCGTGGGAGAGCCACATCTCGGAGCGCTCGGCCGGATAGTTGCGTGGATCGTTGGGCGAGGCGACCTCGACGACGAGATTGGGCACCGCCTCGGCGTAGCCCGTGCGGGCGGCGCCGCGCGGGCGGCGCTCGAAGGAGGTGTAGGCGACGTCAGGCTCGCGGACGGTATCCGGGGCGCGCTCGATCAACACGCCGGAGTC
>JAJDZG010000166.1 GCA_022824765.1 Dehalococcoidia bacterium | reverse complement strand
TCATTCCAGCTTGTCTGGAATCTCGCCCCCACTCCGCCATTCCATCCCCCCGGAATCCCGCCCCTCCACACAACCCCCAATCCACAACCGTCCGCTACCACCGATCCCACACGTGCTGATACACTCGATCCAACCAAGAGTGTGCGTTGGCGACGCGTGCCTGCCAGACATCAGGCGCGTCAGCCAATCGAGAGGATCAGAACATGGTCACCGCGATCGAGAACCCAGGCCTCAACCTCGACTGGTTGAACGTCGAAACGGACGACGAGTTCGACATCAACATCGGCCGTAAGGGCGTGACCCTGCAGTCAATCAACCAGCGCATGGCCGGCGTCGACGACCTCGACACCGCCGACGCACGCTCCTTCGCCCCGCGCGGCATCGAGGCGGACCCCCGCTCCAACGCCCACGCCCGACAGTACCGCGACAAGGGCGACACCTGGTCCGAGTCCGCGATGCTGCTCTACGAAGAGGCCCTCCAGCGCCAGTGGTCCTCCGCCCGCGACATCCCCTGGGAGACCATCGGCGACCAGCCGGACGACATCGAAAAGGCCATGTGCACCCTCTGCACATTCCTCACCCAGGTCGAGTTCATCGCCGGCGACGTGCCCGGACGCTTCCTCGAAACCGTCCACCCCGACTTCTTCGAATCCCAGCTCTTCCTCGGCACCCAGCTGATGGATGAAGCACGACACCTCGACGTCTTCCGCAAGCGCGTGCTGATGAACGGCGGCGGCATGTCGCCAGCCGGGCTCGGCGCCGTCGGCCTGCTCGCCCTCGACGACTTCACCGAAATGACCGCCATCCTGCACCTCTTCGCTGAAGGTCTGGTCCAGTCCCTCTTCCGCATGGGCGAGCTGATCGGTCAGAACGAAGCGGAAAAGCGCATGTTCCGACTCTCCGCACAGGACGAGTCCCGCCACCTCGCGTTCGGTGTCACCCACACCAAGTACACCGTCGAGACGCAGCCCTGGCGCAAGGAAGAACTGCACCACTACCTCGACGTCAACGAGACCGTCCAGAACACGCAGGCCGGCCTGACCACCAACCCCATCACCGGTGAAGCCCTGGCCGTCCTCGCCGGCGGCGGCATCGAGTACCTCGACGAGGGCTACAACCTCGTCATGCTCATGAGAAAAAAGCAGATGAACGAGTACTACCACCGCCTCCAGGTGGTCGGGCTCGGCGACCGCCTCGAACGCATGGCACCAGAGATGCGCGAGCTGATCACCGTCTAGACGTACACGCCCCGGGCGCTGTCGAACAGACCTCGATCACTCCGAACACCACTGAACAGAGCTGGACTGAGTTGAACAGATCTGGACGAACCTGAACGCCCCTGAACAGATCTGGACGCCTCCGACCTCAGAAACACGGGAAACGCTGATGGCCACCCTCTCCCCCGCCCTCAAAATGCGCGCCCAAGTGCGCGGATGGTCGTCTGACTTGATCGACCGCGTCGAATCCTCCTCCGCCTCGGCGAGGCAGATTGAGAACATCCTCAACGTCTCGATCGAACCCGACCGGATCGACAAGTGGCTCGACTTCGTCGAAGAAAACCCCGAGCACCCATTCGTCGGCGCCCAGTTCGTGATGTTCGAGGACGGCGGCGAAACGGGCCTCAAGCCCACGCCCTCCGAGGACGGCATGCGCCTCTCCGACGTCGACATCGGCAGCTACGGCGAAGTCCCCGACATCTGGAAGTACCGCAACGATCTGCCCCGCGGTACGCGGCCAGTGCCTGGCCTCTACATGCCCGCCGGTTACGCGATCTACGACAAGGCCGAAGTCTGGGCGCCCAGCTCGGCCGACCTCTACGAAGACGCCATCCGCGACCGCTGGATCCCCGCTACCGATCTCGACTGGGAGAACCGTGAGGAACTCTCGCCCGAGGTCGAACGCGCGACCGGCCAGATCTGCGCGATCTACTCGACCTATGGCATCGCCGAGCAGAAGGTCCTCTCGAAGTGGTTCGAAGACATCTCCTACGGCTTCCACGAGGTCAAGCTGTTCCTCGCAACACAGGTCTATGACGCCGGCCGCAAGGTCGAGGCGCTGCGCAAGCGCGCGTTGCACGGCTCCGGGACCATCGGCAAAGCGCCGCTCTCCGACGTCTCAGAGTCGTGGTACAACGCGCTGACCTTCACCGACATGATCACCGCGCTCAACGTCGTCTACAAGTCCTACGAGCTGACCGCCTTCGAGTTGGCCGGCGAGTGGGCGCGTTCAGACTTCGACCGCGACCTGTTCTCCCGACTCGCGAGCGACAGCAAGCGCCACCTGCAGTACGGCCTCGAGCATCTGGAGTGGTACAACCGCTACGCCGACCGCGCCGCTGAGGAGATTCCGATCTTCCTCGCCAAGGCTGAGGGCGGTCTCGCTTCGGAGCTCGCTCAGTCCCCCCTCGAGCGGGAAGCGTTGGCTGTGCTCTACGCCGATGGCGTCGAGCGACTCGATGCCGGCGTGGAAGGCCTCCGCACCCTTCGCGAGAAGCAGTACACCGACTACATGATGCGCCTGCACGGGGCGGGCATTCACCGCGTCGGCGAGGCCGTCGGCATCCTTCCCCTCACCACGCAGGACCCGCTGCTCACCGCGCTCAACCCCGCCATGCTCGTGGAAGGTCAAGCCACCGGCGGCAGCGACATGATTCGCGACAACTAGCCGCTCATCCGGCCGCCGCCATGGCCATCGATCTCGCACTTGACATCGCCGGTCCCGCCGAGGGGCCGGCGGTGTTGTTTGTGCACGGCATCCTCAGCTGCCGCGCGCACTGGCTGCTTAACCTGCCCGCCTTCCACGAGGCCGGCTATCGGACCGCCGTCGTGGAGCTCTTGGGACACGGCCGCTCTCCCGCGCCCGATGACCTGTCGCTCTACGAGCCTGAAGCGTACGCCGAACGGTTCAGCACCCTGCGCCAGTCGCTGGGCGCGGAGCGCTGGTACGTCGTCGCACAGTCGCTCGGCGCCGGCGTCTCGCTGCACTACACCATGTCGCGCCCCGACGAGGTGCTCGCCCACGTGGTCACCAACTCGCACTCCGCCTTCGGCGATCCGATCCGCATGCGCGACCCGCAAGCTGCCGCCAAGCGGGCCCAACAGATGGTCGACGGTGGAATCGACGCGGTCATGGCGCATCCCCTCAATCCACGCCGCGCGCGCGCCTTCAGCGACGCGCAGCAGCAGCAGTTCGCCGATGACATGCGCAACAGCACGCCGCTCGGCATCGCTCGAACCATGCTCCACACCTCCCCGTTGACCTCGATGCGCGACCGCCTGCCGACCAATCAGGTGCCCACGATGCTGATCGCCGGCGATCGCGAGGAAGCCTTCACTCCCGCCCGCGAGTGGGTCGAGGCTCATGCGGCCAACTTCCGCGTCGAACGTGTCTCCGCAACCCACGCCGTCAACATCAGCGCCGCCGACGACTTCAATCGCCTGGCCCTAGCATTCCTGCGAGAGCACGAGTAACACAGGCACGTCGCGCTCGAGTCCCTGGCTGGAGGTCACGCCTTGCTGCAGTTGACGCTGTTCGCTGAAGGCTCGGCCGACTTCTACCCGCTGCTGTTGGTCAGCATCCTCGCGGTCGTCGTGCCAGTCGTGACCTGGCGGTTGACCGGCGGCTTGCTGCCAGCGGTCGTCGGCGAGGTGCTGGTCGGCATCCTCTTCGGTGAGCCGCTGCTCAACATCATCAACGAGACCAGCGCCGGGCTCAACTTCCTCGCCCTCTTCGGCTTCGCCTATCTGATGTTCCTCTCCGGGTTGGAAATCAACCTCAGCCTGCTGGGACAGCAACCGGGCAGCCGCTGGTACGTCCCGCGCGTCGCGCTGCGACAGCCGCTGATCGGCGGCCTGGCCCTGCTGGTACTGGTGATCATCGTCACCTACCTGGCGCTGGAAGTCATGCAGTCCGCCGGCATGATCGACTCCTACCAGATTCCCATGCTGCTGTTCATCCTCTGCGCCACCGCGATCGGCGTCGTCGTGCCAGTCCTCAAGGACCGACCGGACCTCGGGCGGATGGGGCAGGGCCTGTTGGTTGGCGGATTCCTGCTCGAACTGGTCGCGATCGTTGGCGTCGGCGTCGTGGCGGCGCTCGAGCGCGATGGGATCAGCTGGCGCATGCTGCTCCTGCTCGCGATCCCGTCCGCGCTGATCCTGATGGTCTGGGCGTCGCGCGTCGGTGTGGAGCGCTTCCCGATCATCCCACGCACCCTGCACGAGTTGGCGCTGACCTCGGCACAACTCAAGATCCGCGTCGCGCTGGCGTTGCTCGTGGTCTTCGTCGCCCTGTCGCAGGTCGTGGGCACCGAACTGGTGCTCGGCGCCTTCATCGCGGGACTGGCAGTCACCTTCCTCTCGCCCAAGCATGGCACGTCGCTGCGCGGCAAGCTCGACGCGCTGGGCTACGGCTTCTTCGTGCCGATCTTCTTCATCCACGCCGGCGCGACCCTCGATGTCGGGGCGGTCTTCGATTCACTCGACGCGCTGTTGCTCGTACCGGCGCTGCTCTTGGTCGCGTTCCTGTCCAAGATGCTGCCAGCAGTCCTCGCGCTGGTACCTGCCTGGGGTTGGCGTCACGGTCTCGCCGGTGGATCGCTGCTCAGCGCCAACCTGTCCCTGGTCCTGGCAGCCGGGGCCATCGCCTCCGACCTCGGCCTGATCGACGACGGACTGCACGGTGCCCTGCTGCTGACCGCGCTGCTGACCACCGTGTTCGCGCCGCTGACCTTCTCCCTGATCGCAGGACGCAGCAGCGAGACCGAAGATGGACACACGCTGATCGTCGGCAGCGGCGACCTCGCCGCAACGCTCGCGGAGCGCCTCTTGGCCGCGGGCCGCCCAGTGGTCGTGCTCGATCCCGATCCCGACGCCGGACCCCGCTGGCGCGCCATCGGCGCGGAGTATGTGCACGGCACCCCATCCGATCCGCTCGCACTGGTCGCTGTCCGCATCCTCAGCACCGATGCCGCCGTCCTGGTCCACGGCGAAGACGCCGAACGAGTCGTGGCCGACGCGCAGGCCATGCGCCGCATCAATCCGACTCTGCGTGTGGTCACCTGGACCAGCGAGCCCAACGCCCACTTCGACCAACACGAGATCGAGGTCTACTCCGTCCCCGACGTGACCGCGCTCGCCTTGGAGGAAGCGATCATGCGACCCGCACTACATCACGCCCGCAGCGACCCTGACTCAGGCATCGTCGAAGTGACCGTGCTCAACTCCGAGTACGACGGCAGCACGTTGCAGGACATCGAGTTCCCCGGCGACATGCGCGTCTTGATCGTCATGCGGGACGGCGAGGCGGAGATCGCCACCGGCGACACGACCATCTTCCTCCACGACCGTGTCACGCTCGCCGGCGAGCCCGAGGCCGTCTCCGAGATGAGCATGAACTTGCAGGCGGGCGGGGAGCGCAACCGCTGGCTCCACCAGCTGCGCGCGGCGCGTCGGGCGGCCGCTCACCGTTAGCCGAGACCGTCAGCTGCTGCGGACCGTGTGCTCGGAGCCGATGCCGGCCAGGTGTCCCAGGTAGATCGGCACGAGCGGCAGCACGCAGGGGCTGATGAAGCTGACAAAGCCGCCGGCGAACGCAATCGCGGCCGAGCCGGCATTCAGGTCCAGCATCTCCGTCGACGATCCGTCCGAGCCGGCCAGCACGTCAACGCCGAAGCTGCCCAGTGCCTCGTTCAACACGACCACGCGATCGAGCGCGATCAGCATGCCCACGAACACCAGCAGCACACCAGAGACCACGCCAATCAACGGCATCCAGCGATTCAGCTTGCGCAGGAACTGCGTCGACGCGCCGAACGTGGCCCCGACGAGCAAGAAGGGAATGCCCAGACCCGCCGCGTAGCAAATGAGCAGGATGATCGCCTGCAGCAGTGACGCTGAGTCGAGCGCCAGCACCAGGATGCCAGCCAGGATCGGTCCGACACACGGTGTCCAACCCACCGAGAAGGCGACGCCCACCACGACCGAGCGTCCGTAGTCCGCAGCAGTCCTCGCCCGCGACGCGTCGCCGCCGCTCGAAGGACCGCCAGCACCGCCGACCTGGAAGCTGCGGTACAGCAGCGGGATCGTGATCACTTCGGCCAGGTGCAGGCCCAGAATGACGAGCAGCACTCCCGCGACCCGTTGGAACCAGATCAGTTCGTCCTGGAAGGCCGATCCCAGCGCGCCCAACAGCGCCCCGAGCGCCACAAAGACCACGCTGAACCCTGCCACGAACGCGGCCGAGTGCAGGAACACCACGCGTCGCGCGGTCTGCGGTCCAGAGTCGGCGGTTGCGGTTGCGATGGACATAGAGACAGTCTACGCCAGTCAGCGTCGGCGGCGTTGGCAGAGATGGTGCAGGACGGTGCAGTTGGCTCAGCCGGCCGAGATCCCGGCGTCTTCCTCCATCGAGACCAGCGTGGCCATGACGGACTGGTTGCCCAACCCGCGGTTCTTCGCGCGGTTCAGGTGGTCGGACGACGCAGCGGCCAACGGCGACGGGATGCCCAGCTCCCGCGCTGCCTGGACGGCGAGTCCGACATCCTTGGCCGCCCACTGGAGGTAGAACGTGGCGTCGTCGAAGTTCCGCTCGAGCAGCGCCGGCATCGCGCCGACGTAGCGTTGCGCGGAGGCGACGCTCAGCACCTCGTAGGTCTGCTGCGGGTCGAGCCCGGCCGCTTCGGCGAGCACCGTGGCTTCAGCAACCAGCTGAATCGTTGAGATGCTGACCATGTTGTTGACAATCTTGGTCATCGCGCCGTTGCCCAACTCGCCCAGGTGGAAGACGTTGTTGCCAATGCACTCCAGCACCGGCTTGTATCGCTCGAAGGCCGCCTCGTCTCCGCCGACCATGACCGCAAGTGTGGCGTCGATGGCGCCCTGCACGCCGTTGGAGACTGGTGAATCGAGGAACGTGACGCCTTGCGCGGCGGCGATCTCGGCCAGCTGCCTCACCGTGGACGGCAGGTTGGTCGAGAGGTCAAAGCAGACCAGCCCGGGCTCCGCGCCCTGCAGGATTCCGTCGTCTCCGCGCAGCACGGCCGTGACCTCCCGCGGGCCTGGCAGCGAGGTCAGCATCACTTCGCTCGCTGCGGCGACCTCCGACGGCGAGTCCGCCCAGACGGCGCCCAGCTCGACCAGGTTGGCCGCATGCTCCTCGACCAGGTCGTGCACGACCACGCGGTGTCCGCCCCGCAGCACGTTCGCGCACATCGGATTGCCAATCTTCCCCACGCCAATGAAACCAACGTCCGCCATGTGTGGTCCTCTCAGCTGTGTCGATTGCGGTAGTGCCGGTCGTCGGGCATAGGCAGGTCGGCAGGGAGCCTGCGGTGAGCGTCAAGCAGCAGCTCACACAGCTCCTGCGCGAGATCGAGCCGCTCCCTCAGCATGGATATCGACAGCCGGTCTTCGTAGTAGTTCTGGTGTGTGTCGCTGGCGATCCCGTACAGGTCGGCGATGCGCCGGTTTCTGGTTGAACGCGCGACATAGTGCGCAATAGAGAACCCGTCAGTGCGACTATCGTTGGGCCAATCGCGTTCTGCTGCGATCTGCTTCACTCGATGCGCGACGGCGCCCCAGACCTTCTGAGACGTCTGCAGCCGATCGCCGCGCTCCAGCATCTCCGCAGCGTGATCGAGCATCCTGCGGCTGTGGACCTCATGACTCTCGATGGGTTCAGTGGTCGTCATGGCGCCATTCTACTCGCGTCTCCTGACGATCTCCTCGTGACCTTCTTGCGATTCGGTTCGAGGGGTATCCTGCGTCGGTGACCGCGAGCACACCTGGCCCACTGGACGGCACGACGGTGCTGGAGCTGTCGGAGACGGCAGCCGGCGCCTATTGCGGCCGCCTCCTGGCCGGCTTCGGCGCTGCCGTCACGTTGATCGAACCGCCGACCGGATCGCCGCTGCGGCGACGAGGCCCGTTCCGCGACGACATCCCCGACAGCGAGGGCGGTGCGACGCATCTGCACCTCAATCGGCGCAAGCGATCGCTGCGGATCAATCTGCAGTCCGCCGCTGGTCAGCGCCTGCTGGTCGAGTCATTGTCGGACGCCGATGTCTTCATCATTGACCTCGACCGCCGCCGCTGGAGCGCGCAGGGCATCGATCCTCACGCGATCAGCCGGCGACATCCGCAACTGCAAGTGTGTACGCTCACGCCGTACGGCAGCGACGGACCGAAGTCCGACTGGTTGGGCGCTGAGCTGACCGCGTACGCCGCCGGCGGATACCTCAGGATCGGCGGCGAACCGCACCGCGAGCCGGTCAAGGCTTGGGGCGATCAGGGACATCTGCAGGCTGGCTTGCACGCGGCGTTGGGGATCGTCTCAGCGCTGGCAGCGGCGGACGAGCACGGCGGACAGCGAATCGACACAGCGGTCTTCGAGGCGGTGGCCTTCCTGCTCGGCGGCGGTTATCAGCATGCCTGGTTCTCAGACCGCGAGCCGGTCCGCAACGGCGCGCGGCTGGTCGGCTTCGGACCCGGCCACTTGTATCCGTCGACGATCCGACCGTGCCTCGACGGTTGGGTGCACGCCCACTGCAACAATCGGTATCCCGAGGCGATGGCGATCCTCTTCGATCAGCCGCGCCTGGCCGAGCCCGACATGCTCGCGACGCTCTTCGGCCACGCCGACGAGGTGGACGAGCTGATGGAACCGATGCTGATGCGCACATCGCGTCGCGACGTGGTGCGTCAGGCGCAGGACTTGCGAATCCCCTTCACCGAGGTGCTCGCGCCGTCGGAGGTCATGGCCGACGCCGACGGCCACCACGCATCGCGAGACTTCTGGCAATCCACTCCGCATCCGCGCGGCGGCGAGTATCTCGCGTCTGGTCCAGCCGTGCGATTCGGCGAGACCGTCTGGCGCGACGGCGCCGCGCCGACGCTCGGAGAGGCGAACCACCATCTCGGCACACCCGAGCAACGAGTCCGTTGGAGACGTGCCGGTGTTGCCTGATCCGGCGCTGACGCCGTACCCGCCCTCCGCTCGACGCCCGTTGGGCGGTGTTCGCGTGCTCGATCTGACCACAGCGGTTGCCGGGCCGGTCGCAGCGCTGCTGCTCGGAGCGCTGGGAGCCGAAGTCCTGCGTGTCGAGACGCCGTGGGCCCGCCCCGCGCACCCGGCGTCTGCGCTGCCCTACCGCGGTGAGGGTCCTGACGAGCCATGGAATCGCGAGGCGCGCCTCAACGAGCTGGCCAACAGCAAACGATCGGTGGCATTGAACCTGACCACCGACGACGGACGCGAGACGTTCCTCGACCTGGTCGAGCGCTCGGACGTGGTGTTGGAGAACTTCTCGCCGCGCGTGATGGGCAACTTCGCTCTGGAATGGGACGTCCTGCGCGAGCGCAATCCGCAGATCATCTATGTCGCAATGCCGGCCTTCGGCAGGTCTGGCCCCCTGCGCGACCGCATCTCCTACGGCCCCGGTATCGACGCGATGAGCGGCCTCTCCTGGCTGACGGGCTACGCCGATGGCTCGCCGCTCAAGCCCGGCAACTTCTACTGCGACCAGAACGCCGGCGTGCATGCCGCAGTGGCCACGGTCGCGGCGCTGCTGGCGCGGCCGAGGGTCGGCGGGCAGACTGTCGAACTCGCCATGCTCGAGGGAGAGTTGCAGCTGATTGGCGACGCGATGGTCGGCCAGCAGCTGAGCGGTCGCGAGCCGACCCGCATGGGCAATGATCACTCGTCGGCGGCGCCGCACGGCGTCTACCCGGCCGCGCCCGTGCTCGGTGATGCCGACTCGTGGATTGCCATCGCCTGTCGGACGGACGAGGAGTGGTCTGCGCTGCTCAACGTGTGGGGGAATGAGTCGGTCGCTGCCAATCCCGACTTCGCAACCGGCCTGCGGCGCTGGAAGCATCGCGCACAGCTGGACCGGCTGCTCTCCGCCTGGACCTGCGATCATGATCCTCATGAGCTGGCGCAGCGACTCCAGGCGGCCGGCGCGCCCGCGTCGCCGGTCGAAGGAGCGCGCACGCTGCTTCGCGATGACCAGGTGCGGGCGCGGCAATCTGTCGGTGGGCTCGCCCATCCGCAAGTGGGACTGTCGCCGGCTCCGCAAGCGGGATTCCGATTGTCCGCAACGCCGTCGCCGCCCAAGAACGCCGCGCCGCTGTTTGCCGTCGATACGGTGCCCGTATTGCGCGAGATACTGGGATACTCAGCAGAGCGCATTGCAGCGCTGCTCGCGTCCGGAGCGGCCAGCGACCGTCTTCGACCGCGATAGCTGCACCAACCCTGATTCGAGGTGACCATGCCGATCCGTAAACCGTGGATACTGCCATCCGCTGAGTCGATCCGAGCGATCCCCGCGGTGGTCGGCGTCTACGAGATTGCCGACGCTGAGGGCAACCTGCTCTACATCGGACAGGCGGGCGGACGTGAGCCGTTCGGTCTGCGAACGCGGATGCAGCTGCACTTTGGCGGTGATGATCCCAATCCCGTCCTGCGCCAGCACGCGGCGCAGTTCCGCTGGGAAGCCAACCAGCAGTACACCACCAAGCGGCTGGAAATGCTGATGCAGTTCCAGCGCGACCATGGAGGTCCCGATGGCTCCGACTGGCCGCCCGCGCATCCGGTCGGCGACTGGCGCGATACGCCGCAGCTCGGCCGCCTGCGCCGCTCACAACACACTGGCTAATGCGAGATTGGCTCACACGTTTGGCAGAGGAGAGGTGAGATGGACGTCTTGATGTCGGAAGAGCAGCAGATGATCACGCAGGCGGTCCGCCGCTTCGTGCGCGAAGAGGTGCAGCCGCTGGAGCGCGACCTCGACCCTGATGCCGTCGAGCTGCCGCCCGGTGAACTGGACCGTCTGAAGGGCATCGTGCAGCAGATGGGGCTGTACCACATTGACGTGCCCGAGGCGTACGGCGGTCCAGGACTGCCGCTGACCACACGCGGGCTGGTCGCCGAAGAGATGTCGCAGCACCGCGCCGGGCTGTACTTGCCCTGCTACGGCGCATTCGGATCGGCCGGCCTCGCCCAGCTCTACGCCGCGTCCGACGATCAGAAGGAACGCTACCTCTACCCCATGCTGAACGGTGAGAAGCGCGCGTTCTTCGGCCTAACCGAGCCGTCGGGTGGCTCCGATCCGGCCCGCGCGATCCAGACTCGCGCCGTCAAGGACGGTGACGACTGGATTTTGAACGGTGCGAAGCTGTTCAGCTCCGGGGCCGACCGCGCCGACTTCGGCCTCGTCTTCGCCCGCACCGATCCCGAGAAGGGCCGCCGCGGCATCTCCGCGTTCCTCGTCGACACCGACTCGCCAGGCTTCGAGGTGCGGCGCGTCGTGCACACGCTGCGCTCAGCCAACTACGGCACCGAGCTGTCCTTCGACGATGTGCGCGTCCCGGCCGCCAACCTGGTCGGAGAGGAGGGCGGCGGGTTCTCGCTGGCCAACAACAACCTCACCCGTCAGCGGATCCCGTACTCCGCGACCTGCGTCGGGATCGCGGTGGCGGCGCAGGACCTGGCGATCAGCTACGCAAAGCAACGCGAGACCTTTGGCGACGTGCTCGCCTCCCGTCAGGCGATCCAGTGGATGATCGTGGACAACGAGATCGACATTCGCACCGGACGGATGATGTATCTCGCCGCCGCCGAGAAAGCCGAGCGCGGCGATCCGTTCCGCTTCGAGGCGGCGATGGCCAAGCTGACCACGACCGAAGGCGCGAGCCGCGTCGTCGACCGCGCCATCCAGATCCACGGCGGCATCGGCGTGACCAAAGACTTGCCGCTCGAACGCTGGTACCGCGAGATGCGGATTCGACGGATCGGCGAGGGTCCGTCCGAAGTGCAGCGCATCATCATGGCCCGCGACCTGCTCAATCGCGGCAGCGTCTAGTCAACAACGAACGGAGATCATCATGAGCGAGATCATCGAACTCAGCGTGGACGGCGCCGTCCGCACCGTCACACTCAACCGTCCGGAGAAGCGCAATGCGCTCAACTCGGAGATGCTGACCGAGCTGCACGCGGCATTCGCCGGCGAGCCCGCCGCCGACGAGCGGGTCGCCGTGATCCGCGCGAACGGACCCGTCTTCTGCGCCGGTCTCGATCTGCGAGAGCGAGCGTCAGGCCTGCCCGGCGGCGACGTCTCGATCGAGCAGATGCTCGACGCCATCCAGAACTGGCCGCTGCCAGTAGTCGCCGTCGTGCAGGGCGACGCGATCGCGGGAGGCAACGAGCTGGCGCTGCACTGCGACTTCGTGGTCGCGTCCGATGCCGCCAAGTTTGGCATGTCGCTCGCCCAGATTGGTCTCGCGCCATCGTGGTTCCTGGCCAAGAAGCTGCTCGAAGTCGCCGGCCCAGTCGCCACGCGTGAGGTCTTGCTGCTGGGCGACCGAATACCAGCGGCCAGAATGCACGAATGGGGCGTCATCGCCAGGGTCACCAGCCCCGACGGCCTCGACGACGCGGCTCAGGCCATCATCGAGCGGCTTAGCCTGAACGCGCCGCTGAGTCTGCGGGCGATGAAAGCCCTGATCGTGCGAGAGATGGACTTCCGCGATCACATCCCCCACGAAGACGTCGACGCGCTGGTCGCCGCGGCCCGCAACTCCAACGACGCGAAGGAGGGCATTCGGGCCCTCTTCGAGCGTCGGCCGCCGGCGTTCCTTGGCGAGTGACGCGGTCAGCCGACCTCTGGATCGACCGGCCGGCGGAACGCGAATCCGCCCGACTCGCCGTCGAACCCGCCGGCGACGACTTGCGCCGTGGGCGTCACAGCGTCGTTGACGATCGGCAGCAGCAGGCGTGATGCCCGCTCTCCGCCTGTTGCCAGCGTGAGGGTGACGTCTTCAGGGTCTTCGGACTGAGCGCCCTGCTTGGCTTGCGTGGGGACGACGAGGTTGTCAGCGTCGGCTGCGGCAATCGTGAGGCGCAGTCGGTCGCCGGCTCTGACCACGGCCGAGACGGGATACATCTCGACCTGGAGCTGCATCGATTCGCCAGGCGTCACGGGAGCGAGATCGGCCTTGCTCCAGCTGTGCCAGACGGGACCCTCGTGACCGCCGGGATCGTCACCCGTGCGGCGATGCGCGAAGTTGAGAAAGCCCTCGGAGAGGTAGGCTGCCCCGCCGTCGGACGTGATCTGCTCCAGCGTGACCAGCACCGCGCCGCAGTCTGATGTGGTGGACAGTTCCAGATCGACCGCCGGCCAACCGGTGATCTCGATCTCTCGATCCATCGGCTCGGTCGTGAAGGACAGGCAGCGCTCGGCTCGAGCGTCCAGGTCCGTGGTGTTGATGTACATGTCGTCGACGTAGTAGCTGTGCCGCGACATCTCCCCGAGTGTCACGCCGTGGTCGACGTGATAGTCCAGGCTGCCGCTCGGCGGGCGCTCGCGCGTCAGTTCACTGTCCGCTGAGAGGAAGAGGCTGCGGTGCCGCGCCTCGGGTAGTGGCAGACGCGGGGCCGACTTCCACTGAGTCGAGCCCGACGGGTCGCTGGCGCCGTAGTGCACGGCGGGCTCGTCCATGACGCCGTTGTCGACATCCGCAAGCCAGAAGTCGAACCAGCGCAGCAGCTCGGGATCGCCGCCCTGGCCATGATTCCACGGACCCACGATCAGCTTCTTCGGCACGTCGAGGCGGTTGAACGCGTCGATCAGATAGCCCGGGAAGGTCAGGTCCCACCAGCCGGTGACGAGATACGTCGGCACGCCGCTCGCGTTGATCAGGTCGGTGGAATCGAACCAGCCGCTGGCGACCTCGCCGAGCCCCAGGTCGGGACGCGGCTTGCGTCGCAGCAGACCGTCGAAGGAGGACATGCGGGTCACGTCGCGCGGATCCATCTCCGAGAACGTCTCGACCCAGCGATACATGTCGGGCGACCGCTCAGACTCGGCCTCCGCGCGGAGCCGTTCGCCGTCGGGGCCGTCGACAGGCGCTGACGGCTCGTTCTCTGAGATTCCCTTGTGCAGCCGTTCCCAGACGCGGGCGAAGCTCGTGATCGCGAGGCCGCCATCGACATAACAGTGCGGCAGACCGGGGTACTGCGGCGCGATGCACTTGAGCCCGTCCGGCCGCTGCGCAGCGGTGAAGAACTGGAGCATGCCCTCGTACGAGATCCCGACCATCCCGACGCGTCCCGATGACCATGGTTGCTCACAGAGCCAGTCGATGACGCGCGCCAGGTCCTGACCCGCAAGCCAGGAGTCGTTGTACGTCTCGCCGAACGACGCGCCCGTGCCGCGGATGTCGACCGAGACGAAGCGGTAGCCGTGGTGGATCAGTTCCCGCGCGATCGGACGTTCTTCGTACTGCGTGACCAGTTGTCCCGGTTCCACGCCGCGCAACTCTTGTGTGTAGCGAGCGGTCGACGTGCCCTGATCGGTGCGCACGAACGCGCGCCGGTATGGCGTGGCGTGCAGCACCGTCGGCGACGGACCAGCCAACCGCTCACCTCGCCAAGTCGGATGGAGCACGTCGACGGCGATCCGACAGCCGTCCGCCACGCTCACGTAGAGAGACTCCCGCTCGTAGCCATCCGCCACGACATCGCTGTAGCCCTCGTAGACGCCGAGCAGGGACCGTTTGTCTGTCATGGATGCCCTCCGATTTGCGCAGGAGCGCCGCTTGAGATTGTTAGGCTTATGCCGAATCCTAGAGCCATCAGCGGGGTGGCGCTGGATGAAGGGAGTCTGGCATGGCCACGTTGACCAGCTCGCTCGACCGCATCGATCTGGTCACGCCCCGCGTCTATCAACGCGGCTATCCGTGGGCGGATTGGGCGCTGCAACGCCGCGAGGCGCCCGTCTACTGGTACGACCGACCGGGCGTCGCGCCGTTCTGGTCGATCAGCAAGTACGACGACATCCAGGCGATCTCCAGAGACCCCGTGACGTTCATCTCGAGCCAGCGGTTGGTCGTGCGCGAGTCTGGACAGGGCGACGGCGGCGCCAGCGATCCCTCGTTGACCGTGCCCAATCTGATCAACATGGACCCGCCCGAGCACGGCAAGTACCGCAACGCGACCAGCCGCCGATTCTCTCCGCGCGGGATGACGATCCTGGAAGACCGCATTGACGAGATCGCCGAAGACGTGATCGACCGAGCGGCGGAGCATCTGGTCGACCAGCTGACCAACCGTCGCGAGATGGACTTCGTCCGCGACGTGGCGGCGAAGATGCCGATGGCGGCGATCTGCGAACTGCTCGCGGTCGAACGCGATTCATGGGATGACATCTTCAGATTCACCAACGAGTTCCTGGGGTCGGAGGATCCTGAGTATCAGCGCGGCCGGACGCGTCGCGAGACCTGGCAGTCGGGCATTCGCGGGCTGCAGGGTTACTTCACGGCGCATATCGAGCGCAAGCGCCGCGAGCCCGACGACAGCGTGATGACCACGCTCGTGCAGGCCGAGATCGATGGCGAACCGATGCCGCAGGCCGACATCCTCTCCTACGCGATTCTGCTGATCCTGGCCGGCAATGAGACGACCCGCAACGCGACGTCGGGCGGGATGCAGGCGCTGATCGAGCATCCAGAGCAGTTCGAACGGCTGCGCAACGACCCGTCGATGCTCGACAGCGCGGTCGAGGAGATGCTGCGCTGGACGTCGCCGGTGGTGCACTTCGCGCGCACAGTGACTCGCGACACAGAGGTCCGCGGCGTGCCAATGCAAGCCGGCGAGACGCTGGCGATGTGGTATCCATCGGCGAATCGAGATGAGGACGTGTTCGAGCGCCCCGACGAGTTCGACATCGCGAGGTCGCCGAACGAGCATCTGGCCTTCGGCGGCTTCGGCGAGCACTTCTGTCTGGGCGCCAACCTGGCCAGGCTAGAGATGAGATCAGTGTTCCGTCACCTGATCGGCAAGCTAGACGACTTCCAAATCGAGGCCCAGCCCGAGAGGCTGGCCAGCCAGCTCATCGGAGGAATCAAAAGATTGCCAGTCAGTTACGCGTCGCGGTGAGCCGTAGTCGCCGTCACAAGCGCGTGGCGAGAAGATGCTATTGGACTATGTCTTCGTTATCCGAGTTCTCGGGATCACGCGAGTGTCGGGAATCTTCTTCTCGGGCCAGCTCCCTTCGAATCAGGTAACGCGCCCACTCCTTTGGCTGCATCCTACTGGCCCACGCTGCCTGGTTAACTCTCCGGGCTTCTTCCGCCTCGGGACCATCATCATTCAACCAGCTCAAGTTGAATGATAGAGCGTGTCGTTTTCGGGAGGGTGCTGGTCCCCCTCGCTGACTCGCGGTACTGGTTGAATGTCCACTCGGCTTCTCGAGATCGCGAATCACCTGTCGAATCATCGGTTCGACATGGCGTCGCAGAGCCATCCATTCGGCGGAGTGAAGGTCCCAGCCGGTCTTGTTCTGGTTCGGTCGGAATCGAGGGCCTGTGATGCTGATTTCGCCGTACACGCGTTGTGACCGACCGCGCCCATGTAAGTTAATGCCGAATGTCTCGCCGTCTGAGATCTTCCGCCCATTGAAATCCGTGCGCAGACCTGGTTGAACGCGTGCGGACATTCCGGAGCGGAGATCGCGTCGATTGAGAGCTCCGACTCTCGCCTCAACGAACATGCCATCCATCACTTCGACTCTCTCTAACCGTCGCATTTCCACGCCAGACATCCAAGGCAAGATATATGGGTTCAGGGGTTCACCATCAAGGCGAATGGAGAGGTCTCCAGACTCCAACAGGGTCTCGTACGCGTCAGTCAGGTCGATACGCAGCTCGTCCGGCTCAAAGTGGCCGTGCTTGATTCCGCTGAGGGTTACCTGGACGAAGCCGACGTCGCTGTCGAGATCCGAGACCCACCCCGTAAGCGGCTGTTCCAGTTCAATGAACACATTGTCGATGAACGCTGCCCGCGAGCCCCAGTGTTCGTCCGTGAAGTGCCAGATTCTTGTGTCACCGTCTCGACGGCAGGTGACTTGGAGCTTCTCCGCCAGATAGATGGCAGCCAGTTTTCCACCAACGTGAAACTGGCCGATGTCCGCTTCCGAATGCCCTTCGCCGTCTCCCCAGCGCAACCAATTTTGCAGATCGTCCAGGTCCATTCCTTGACCGCCCCAGTCACGGATCGAGATACGCCCGGCCTGCATGCCCGGATTGCGAGCGTTGAAGTCGACATCTATGTCGATGTTGAGATGCCGGTCGCCCCGATAGTCGATTGGATTGTCGACGAGTTCCATGATGGCTTCGGGCGCGGAATTGTAGTTGGTTGCAAAGGCAAGCAAGGCCTTGCGGCTGATCTGTTCTCGAGCTGCAGTCATATTGCTCCCACCCGTGATGATCCGTTTCGGACACAAGGTAGGTAGCGTTGGGCTTAGCCGGTAGGGGGTGCGCGACGCGCAGCACCGAGCGGACCCCCGCGTGACGCGGGGGCTGGACCCCTGCACCCCCGCGTGAAGCGGGGGATGGGGCATTGTGCGGGGTAGGCTTAGCCGCCGGCGGCTGCTGCGGCGGCGAGGCCGGCGGGCATCACCTCGGGGATGTCGATGTTGTAGAGCTTGGCCGAGTTCTCCCAGAGAATCTTGCGGCGCGTTTCCTCCGACTGACCCTCGAGGCCGTCCTCGATCGTCTCCTGCACGTTGCCGTACAGGCAGGTCGGGTGCGGGAAGTCGGTCTCGAAGAGGATGTTGTCCTCGCCGATGTCGTCGATCAGCTTGCGCGGCGCGATCTTCTCGAACCAGTAGCAGGTGTAGACCTGGCGGCGGAAG